>NZ_JBBIMD010000068.1:0-11429 GCF_037444525.1 Thermus sp. | reverse complement strand
GTCCGTTTCCCATCCGGGCGGTGCAGGTGGATGGGGGTAGCGAGTTTATGGCGGAGTTTGAGGAGGCCTGTAGGGGTTTGGGCATCCGGTTGTTTGAGCTTCCTCCGCGGAGTCCCAAGTTGAATGGGCATGTGGAGCGCATGCAGCGGGCGTTTCGGGACGAGTTTTACACGCGTCCTCTGCCTTCTGGGATTGAGGGGCTTCAGCGGGAGTTGGATGCGTATTTGGACTACTACAACGGGCGGAGGCTGCACCGGGCTTTGGGGGGTCTTGCGCCCTTGGAGTTCCTGGCTAAGCTCAAGGAGGAGGGGGTCCTCACAGAGTCTCAAATGTGCTGGCCAACTACAGCACCTTGACATGGGGCGGGGTTTTGCTAAACTGAACGGTGCGCTGAGGCGCGCCCTGCCGGGATGGTGGAACTTGGTAGACACGCCATCTTGAGGGGGTGGTGCCCGCAAGGGCGTGCGGGTTCAAGTCCCGCTCCCGGCACCAGAAGGCCCTTCGGGGCCTTTTTTGTTATGCGGAAGCTCCTGGAACGGACCCTGCAGGGCCTCGAGGACACCCAGGCCCTGGCCCAAGCCCTCCTACCCCTCCTCCCCTTTGGGGCGGTGGTGGCCCTAAAGGGCCCCTTGGGGGCGGGGAAGACCACCCTGGTACGCTTCCTGGCGGAGGCCCTAGGGTTTAGGGGCCGGGTCACCAGCCCCACCTACACCCTCATACACCACTACCCCACCCCGGAAGGGGAAGTGGTTCACGCGGACCTCTACCGCCTCAGGGAGCCCAAGACCCTTTTCCCCCTCCTCGAGGCCGCCCGGGAGGGGGCCCGGCTGGTCCTGGTGGAGTGGGGGAAGCCCGAGATGGGGGCAGACTTCCTCCTCACCCTCACCCCCCTGGGGGAGACCCGGCGGGCGGAGCTATGGGAGGTCAACCCCGCCGAGGAGAAGGGCGTCTAGGAGGGCTTCCCGCCCAGCCCGGCCCGCGAAGAGGGCCACCACCCGCCCCTCCCCATCCACCACGAAGGTCCAAGGCTGGCCCGTGACCCGGAAGCGGCCCGCCACCTCGTGGGGCTTGTCCTTCCCGGCCAAGAGGGGGATGAAGCGGGGGTAGTCCTTCATGTAGGCCAGGACCACCTCCCGGGTGTCCTTGGGCTCCCGGCTGATGACGTAGAAGGGGACCCCCGTCTCCTCGGCCACCTTGTGCAGGGTGGGGAACTCCGCCCGGCAGACCGGGCACCAACTGGCCCAAAAGACGATGACCGCGGGCTTTTTCATGGTGGCCGGGGTCACCTCCTGCCCCTTGGGGTCCACCAGGGAAAAGGGGGGCAGGGGGTCCCCTAGGTTCACCGCCAGGGCGGGTAGGAGGGCCAACCCCAAAAGGATCGCCTTGTAGAACCGCATACCCTATGCTGGCACGGGGCTACTCCTAGGGTGTGTAAACCGCCTCACCTTGGCCGGCGGAAGCGCCTCAGGTCGTGATCGGGAAGGATACCGTCGGCCAGGAGGTGAAGCCACTGGGACAGGTAGTACCCAAGAAGGGCCGCCCAAAGGGCTTCCTTGGGCCAGGGGGGAAGGGCGAGGCTCCAGGTGGAGCCCAGGAGGGAGGAGACCCCCTGGAGGAGGCCGTAGAGCAAGGCCAGGAGCAAGGCCAGATACCCCAGGCGGGTGAGGGGGCCTAAGACCCAGGTGTGGGATAGCCCCCGGTGGCGGAAAAGCCAGCCGTAGGGCCGCCAGAGGAGGCCCAAAACCCCCCAGCGGCGGCTCGCCCTCACCCCCCTTTCCGCCAGGTCCAGGTCGGGGGTTAGGAGAAAGGTACCCCCCAGGTAGCCCAGGGCAAAGGAGAGGACCCAAGGGTCCTCCCAGAGGGCGGGGCCTTTGGCCCTAAGGCCAAGAAGGGCCAAAGCTCCCAAGACCGTGAGGTTGATGGCCTCGTGGGCACGGCCCGAAGGCATGCCCCTAGTCTAGCCCGGGCAGGGGGAAGCGGGCCCCCTCCGAGAGGACGTCCACCCTCAGGCCCTTCACCCCCCGGTGGGTGAACTCTGCCCCCCCGGCGTCCACTAGGGTCACCTCCCCAGCCCAGACCTCCCCTAGGCCCTTAAGGAGGCGGAGGGCGGTGTTCTCCAAAAGGCCTAGGCCCACCAGGTCGGGGTTGTCCGCCACCAGGCGGGAGAGGGCGAGGAAGCGCCCCCTCTCCTCCACCCGGGGCAGGAGGGCCAGGCCCTTGAGGAGGGCGAGGCCCAGCCGGGCCCGCACCTCCCCTTCCAGGGCGTAAAAGGCCGCCTCCCCCAGAAGCCCCGCGGCCTCCCCCAGGGCCACCACCCCGCCTCCCCGGCGGTGGACCTCCAGAAGGGCCTGGAGGAGGAGGCTCCCCCGGATAAGGTCCAAAAACTCCGGCAGGCCCTCCGCGGCCAGGAGGACCAGGGGGCTTTGGGCCACCTGGCCCGCCACCCCCGGGTCAAAGGCCTCCTCCCGCCGCCTGAGGTAGAGGACCCGGCCCCGCCTGAGACCCAAATCCCGGTAGACCAGGCGCCAGGCCTCGGCCAGGTCCCTTAGGGGGTAGGGGACCAGGAAGAGCGCCTCCCCCCGGGCCTCCTCCAGAAGGCGGGCCTCCACCTGGCGGAGGGCGCCCTTGAGGGGATCGGCGGTGAGCAAGGCGAAGAAGCCCTGGCGCATGTTCACCTCCCTATACCCATTAGGGTAGCGCCTTCCTCATGAAAGGGAAAGGGGCCTGTGGTAGACTTGGGTTCGTGGCCGCGACGGTATCCCCCTCGGGGGCGCTTGCCAAGGAAAAGAAGAAGGCCATCCTCGAGGCCACCTTGGCTGTCCTCCGGGAGCGGGGGCTTTCCGGGCTCAAGATGGAGGAGGTGGCCCGGAGAGCGGAGGTGGGGAAGGGAACCATCTACCTCTACTTCCGCGACAAGAAAGACCTCCTCAAGGCCCTGGTGGAGGAAAGGACCTGGGCCTTTTACCGCGAGGTGGAGGAGGAGGTGCGCCGCAAGGCGCCCTTTTTTCTTCGCCTCGAGGCTGTCCTCAGGAAACGCCTGGCCTGGGTGGACGAGTGGCGGGGGCTTTGGGCCGCGGTGGCCCGGGAGGCCATGGAGGACCCTACCCCCTGGCTTAAGGGCCTCCACGAGCACTACCTCCGCCTCCTGGAAGAGCTCGTCCGAAGCGGCCAGGAGGAGGGGGCGGTACGGCCGGAGCTCTCCCCCCGCCCCACCGCCGCCGTGATCGCGGCCCTGGGGTGTAGCCCCCAGCTGGAAACCGAAGCCTACATGGAGCACCTCCTTCTGGTGCTCCGGAAAGGAGTGGCGCCGTGAGAGAGTTCCGTCCCGGGGACAAGGTGGTCCTACCCCCCTACGGGGTGGGTGTGGTGGCCGGCATCGCCCAAAGGAGCATTAGCGGCGTGAGCCGATCCTACTACCAGGTGGACTTCCCGGGTTCCCGCTCCAAGGCCTATGTACCCGTGGAAGCCCCCCAGAGCGTGGGGATGCGCAAGGCCTTGAGCCCCGAGGAGGTCCCGGTCATCCTAGACCTCCTCAAAAACGGCCGCATGCCCCTCCCCAAGCAGTGGGCTGCCCGCCACCGCAAGACCAGCGAGATCCTGGCGGACGGCAACCCCTACCGCATCGCCCAGATGGCGGGGCAGCTTAGAGCCTGGGAGCTGGAAAGGGGCCTCCCCGACCTGGACCGCCAGGCCCTGCGGCGGGCCATCTACCTCCTGGCGGAAGAGGTGGCCCAAACCCTGGAGATCACCCTGCAGGAGGCCAAGCGCCTCTTTGAAGAGGCCTGGGGCGAGGAGCTCAACTAGGTACCCCGCCGAAGCTTCCGCTTCGGCGGGGGCCCCAAAAGCACCCCTGTCCCCTTCACAAAAGGAGGCTCCAGGTGGCCTTCTCCATCTCCAGGATGCGGAGGAGGTACCCCTCCAGGAGCTTGGGGTCCAACTCCGGGAGGAGGCCTTGGGCCAGGGCCTCCAGGTCAAAGAGCACGGCCTGGAACTCAGGGGCCGACCAGTGCTCGGAAAGCTCCTGCCAGGGGCTCTCCCCTTGGACATGGGCGTTCCAGGCGTCCAGGAAAAGCCGGTTGAGAAAGTAGAAGAGGACCAGGCGGTAGGGGTAAGGGAGCCCCCCCATCTCCTCCAGAAGAGCCACGTAGGCCCGGCGCACGGGGTGGACGGGGTCCTGGGGGCTTGCCCCTTGGGTAAGGAGCCAGTCTAGCTCCTCCACCGTGGCCAAAAGGGCGTGGACCAGGGGAAGGCGGTGGGCCTGAGGCGCCTCGAGGAGGAGGCCCACCAAATAGCGGTAAAGGGCCTCCACGAAAGGGTAGTCCTGCTTTAACCAGAAGAGGAACCGCTCCCGGTCCCAGCGGAGGGGCAGGGCCTGTATCTCAGAGAGGAGAGCCCGATTGGGGCCCAATAAGGTTTCCAGTCGGTCCATACCCACCCCCAAGCCAGCCCGCCCGGGCAAACCCATGATACCTTAGGGCCCGCGCCGCCTGCCCCGCGTGGCCCTCGTCCTCCACCAGGCCAAAGAAGGCGCTCCCCGAACCGGAAAGGAGGACGCCCCGTAGCCCCAAGGCCTGGAGCCTAACCTTCACCTCTTTAAGCTCCGGGTGGAGGCGGAAGGCGGGGCCCTCGAGGCTATTCCAATAGGGGGGCTCCTCCCCCCTTTCCAGAGCCCTTAGGATCTCCTCCACCGGAAGCTCTGGGGCGAAGTCGTGGGGCTTCACCTCCCCGTACACCTTGGGGGTGGGGAGGCGGAGCCCCGGGGCGAAGACCACCACCGGCAGGGGGGGGAGGGCAAGGGGCCGAAGCCGCTCCCCCACCCCCCGGCCCTCGGCCACCCCACCCCGCAGGAAGAAGGGCACGTCCGCTCCCAAGGCGAGGGCCAGGGCCTCGAGGTCCACCTCCCTGGGGTAGAGCTTCTTTAGGGCCAGGAGGACCTGGGCCGCGTCCGAGCTCCCCCCTCCAAGGCCCGCCCCCTCGGGGAGGGCCTTTTCCAGGACGATCCGCACCCCCCCGGGCCAGCCCGCAGCCCTTAGGTAGGCCTCCGCCGCCCGGTAGGCCAGGTTCCTCCGGCCATACCGCCCCCGGAACTGGATGCCCTCGGGGATGGGCTCCAGGAAGAGCCGGTCCCCGAAGGAGAGGGCCGCAAAGAGGGTATGGAGCTCGTGGTAGCCATCGGGCCGCCTTCCCAAAAGGGAAAGCCCCAGGTTGACCTTGCCCACCGCTAGGCGTTCCATACCTGGGCCAGGGCCTCCGCCAGAAGGAGGTCTTCGGGGTAGGTGATCTTGAAGGCCGCCCGCTCCCCCTCCACCAGGGCCACGGGGTAGCCCAGGGCGCGCACCAGCTGGGCGTCGTCCGTGGCGGAAAGGGCCTTCTTCTCCGCGTAGGCGTGGGCCTCCCGGAGGAGGGCGGTGAAGAAGCCCTGGGGGGTCTGGACCTGGCGCAACGCCTCCCGGGGCACCACCTCCCCGTACGCCTCCCCCTCAGGGTGGATGAGGGTGTCGGGAAGGGGCAGCACGGGCACCGCGGCCCCCTGGGCCCGCGCCGCGGTGAGGACCCGGTCTATCAGGCCCCGGCTTACGAAGGGCCGGGCCACATCGTGCACCAGGACCAAGGGGAGGCTTGCCGCCCTCAGAAGCCGGGCCACGGAGGCCTGGCGGGTGGGGCCCCCCTCCAGGAAGACCGCCCTCAGGCCCTTAGGGGGCTCGGCCCCTGGGGGCAGGGCCACCAGGACCTCCGCCGCTTCCCGGAAGGCGGCGAGGGTCCACTCCAGAAGGGTCTTCCCCCCCACCTTCAAGAAGGCCTTGGGGCCAAGGCCCAGGCGCTGGCCCTCCCCGGCGGCGGGAATGAGGACGGAGACCTCCACAAGGCCCATGGTAGCATGGGCTCCATGAGCGCTTGGGAAGCCCTTCTCCTGGGGATAGTGGAGGGCCTCACGGAGTTCCTGCCCGTCTCCTCCACCGGCCACCTCACCCTGCTCTTCCATCTTCTGGGCTTGCCCGTGGAGGAGGACGCGTTTTTGAAAACCTTCCTCATCGCCATCCAGCTTGGGGCCATCCTGGCCATCCTCCTCCTCTACGGCCGCCGCTTCCTAAGCGATCCTGCCCTTTGGCTGCGGGTGGGGGTGGCCTTCCTGCCCACCGGGGCCATGGGCTTTCTCCTCTACCCCTTTATCAAGGGGGAGGTGCTGGGGAATGACCGGGTGGTGGTCCTGGCCCTCTTCGGGGTGGGGCTCCTCCTCCTCCTGGCGGACCGTCTGGCCCAACGGGCCCGGTACCGGGATGCCCTGGAGCTTCCCTGGGCGGGGCTCCTCCTCATCGGCTTCTTCCAGGGCCTCGCCGCCCTCGTCCCCGGCACCAGCCGGAGCGGGGCCACCATCCTAGGGGGGCTTCTCGTAGGCCTAAGCCGGAAAGGGGCGGCGGAGTTCAGCTTTCTCCTGGCCCTTCCCACCATGCTCATCGCCGTGGGCTACGACCTCCTGAAAAGCGCCCCCGAGGTGGTGGAGGGGGGGTGGGGGCTTTTGGGGTTCGGCTTCCTCGCCGCCCTCCTCACCGCCCTCTTCACCGTGCGGGCCATGCTGGCCCTGGTGGAGCAGGTCGGGTTTACCCCCTTCGCCCTCTACCGCATGGCCCTGGCCTTGGTCTACGGCTACTTCTTCCTACGCTAGGGCCAGGACGCGGTCCAGGGCCCTCAAGAAGGCCTCGTACATCTCCAGGCGCGCCCCCTCCCCCATGAGGCCAAGCCTGAGGACCTGCCCCCGGGTGGGGCCGATGCCCCCCGCCACCGCCACCCCTTCCCCGTGGAGGGCCCTCACCAACCGGTCCGCCTCCACCCCTTCAGGGGGGCGGACCACCAGGACGGTGGGGAGGGGGCTCTCCTTGGGGTAGGGGCGGAAGCCCCGGGCGGAAAGCTCCTCAAGGAGCCAGGCGTGGGTCTCCTGAGCCCGGCGGGCGCGCGCGGGGATCCCCTCCTCCAGGGCCAGGTCCAGGGCCTCGAGGAGGGCGAAGTGCAGGAGGACCGGGGTGGTGTGGTGGTACCCCCCCCGCTCCCAGTGCTCCGCCACCCGCTCCAGGTCCAGGTACCAGCCCCGCTTGGCCCGAAAGGCCTTCCGGGCGCTGGGGGAAGCGGCCACGGGGGCCAGGCCCGGGGGGGCGGAGAGGCACTTCTGGCTTCCCGTGAAGGCGTAGTCCACCCCCATGGCCTCCATGGAGAAGGGGAGCATGCCCAGGGTGGTCACCGCGTCCAGATAGAAAAGCGCCCCAGCCTCCTTGGCCAGGGCCCCCACCGCCTCCGCGGGGTTCAGGACCCCGGTGCTGGTCTCCCCGTGCACCATGGCCACCATGCGGTAGGGCTTCGCCTTCAGGGCCTGGGCCACCCTTTCGGGGTCCACGGGCTCCCCCGGCGGAAACTCCAAAGGGGTGGGGTCTAGGCCGTGGAGCCTGGCCATCTCCGCCATGCGGGCGGAAAAGGCCCCGTTCACGAGGACGAGCACCGGCCCCGAGTCCAGGTTGGCAAACCCCGCCTCCATGGCCAGGCTTCCCGAGCCGGCCAGGGCCGCCAAAAGGGTGCCTTCCGGCGCGCCGAAGAGGGTTCGCAAGCGGTCCTGGATGGCCCGGTTTACGGAAAGGACCTCGGGGTCCAAATGGCTCCGCATGGGACGGAGGAGGGCCTTCTGCACGCGTTCCGGGATGGGGGTGGGTCCGGGGGTTAAAAGGAGCATCTTCGGCCTCCAAAAAGCGAGGCCCCCGCGGCCAAGACCGGGGGGGCCCTTCCCGAAGGAAGGGGCCCCCTACCGGATAGCTCGCAGGAGCCTCATTGGGGCCCACTCTAGCAGAAGGGGGAGAAGCTTGTAAAGTGCTAGGTGGGGATGAAGGACTACTACGCCATCCTGGGGGTGAGCCGGGAGGCCACCCAGGAGGAGATCAAACGGGCTTACCGCCAGCTGGCCCTCAAGTACCACCCCGACCGCAACCCGGGAGACAAGGAGGCAGAGGAGCGCTTTAAGGAGATCAACGAGGCCTACGCGGTCCTCTCCGACCCAGAAAAAAGGGCCCAGTACGACCGGGAGCTTCTCGGCGAGCCGGAGCTTAAGATGGAGGACCTCTTTGACCTCTTTGGCCAAGTCTTCGGCTTCCGCCCCGCCCGCCATGCCCCAAGGGGGGAGGACCTGGAGGTGCAGGTGGAGGTGGAGCTTAAAGACCTCCTCCAGGGCAAGGAGGTGGAGGTGGTCTACGCCCGGCTTGTGCCCTGCGAGGCCTGCGGGGGGCAGGGGGGGCGGCGGGTTCCCTGCCCCACCTGCGGGGGGCAGGGGGTGGTGGAGGCCTACCGCCGGGGGTTCTTCGGCACCCTCCTCCAGCGCGCCACCTGCCCCCACTGCCGGGGCCAGGGGTTCCTCCTCAAGGCAACCTGCCCCACCTGCCACGGCCGGGGACGGGTGGCCCGGGAGGAGAGGCTCAAGGTGCGCATCCCCCCTGGGATGGACGAGGGGCACCTCCTGAGGGTCCCGGGGTACGGCAACCTGGCCCCTGGGGGCCCTGGGGACCTCTACGTGCGCCTCAAGGTGCAGCCCCACCCCACCCTGGAGCGGGAGGGGGCAGACCTGGTCTACCGCCTCCGGATCGGCCTGGCCCAGGCGGCCCTGGGGGCCCGGGTGGAGGTGCCGGGCCTCGAGGGCCCCATCCCCCTGGACCTCCCCCCCGGCACCAGCCCTGGGGAGACCTTCGTCCTGGAGGGGCAGGGCCTCCCCTACCCCCACGGGCGGGGCCGAGGGGCCCTTAGGGTGGTGGTGGAGCTTGCCGTACCCAAAAAGCTCTCCCCGAAAGCGCAAAGGCTCCTAAGGGCCTACGCGGAGGAGGTGGGGGAGGGGGTGGCCCCCGAGGGGTTTTGGGAAAGGCTTAAAGGGTTCTTCCGCAAATAGCCCCTTCGTGGTATAGTGAATTATTCCGGGCCCCCTCGAGGAGGCCCCCAGGGGTCAAAGCAAGCCCTCGAGGCCCGGATACGTGCCCCCGTGGGGTCGCGGAAGAAGAAGGAGCGGTATGCAGAAGGGTCGGGTCAAGTGGTTTAACGCGGAGAAGGGCTACGGCTTCATTGAGCGTGAGGGCGACACGGACGTGTTCGTCCACTTCAGCGCCATCAACGCCAAGGGGTTCCGCACCCTGAACGAGGGCGACATCGTCACCTTTGAGGTGGAGCCGGGCAAGAACGGCAAGGGCCCCCAGGCGGTGAACGTCACCGTGGTGGAGCCGGCCCGCAAGTAACGGCTTCAGGGAAACCCTCCCCGGACTTCCGGGGAGGGTTTTTTTCACCCCATCCTCAGAGCAGGAAGGGTAGCATAGGGCGGGATGCGGACCCTAAGCCTGGAACTCCGCCCCCTGGGGTATAGCCCCGAGGAGGAGGCCCCCCTGGTGCACGCGGTTTACCGGGCCAGCCCCGGCTACTTCACCCTGATCGGCATGGAGCTCCCCACCCTGGAGGACGTCCTCCAGGACCTCAACACCCTGGCCCAAGATGCCAGGCGGCGGGCCTTCTTGCTCTTCCAGGGGCCGGAGCCCTTGGGCTACCTGGACTACAAGCTCCACTACCCCGAGGAGGGGGACGCCACCTTAAGCCTCCTCCTCATCCGGGAGGACCGCCAGGGGCAGGGCTTGGGGCGAAGGGCCCTGGCCCACCTGGTGGAGGGCCTTGGGGGCATGGAGCGGCTTTACGCGGTGGTCTACGGGAATAACCCCCGGGCGCAGCGCTTCTTCCTGGCCCAGGGGTTCCGCTACGTGAAGGATGGGGGGCCGGCCATCCAGTGGTACATGCGGCCCCTCTAGGGGTTACTCCAGACCCGCCAGCTTGCGGTTCTTCTCAATGTAGGACTTCCACTGCTCGGGAACGTCCTCCTCGGGGAAGATGGCGTTCACCGGGCAGGCGGGCACGCAGGCCCCACAGTCAATGCACTCCTCGGGGTGGATGTAAAACTGGTCCCCCCCGTCGTAGATGCACTCCACCGGGCAGACTTCCACGCAGGACTGGTCCTTTACGCCGATGCAGGGCTCGCAGATTACGTGCGGCATCCTTCACCTCCCGAGCATCCGCTCCCCCCTATTTTAGGCCAAGGCCCGGCCTGTCAAGGGCCTCCCGGGGAATGGCCCCCGCCACCTCCTCCCCCCGGTAGACCAGCACCAGGGGCTGGCGGAAAAAGAGGGGAAGGAGCTCGGAGGCGGCCACCTCCGCCTCCACCCCCGGCACCTCCTCCAGGGGCAGGACCCCGTCGGAAAGGCCCAGGAGGGCCACGGGCCGCCCCTCCTGGACCAGGAGGGCCACCCCCCGGCCCTCGTAGGCCTCGAGGGCCTCCACCCGGGGCAGGGGCTTGGCCAGGCGGTAGGCGGGCTTAGGGGCAAGGAGCCCCGCGGTGAGGAGGGTGGCGCAGGGCACCCGCACCGCCTGCTGGGCCAGGTAGAGGGTAAAGGTGAAGGCGAAGAGGAAGAAAAACCCTTCCACTAAGCCCCAAAAGTTAAACCCCTCCCACCCAAGCCGCCCCCCACCCCCCAGGAGGACGTGGAGGAGAAGGGAGAGGAGAAGCCCCACCACCAAGGCGGCCAGGTAGGCGAAAAGCCCCGCCAGGCGGAGTTCCTTCACCGTGCGCATGGGCTTAGCTTACCAGGTCCTCCTCCCGGTCCACGTCCACCCCCACCTCGGGGTGGGGGACCACCAGGGCCCTGGCCTCCACCCCCAGGATCCGCCCCGCCCGGGCCTCCACCTCGGCAAGGCCGAGGCGTCCAAGGAGGAGCTTGAGGAGGACGTCCCACCCCACGAGCCGGGCCAGGGCCAGGGGGTTTTTCCTCAGGGCCACCACCCGCCGGGCCAGGGGAAGGGCCTGGAAGAAGAGGGCCTTGTCCAAAAGGAGGAGGTTCCCCCCAGTGTAGACCCCTTCCCGTAGGCGGGCGTAGGTGCGGCGGTTTCCGGGAAAGCGGGCCTCCACCCGCTCCTTGGGCACGATGGGGTACACCAGGGCCGCTTGGGGCGCGTTTTCCAGCACGAAGCGCACCGCCTCGGGGGTGAGGTGGGGGAGGTCCCCCGTGGCCACCAAAACCCGGCCCTCCGCATGGGCCAGGGCGGCCTCGAGGTTGTCCAGGAGGCTCCCCCGGTCCTCGAGGGTGCGCTTAGGGGGGGGCGTGAGGCCCGGGTTCTCCCCCACGTAGATGGGCTCCAGCCCCGCCCCCACCAGGGCCTCCAGCACCCACTCCACCATGGGCCTTCCCCGAAAAGGCACCAGGGCCTTGCTCCTCACCCCGTACTTCTCCGCCCAGGGCTCGCGCCCCCCTGCCAGGACGATGGCTTCCACGCCCCCCATCCTACGACCTAAGTGCCCCCGAAGCTTTCCTAGGCGGGGACCCCAGAAAAAGGGCCCGACAGGCCTTTCCCCCAAGTCCCATGGGGATTTTTCT
>NZ_JBBIMD010000067.1:0-11932 GCF_037444525.1 Thermus sp. | reverse complement strand
TTCCTTACACGACCGGTACCCCCATTCATACACATACCCTTACACATAATTCCTTACACGACCGGAGATCCCTTAAAGGAACGCGCTGCGGTTTTCCTGCCATTGCAAGCACATTATAACCGAAAAATGGCCCCCACCCTCCGGACCAGTGGGCTTGCTTTCCGCCGCCCAAACCAGGCCCATGCCCTGGGGGTGCTTGCAGAAACCAGCCAGACGCCTAGAAGCCTCCGGAAAGGTGCGGGCTGCACTCGGAAGGGCCCAAAGCTGAGCCCCCTCGCCCCGGTGAGACCCTGGGCTGAGGGGGAAAGCGGAGGGCCTACCAGGTGAAGCTCAGAAAATGCTGCGCCACCTCGAAGCGCCCGGGGTGGTGGCGGTCTAGGAAGAGGGTGTAACAGGTCGAGGTCTCCTGAGGGAGGGGCCTCGAGGTGAGGAGGCCCGCCAGGGGCTGGTCCCCCCCGAAAGCGGAGGCGCAGAGCTGGACGCTACCCCCGCTCGGCACCACCCCGGAAAACCCCGGGGCCTGCTCCAGGTTGAAGGTGTAGGTGGGGCCGGTGGCCACCCCCGGGCTTGCGAAGTGCCGCCAGTAGCGCGCCCCGGGCTCGGCCAGGAGGAGGGCGTAGCCCAAGGGGTTGAGCCCTGAGGAGAAGCCCACGCTTCCTAAGGGGGTGAAGGTGAAGGTGGGGAGGGCATTGGCGGTATGGATCTGCACCACGGCGAAGGTGTGGGAAGGTACGGGAAGGTTCACTGTGCTTCCCGGGGCCGCCAGGGGGTCCTGGTTGGCGAGGCGGAGGATGCTCAGGCTCGTCACGAGGTCGGCGTGGACCTCCAGGAGCTCCCCTGGGGTGAGGGCGCTGGGGTCTGGGCGGGGGACGGTCTGGCTCCCCCCGTTCCAGGCCGCGAGGTCCACCGTCACCCCGGTGTCCAGGTGCACCTGGGCGCGGGAAGGGAAGCCCGTGGGGGTGACGGCGGTGAGGGCGAGGGCGGGGGAGAGGGTGAGGGTGGGGCTAGAGGGGATGGGGATCAGCCCGCTCCGGCCGAAATAGGTGGCCCCCCCGAGGCTTCCCAGGACGGCCACCTCCCACCCCGGCCCTTGGGGGGCGGTCAGACCGTTGAAGCTCCCACCGGTGACGTTGGCCTGCCCCCGGGCGGAGAAGGCCGTCCCGTTCACGGAGGGGTTGGCGTTTCCGGAAACCACCGCGGTGGGGCTATGCCAGTCCAGGGGGCAACGCAGGATTAGGGCGTTTCCCACCTCGTTCCGTTTGGCCTCGAGGCTCACGTAGGAAAGGGGGCTCGCGCTTGGGCACCGGAAGCCCACCGCGAAGGTGGCGCCCGATCCCGCGGGCAGGGGCAGGACCCAGCTGGACTGCCCCGTGGGGAGGGCAAGCCAAGCCCCAGACCCCACCCGCCAGGCCGCGGCCAGGGGCTGGAGGGGCTCGCCTAGGCCATCCACCAGGTTCACCGTGAGGGAAGGGGCACCCGGGCCGCTGCAGGCTGAAAGAAGCCCAAGCGCAAGGGGAAGGCCCATCTTCCGCATACCCTTCCCTCCTACTGACCGCTCCACTGACCTGGGATCTTGTCGAGCCGGACTTCGTCCAGGCCAATCTCGCAGTAGTACAAGCCGCTTGGGGCCTGGTGCATGGCCCCCATCCAGAGGGGAATGGTGTTGGAAAGCCCTGTAGGGGCGGTGAAGGTGCCCGCGGGGGTTCCGTTCACGAAGAAGGCCCCCAGGGTGCCGTCCACCTTGAGCCTCACCTCCGTCCAGGTGCCGGTGTTGGCGTTGGGGTCATAGTTGGCCGCAAAGGTAGTTGTTCCCGTAAAGGTGGCGCCGTTTAGCCGCGCTACGGGGCGCACCTGGCCGGGGCCCACGCCCTCGAGGTAAAGGGCGTAGCCCGTCCCCGTGTTCGGATCCCACTTGTCCACCACCGGGTAGTAGGCCCCCATTCCGCACTGCACTGGGGCCACCCAGGCTGTGAGGATGAACCGGGCCGGGGTGAGGCTAGGGGTGCTGGGCACCTCCACGTAGCTATCCCCGTTTCCGGGGAAGTAGAAAGCTTTGCCCATGTGTCCCAAAACGCTCCAGGGCCCGCCTGGGTTGAAGAGGCTTTGCACGGCCCCCGGCTTGGGGATGCCGGTGAGGTTCTGCACGGTCTCGGCCACGCTGGTAGCCCCTGGGAGCTCATCCAGGGGCCAATGGGCCACGGGGCAAGTGGGGCCGGTGCAGACTTGGGAGGGGCCAGTACAAGCCACCAGGGCTACAAGCAGGAGTGCGACCCCTTGAACCTTGATCCAAGTGCGAACGGGCATGCTGCCTCCTTTTAGCGGATGTCCTTTTTCTCAATGCCCCTAAGGGCCAACCCGCGAAAGGTGAGCCCCAGCAGGGCATCGCCCTCCACGCGGTCTTCGATGCTGAGGGAAACGGGGAGGGTTGCGCACGGGGGGCAATCAATTTCGCCCACCCGGTGGCGGGCCACCCTCTCCCCGGTGGCGAGATCCTGGAGCACCAGGTAGTACTCGGGCTCTTCCCGCACCAGCTTCGCTTCAGCGAGCAAGGGAGCATGCCCTTCTTCCCGCCAGTAGAGGATTCCTAAGGGTTGGCCCAGGTAGTCCTCGAGGGAGGAACTGCTCGGGGCAGCCGTGTAGGGAACCAGAGCTACTTGAATATCCCGGCGGAACAGGAGGGCCATTTCGCCGTTATTGATAAGGCCCTTCTTGGGGCTGACTTCAATAAGGGCCTTCAGACGATCCTTGAAGTTATCCAACGCAGGTAGGTTCAGGTTCATCGGTTGGAGGGGCAGGTCGCTGGGCAGCTCGCCTTCAACATGGGCAATGACCCGCGCGGGGTTGAAGTACTGGCACCCATCGAAGACGTAGATGTTGCCCCACTTTCTCCAGCTCACCAGAGGCCCGGTGAAACAAGGGTGGATTTGGGGCCCAGCCGTGGGCACTCCCGTGGTCAGGCCGAGGGGTAGGGTTTGCACGGCCCGACCCCCTTGGCCTTGGGCACCGTACCAGTTCATTACCCGTTGGCCGTTCGTGCTCGAGGGTTTGCCGATTGCCGAGCCCGGGCTGCTGCACTTACCGGTGCTTGAACACTTGATGGTGATGGTTACGATACCTCCCAGGCCGTAGCCGTTGGTGTCCGAGTCGCTGGGCCCCAGGTGTGCTAAGACCCGAGTTTCCTCACTATCGGAAACCACGGTGGCGACGGTGGCGTAGTTCGAGGCTTGGGGGCGGAGGCTGACAGGTACCACATCCGAGAACGCGGTAAGCGCCTGCCCGACAAGGGTTCCGGCCTCCTCTAAAGTCGCTTGGGCATTACGTTGGACATCCTCAAGGGAGACCGAGCCGGTGGGGCTCGAGCAGCCCCCCAGGACAAGGGCCGCGGGTAACGCGAGGGCTAGGGCCATTTTTCTAAGCATCCAGGACTCCTTTCTGAAGCTTTTGAAGCTTCCAGCCTGAATGTAGCAATCCCCCCCTTAACTAAGCCTGAACCGGCCATGAACTCCCCTCGGCCAAAAAGCATCCCGGGGGCCAATTGGCCCCCGGGGCAGAAGGGCTTCGCTCAGGGCTTTTGGGAAAGGTCCACCATCCCCTTGCCCACCTCCTGGGGCGGATGGGGCAGGGGCCTAGCGTACTGCTCGAGGTCCTGCTGAAGCTGGGCAGGAGAAAGGTTGGGATTAGTGGAGAGCCACAGGGCCATGGCCCCAGCCACGATGGGGGTGGCGAAGGAGGTGCCGGTGCAGCTTCCCAGCCCCCCGCCAGGGGTCACGCATTCGAGGGCCGTGCCCGGCGCCGCCAGATCCACATAGGCCCCGCGGGTGCTGTAGGGGGCGGGCCTCAAGCCCCCTTGGGTGGGGTCCTGCTCCAGCGCCCCCACCGCCACCAGCCCCGGCAGGTCAAAGGCCGCCGGGTAGTGGGCGGGGCTACCCTGGTTCCCCTGGTTGCCCGCAGCGGCCGCCACCGGGATCCCCTGGCCCAAAGCGGCCTGGAGGGCGAGCTTAAGGGCCTCCACCGGGGTGTCGCCTCCCAGGCTCAGGTTCAGCACGGTGGGGCCTTGGCGGTTTCCCACCACCCAGCACACCCCCCGCACCACCCGGCTGGCCCGGCAGACCCCATTCCCATCGCAGACCCGTACCGGGATGATCTGGGCCTCCGGGGCCACCTCCACCACCAAACCCGCTGCCCCGGTGCCGTGGCCGCCCGGGAAGGCGTCCTGCGGCGCGGCGTCGCCCTCTACAAAGTCGTAGCCGGGAAGCTGGGGGATGGCCCCGTCCACCCCGGTGTCCAGCACCGCCACCCGCACCCCACGGCCCCCCACTCCTCGGTTATGGGCCAGTGGGGCCCCTACCACCTCCCCACCCCAACTGCTCAGGCTCCACAGGCTCTCGGGGTCGGCCTTGTAGCTGGGGTCCTGGGCTTCCAGCTCCGCTAGGGCCCGGCCCAGGGCATCCCCGCTGTAGCCCAGCTCCGCCAGGGCAAAGCCGCAGCCCTGGAGATCGTCCCTTCGAAGCAGCGTAAAGCCCGTGGGCAGGCGGGGGGTCTGGCCTAGGGGCAACCGCAGCAGGATGCGGTTGCGGTCCACCTGGCCCAGCACCCCCAGGGTGGCGCGGGCCTCCTGTGTCCCCCGCACCACCCGCACCACCTGGGGGCCGCCGGAAAGGTTGGTGGGCACCCGAAAGCGCAGGGTGGTGGCCTCACGAAGGGTGACCGCGGCCTCGGTCCCGCCGACAAAAACCTGCGCTCCCTCCGCGCTCATCCCCCCCAGCCGGGCCTCCACCTCCTCCCCCAGCGCGGCCCGGCTGGGGGAGAGGCTCAGGCTGGGGGAGGAGGGTGCGCAAGCCGAAACCAGCAGCAGTACCGACCAAAGCCATGTGCGCATAGGGCACCTCATCGCCGTAGAGAACGCTGCATCCGCTCAGATCCAGGATCCAGGTGGGCATGGTTTAGGGAAGGGAGATGGAGCCACCGCCTACGGTGAAAGAATTAGTCTCAGCGGTAGCTACCTGGAGGTAATCCCCCGACTGGAAAGCACTGAGGTTGTTGACGTCAAGGGCAAAAAGGTTTTTGTTGCCTAGAATAGCGTCAATTTTGAAAGATCCTCCCCCTGAGGTAGGGGTAGTGTAGCCCAACAAGCCGGGGGCCGAAAGGTCAGGTAGAGTATAGGTTGTTGTGCTTCCCAGCCAGCTTTTGCTGAGGGTAGCGGTGTAGTAGAGCTGTGCGGTGAGCTGAAGGTATATCCGGTAGCCCTGTAGGTCGCTATCGCTCCGCGAGAGGCCGCTGATGCTGGGGTGGGCGGTCTGGTTCACGCTGAGGCTGCCGGCGGTCCAGGGCGCGGGCAGGCTCAGGCTGGGGGTGCCGGTGAAGAACTGGATGCTGGTGAGCGAGGCGTTGGTCGCCATGGCGATGGAGAGGGCCACGTAGCGATCCCCGCTGCCAAACCCGCTCACGGGCCGGTAGCTGGTGGGGGAGGCGTTCACCTCACCCCCGCCCGTGTTGCTGGCGCTTGCGTAGAAGACCAGCGCACCGGGGAAAGCGGTGTAGCCCGCCGGAGGGGTGGGCAGGGTAAAGCTGACGGGGGTGAGCTGATCGCTCGAGGCCAGGCTGACGTTGGTGCTGCCGCCCGCGCTCACGTTCACGCCCTTGACCACCTTGGCCACCTTGACCATATTGCTACTATCGGTCAGGACAATCAAAAGATCCCGGCTGCCGGGCTCGAGGTTGGCCATGATAGCCACGTTGTTGCTCGCAGGCTGGCAACCCGATCCGTTTATGCATACCTGATCTCCCGAGGCCAAGAGGCTGTTATCCACGCTCACATTTACGGTGAAGCTGACGGTGGCAGGCGTGCTACTGCTGCATTCCAGTTTGGGGTTGGGAAGTTCGCTCGCCGTGGCCTGGATGACGTTGACCACCAGGCTGCTGCAGCGCACCGCCACCCCGTACTTGCTCTGCCCGTTCAGGCTGAAGGTAGCGGTTTTGGTGGTGGTGCCCGTCATGCTGAGGGCCTGCCAGCTCCCCGAGCCCACCTGGTAGGCAGCGGCGTTGAAGCTGCCTAAGGGGTCTTCCACGGTGAGGGTGATGCTGCTGGGCGGTGGGGTGGAGCCAGAACCACAAGCGGCCAGCAGGGTGACCAGAAGACCTAGCGAGAAAAGGCCTACCGCTCTTGAGATGTGCATCTACACGCCTCCTTTCTTTAGTACGCGCCCACGGCAAAACCAGGCAGTGGACTGTGGAATACAGGGTCGTGCTATGGTTTGGGCCTGGCTAGGCCTGGCCTGCCGTGGGCAGCGGTAGGTTAGCAAAGGAGGTCTTAACTAGGTCTGAATTCCGCCAGCCGGTTCCGGTAACGCTCGGCCAGCACGGTGTAGCGGGCTTCCTCCAGCAGGGCGATGGCCTCCTCCAGGCTGGCCCGCTCACCGGTGAGTTCGGCTAGGTTGGCCAGCACTGCCGCGGTTAGCACCCACTCCTGGCCCGCCCGGGCCAGCCGCAGGGCCTCCTGGTAAGCGGTCCGGGCCTCCTCAACCTTACCCTGGCGGTGGTAGAGCGCCCCCAGGTTGTTCCAGGCCCGTCCCATGGCCTCGAGGTTGCCCTGGGCCAGGGCCAGGGACTCGCGATAGAGCTGTTCGGCCTCCTCGAGGCGGCCCTGGCGCTCCCGCACCACCCCCAGGTTGAGGTAGACCCTGGCCCGCAACCCCTCGCGCTCCCCTACCACCTCCAAAACCTCGGCGAAGGCCTCCTCCCCCTGGCCCAGCTCGGCCAGGGCCACCGCCCGGTTGCTCAGGGCCCCTAGGTGGCGCACCTCCTCCCCGGCCATCAAAAAGCGCACCGCCGCCCGGTTAAAGGCCTCAGCGGCCTCCTGGAAGCGGCCCTGGCCCAGGAGCATCATCCCCTGCAGGTTGAGCCCCTCGGCCTGGGCAAACAGGCTACCCCCCGCGGCGGCCTCGGCCTCGGCCCGGGCCTCCTCCAGGTGCCCCAGCCTTAGCAGCACGCTCCCGCGCAGGGCGCTGCGGTCTGGGCTGGGGGGTAGCTCGTCCAGAAGTTCCAGGGCTTCGCGGTAGCGCCCGAGCCGCTCCAGCGCCCTGGCCCGCAGGAAAAGGAGCTCCGCGTCGGCGGCTAGATCGGCCAGCAAAGCCAGCGCCTCCTGGGGGCGCTCGTCCACCAGGCTGCGGGCCAGGCGCAAAAGCGCCAGGCGGCCCCTGGCGCGGTCGGCTTCTTCCCAGTACGCGCGGGATGCTTTATATAAAGGTGCAGCCTCGCCCAAGGGAAGCAGGCGGGCCAGCTCGAGGGCCACCTTGCGGGCTTGCAGATTGGGGGGGGCCGTTACCAAAGGCCGCCCCTGGGCATCCAAAAGCCCCTGGCGGACCAAAAAATCCAGAGCCTCTGCTGGGATGCCCAAAAGCTCCACGGCCTTGCTCAGGCCTACCCACTGCACCGCGAAGAAAGCCTGTTGCACCTCAGGAGGAAACGCCCTTAGTCGGGGCTGCTCCTCCACCACCTCCGGCACACCAGGAAGCTCCAGGGCCTTTTGCAGCAAGGCCTCTCCCCTCTCCCACCAGCCCAAACCGGCCAAGGCCTCGGCCTGTCGTTGGTGCGCCTGCCATAGGGCCAGGGCCAGGGCTTCCCGCTTACTCCAGACCCACTCTTCAAGCTCAGGGGAGAGCCTATCATCCGCTCCTTCCAGGAAACGGCCCCTATAGAGCCGACGGGCCTCATCCAGCCTCCCCTGGGCCAGGGCTTCTTGCAGTTCCAGCGCATCGCAGGCCACGCTAGCGGAAAGCACCTCCTTGCCGGTGACCAAGATGCCGGCTGAGCGCAGCCGGTTCAAGGCAACGGAGAGGCTGTTCAGGCCGTCGCTGGCTCCAGGCCAGAAGAGCTCGGCCAGGTGGCGGCGGGAGCGGGGTCCTTCCAGGCATAGGTAGGCCAGCAGCAACAGGGGTTTCTTCTGAAGAGGGTTCCCCTGGCCTGAGGGATCGGGCTCGAGGGCTAACTTTCCCAAGGTGCGTAGCATGACCCCCCCTGAAGGGTTTCGACGTCCAGACCGATGGATGCCCCGACGGGCGCTTGATTACCCGCATGCTACCACACCCCCCCGTTCACCACCCAGCAACCCCCGCGGCATGGCTCCCAGGGCCCCGCTGAAGCTTTGGCTTCGGCGGGACGACCAAGGGAAGGGGATAGCTTTTTTCCCGGTAGCAGAGTTGCCTTCCACCCGGAGCAACAAGGCATGGAGGCCCCAAAAGGACCGCGAGGTAAAGGGGTTCAGTCTCGGCGCCACGCCTTTCCGTCGGGCAGGTGGCAATAGGCGCAGAAGTTGTTGGGCAAGGTGGCCTGGAAGCTCTTCTCGTCGTCGGGGTTTTGCAGAAGGGTCAGCTGGGCCCGGATGAAGGCCCTACCTTGGGCCAGCTCGGCCGGGCCGATGCCCTGGGCCCCCCGGTGGCAGCGGGTGCAAGAGGCGCCCCCGCCATGCTCCGCCACGTCCCCGTGGCGAGAGGTGAAGTCTAAGCCGTGGTCGCGGGGGGCGTGGCATTGGCCGCAGCTGGGGCTCCCCTTACGCCCCAAAGCAGTGAAGATGGGGGCGTTTACGGGGGGGCGGGCGCCCTCTAAGTCCGCGGGGCGGGTACGGCCGTCATGGCAGCTCGCGCAAAAGCGGCCCAAGGATGTGGCGTCATGGGGCTCGAGGCCCGGAGTAGGGGCCCGGCTGGGCCAGGTCTTGTGCTCATCCAAGCGGGTGTGGCAGAGGGTGCACTCCTTGGCCCCCAAGGCCGCAAAGTGGCGCTCATGGCTGAACACCACCCGGCTGGCCTCCGCCTTGGGGGGGTAGGTGATCTCAATGTCGTTGGGGGGGCGCCACTGGCGCTTGGGCTTCAAGCGGCCTTTCTCCCACTCCACATACTGGCCGGGCGTCAGGGAACCCAAGCTGGGAAGGGGGGTGCCGTCGGAAAGGAAGGCCTGGCCCTTTTCAAGGTCGTAGCGCACCCAGAGGTAAGCCTCGGCTTCATCCCCGGCTAGGGCCACCGCTAGGGCCACCGCCACCAGGAGAATAGGCCCGCGCAACCTCATGGCCTGACCTCTGCCCAGATCTGCACCTGCACCTCGTCCCGTACCCGCATGCCCATGAGGCTAGGGGGGGTCATGCCCCAGTCGGTGATGCGCGTGGTAAAGCCTCCTTGGAAGATGAGGGCCTTCCCTTGGGCCTGGACCTCACCGGAAATGCGCACGGGCTTCTTGACCCCGTGGATCTCCAAGACGCCCCGGATGGTCACAGGGCCGGGCACCGGGCCCTCGAGGCCCTCCAGCTCCAGACAGGCCTGGGGATAGCGGTCCACCTCAAAGAGCTTGCGGGTGTGGCTATCCCGCAGGGGCTCCCCTGAGTCCCATCGGCGCTGGTCCAAACAGACCCGGCCCCTCAGGGCCCCGGTGGCCTTGTCCCAAGCGACCTGGCCTTCCAGGGTGGGGTTTTCCCCCTTCCAACTCCCCAACGGCGCCCGCCCCTCGTACACCACCCGGCCCTGGAGGGTGTACGGGGTGGAGTCGGCCAGCGTCCAGGCCACCATCAAGGCTAAAAAGGCAAGGAACCTCCTCATAGCAAGGACCACTGTAAGGGGGCTGCGTAAACCCAGCGTTAACGCCTCAAGGCCTCCAACCCCAGCCAGCGCACCCGTCCCCCTTCCCAGCGCCCCCGGGCGAGAAACCAACCCGGGTCCGAAGGGGCAGGGGGGGCAAGCCCTAGGGGTAGGGGCAGGGCACCCCAGTCGTCCGCATGGGCCAAGAGGAGCACATCCCTCCCAGGGGAAGCTGCCTGCAGGAAAAAGGGGGTTTGCTCCCCGGGGCTGTACCAGGCCTCCACGAAGGAAGGCCGAACCCCTAGAGGGGCCCCTGGGCCCCGGTAGTAGATGAAGCGCCCGGGCTTAAGGATGCGGAGGCGCTGGACAAGGAATCGCTCTCCCGACTTCCGCCCTTCAGCCTCCACCCACATCCCCGGGGCCACCCAAGAAAGCCAGGGGGAGTCCCCTTGGAGGACGTAGGCCCCCACCTTCACTTGCCCCTCGTGGACCGCCAAGACCTGGCCGTAGAGGTGGATAGGCCGTTCACCGCTATCCTTGCTGTCCTTTTTGTCTTCTTTATCTTTATCTTTATCTTTATCTTTCTTTTTTTCTCTGTCCTTCTTTTTCTCATCGTCCTCTCCTTTGGGCTCTTCCCGGGAAGCCCAAGCCCCCCCCAGAAGCGCCCCCAAAAGGGCAAGGAAGCGACGTCGGCTTATCCCTTGACCAAGGGCAACCATAAGGCCACCTCGAGGCCCGGCTCCAGGTTACGCACCTCCAGCCTCCCCCGCAGCACCTCCGCCAACCGGACCACGAAGGCCAAGCCCAGGCCTAGCCCCCTGGGGCTTCCAGAGAGGAAGGGCTCTCCCAAGCGGGCCAGGAGGGGAGGAGGCAGGCCAGGCCCGTGATCCCGCACGCAGAAGGCCGCCTCCCCCTGGCCCAGGCGCACCTGGAGGTGCACGGGGGGTCGGCCATGGTGGAAGGCGTTTTCCAAAAGGTTCTCTAGCGCCTGGAGCAAAAGCTCCGTATGGCCCATCACCCAGACCGGCCCCTCGGGGACCTCGAGGGCCACCCCGGGGTGGACCTGGGCCGCCTGCCGGACCACCTGACCGGCTTCCAAGGGCCTAGGCTGTACCCCTTCGGCCCGGGCCAGGTGCAAAAGGCCCTCCAACACCGCCTCCATCCGCTGGAGGTGGAGCTTCAGCTCCAGCCGGGCCTCCTCCCAGGAGACCAAACCCGCCTCTAGAGATTCCAGCTGGGCGCAGAAGGCCGCCAGGGGGGTGCGAAGCTGGTGGGAGGCGTAGCGGGTGAAAAGCCGCTCCCGCTCCAAGGCCCGGCGCACGCCCTCCACCATCCGGTTGAAGGCCACCCCCAGGCGGTGGAGTTCGTCCCGTCCGGGGGGGAGGGGCAGGGGGTCAGGAAAGCGGGCCTGGGCCAGCTCCTCAATGGCCTGGGTCAGGCGAACCAGGGAGCGCAGGAGGGGGGAAGGGAGCAGGGCACCGGCAAGGAGGGCCAAAAGGAGGCCCACGAACAGGGTGGCCAGGCCCGCCCGCAGGTAGTCCCTAAGGGCCTTGCTGTGGGCCCAAAGGTCCATGGCCACCTCCAGACGGTACCCCCCTTCCAAGGGGGTGGCGAGAACCCACCAGCCCACCCCGTTGGCCGGAAAAGGGCGGCCCCCCTCCAAAAGCACCACCCCGTCCCGCGACAGGCGGAAGGTGCCTAGGGCCAGCTCCGGGCTGAAGACCAGGCGGTCGGGGTCCAGGGTGGGGGGGTCGGTGCGCAGGTCCAGGGCCTCGAGGACCACCCGCCGGAGCTTCTCCAAATCTAGGGCCAGATCGCTCTCCAGGGCGCGGTTCACAAAGACCAGGCCCACCCACACCTGGGTCAAGGAGAGGAGGATCCCTACCCCCAAAAAGGCCAGCGTAAGCCGGAAGCGGAACCCCATGCTTACAACCCCAAAGCGTACCCGCTGGGCAGGGTACGGATGACCTCGGCTCCGAGTTTCTCCCGCAGCTTGCGGACGTACACTCGGACGATGCTATCGGAGGTGGACTCCGGGAAGAAGCGCTCCCAAAGCTCCTGGGGGGTGAAGATCCGGTGGGGATGGAGTACGAAAAGCTCCAACAAGGCAAACTCTTTGGGCGCAAGCTCCACAGGGCGCCCCCACCAGCGCACCGTCCGATCCACCAGGTCCACCTCCAACGGTCCCCTCTGAACCCGGGCCTGCTTGGAGCGGGCCTCCCGCCGCAAAAGGGCCCGGACACGGGCCATGAACTCCTCCAGGTGAAAGGGCTTGGCCAGGTAGTCATCGCCCCCCAGGTCCAGGCCCCGCACCCGGTCCTCCAGGGCGTCACGGGCGGTGAGGAATAGGATGGGCCCGCTGTACCCCC
>NZ_JBBIMD010000066.1:0-12023 GCF_037444525.1 Thermus sp. | reverse complement strand
TTGAGCTTCCTCCGCGGAGTCCCAAGTTGAATGGGCATGTGGAGCGCATGCAGCGGGCGTTTCGGGACGAGTTTTACACGCGTCCTCTGCCTTCTGGGATTGAGGGGCTTCAGCGGGAGTTGGATGCGTATTTGGACTACTACAACGGGCGGAGGCTGCACCGGGCTTTGGGGGGTCTTGCGCCCTTGGGGTTCCTGGCCAAGCTCAAGGAGGAGGGGGTCCCCACAGAGTCTCAAATGTGCTGGCCAACTACAGGCCCTTTAGGGCGGCGTATAATCTGCCAAAGGATGGGCCCTTTGGCCGGAAAGGAGCGGGGATGGAGTTCAAGATCACGCTGACCACGGAGGAAATCGTTAGGGGGCTGAAGCACTACCGGCGCATCGCCAAGCAGGATGTCCTCCGGGCACCGGAGACGCCCAACCCCGAGGTCTTCCGCCGCCACGCGGAGGCCCGGCGGGAGGTCTACGCCAAGCTGGCGGAGGTGGCTGAAAGGGAAGGGCCGGAGGCCGTGGTCCAGTACGCCCTGGAACTCTACAAGTCCCTGCCCTTTGTAAGCGGGACCCCGGAGGATCAGTACCCCGAGATCAAGGGCCAGGAGAACGCCCTGGAGAACTTCTTCCTCATGATCGGCCTGGACCCCAAGACCCGCCGCGAGGCCCGGAAGGCCCGGAAACCCCTAGGATGACCCTGGACCTCCTGGAAGCGCAGGCCAGAGCCTGCACCGCCTGCCGCCTAGCCGAGGGCCGCACCCAGGTGGTCTTCGGGGAGGGCCACCCCGACGCCCAACTCATGATCGTGGGGGAGGGCCCCGGGGAGGAGGAGGACAAGACCGGCCGGCCCTTCGTGGGCAAGGCGGGCCAGCTCCTGAACCGCATCCTCGAGGCCGCGGGGATTCCCCGCGAGGAGGTCTACATCACCAACATCGTGAAGTGTCGTCCCCCAGGCAACCGCATCCCCCTCCCCGACGAGGCCAAGATCTGCACGGACAAATGGCTCCTCAAGCAGATTGAGCTGGTAGCCCCCCAGATCATCGTCCCCCTGGGGGCGGTGGCGGCCGAGTTCTTCCTGGGGGAGAAGGTTTCCATCACCAAGGTGCGGGGGCAGTGGTTCACCTGGAACGGGATCCGGGTCTTCCCCATGTTCCACCCCGCCTACCTCCTCCGGAACCCGAGCCGGGCCCCAGGTAGCCCCAAGCACCTCACCTGGCTGGACATCCAGGAGGTGAAGCGGGCCCTGGACGCCCTCCCCCCCAAGCCCCGGCGCCAGATCCGCACGGTGAGCCAGGAGCCCCTTTTCTGAGTGTCCCCTAAAGCCAGGGGGCCCCGGAACCCCGTAAAATGAGCCTGCCTCCGAGCCCGGAAGGACCCCTTAGGCCCTTCCGGGCCGGGCCTTGGGCCCCGAGGTGGTGGGGGTAACCCTGCCGCCTGCCTGCGGACGCAAAGGAGGTGATCTTGACGAAGCTTTTTCCTTTTCTTCTCCTCCTGGGCCTGGCCTGGGCCCAGGAGGTACGGGTGGCGGCGGCCTCGGACCTCCTGTACGCCCTGGAGGAGGTGCGGACCGCCTTCCTGCGGGCACACCCAGAGGTTAGGGTGACCATGATCTTCGGCTCCTCGGGAAAGCTTTACACCCAGATCCTCCAGGGCCTGCCCGTGGACCTTTTCCTCTCCGCGGACGAGCGCTACCCCAGGTTCCTGGAAGAACGGGGCCTGGCGGAGGCCGGCACTCGCATCCCCTACGCCCTGGGCCGGCTCGCCCTTTGGGTGCGGAAGGACCTGGGGCTGGACCCCGCCCAGGGGCCCACCCTCCTGCGGTCCCCCAAGGCCAGGGGCCTGGCCCTGGCCAACCCCGTCCACGCCCCCTACGGGCGGGCGGCGGCCACCCTGCTGGAGCGCTACGGCCTCCTCAGGCGAAGGGTGGGGCCGAACCTTCCTTGGGAAGCCCTGCCCTGGGAGCGGGGCCTAGAGGCCCTCTACGACCCCACCCCCCTTAAGGAGGGGAAGGAGAGCTTCACCTTCCTCTACGGGGAAAACGCCAGCCAGGCGGCCCAGCTGGCCCTAAAGGGGCCGGGGGTGGGGCTCATTCCCCTTTCCCTGGTGCAAAGCCCGGCCTTAGAGGGGGCGGGAGGCCACTGGGTG
Organism: Thermus sp.; assembly: GCF_037444525.1. Classification (GTDB taxonomy): domain Bacteria; phylum Deinococcota; class Deinococci; order Deinococcales; family Thermaceae; genus Thermus. The sequence goes on along the minus strand of NZ_JBBIMD010000066.1, from coordinate 9,888 downwards.
GCCCCCATGGAGGCCCACCTCCCGCTGCTCCAGGTTTCCCTTGTCCTCAAGGGGCGGGGAAGGCCTGAGGTCCTAGCCTTCCAGCGCTTTCTGGTGGGCCCTGAGGGGCGGGCCATCCTCCAGCGCGATGGGTTCGGCCTGCCATGACGGACCCGGACTTCTTCCAGGCCCTTTCCCTGAGCCTCCAGGTGGCCTCCCTTTCCCTCCTCTTCCTCCTCCCTTTGGGAGTGCCCCTGGCCTGGACCTTTGCCTTCCGCACCTTCCCAGGAAAGCGCCTTTTGGAAACGCTCTTCCTCCTCCCCTTGGTCCTGCCCCCCACGGTCCTGGGGTTTTACCTCCTCCTCCTCCTGGGGCCTGAGGGGCCCGTGCAACGCCACCTGGGCCTGAGCTGGGCTTTCCGCCTCGAGGGCCTGGTGGTGGCCAGCGTCCTCTTCAACCTCCCCTTCGCCCTCACCGCCTACCGGGAGGCCTTTTTGGCCCTGGACCGCACCCTTTTGGACACCGCCCGCACCTTGGGGGCGGGGCCTTGGAAGCTTTGGCGGAGGCTTGTCCTCCCCCTCACCTGGCCAGGCCTCCTCTCGGGGAGCCTCCTGGCCTTCGCCCACACCCTGGGGGAGTTTGGGGTGGTCCTCATGGTGGGGGGGGCCATCCCCGGCAAGACCCAGACGGTGAGCATCTACATCTACGACCTGGTGCAGGCCCTGAAGTTTGAGGAGGCGACCCGGGCCTCGGGGATGCTCTTCCTCCTGAGCTTCCTCCTCCTCTACCTGGGCCGTAGCCTGGAGGCAAGATGGCGGGCATGGAGGTCCACTACCGGATAACAAGGCCCATCCGCCTCGAGGCCCGCCTCACCGTGGAGGGCTTCACCGTGCTCCTCGGGGAAAGCGGAGCCGGCAAGACCACCCTCTTAAGGGCCCTGGCAGGCCTCCTCCCCGCGGAAGGCACCCCCTTCACCGGCCTCCCCCCCGAAAGGCGGCCCGTGGGCTACCTCCCCCAGGACCTCGGCCTCTTCCCCCACCTCAGGGCCTGGGAGAACGTGGCCTTTCCCCTGAAAGACCCCCCGCGGGAGGCAAGGGCCAAGGCCCTCCGCCTCCTGGAGCGGGTGGGGCTTCTGGAGCACGCGGAAAAGTGGCCCCACCAGCTTTCGGGAGGGCAGCGGCAGCGGGTGGCCCTGGCCCGGGCCCTGGCCCGGGGGGCGGAGCTCCTCCTTCTGGACGAACCCACCTCCAGCCTGGACCCCCTGACCCGCACCCAGGTCCTGGCGGAGCTGGTGGGCCTCCTCCGCAAGGAGGGCCTCCCCACCCTGGCGGTGAGCCACGACCCCATGGTGGCGGGCCTGGCGGACCGCCTGGCGGTGCTCCTGGACGGCCGGATCGCCCAGGAGGGCCCGGCCCAGGAGGTCCTGGCCCACCCCGCGGAAAGCCGGGTGGCCCGCCTCTTGGGCTACGCCAACGTCTTCCCCGTGGAGGTGAGGGATGGGGGGGTGTGGGCGGGCGGGGTCTTCCTCTGCCTTCCCCTCCCCCCCTGGGCCCGGCCCGGGGAGAGGGCCTTTTTGGCGGTGCGGGCCGAGGAGGTCTTGGTGGTCCGCCCGGACAGGCCCCGCCCCGGGGAGAACACCCTCCAGGGCAGTCTTCAAACCCTCCACCCCGAGGGGCTAGGCTACCGGGGGCGTTTCCAGGGGGCCCTTAGCCTAGAGATCCTCCTGCCCCGGCACGTGCAAGAGCGGCTCCGCCTCCAGCCGGGCCAGCCCCTGGAGGTGGTCCTGAAGCCCCGCTACCTGCACCTGATGCCGCGCTAGGGCCTGGAGGAGGGGGTCGGAAAGGCCAAACTTCAGGCGGACCCGCTTGAGGAAAAAGCGCCTTTGGTCCTTGGTAAGCCCCTTCAGTGCCCCCTCCACCCCCCCGAGGTGGGCCAGGGCCCGCGCCTCCCCCAGGGAAAGGCGGAACCCTCCCTGGCCCTTAAGGCCCTGGGGAAGGGTCCTGGGGTCGTCCCGGCGGGTGAGGAAGCGAAGGGCCTGGGGATCGTAGGCCCTTAGGCCAAAGGGGGTACGCCAAACCCAAACCTGGCCCCGGGGAAGGTGGGCCAGATCGGCCAGGACCAGGCCCCTTCCCTCCTTCCAAAAAACCTTCCAGCCTGCCCTTTGCAAAACCCGGTAAAGCTCGGCGTAAAGCTCCAGATCTTCGGTGTACACCACCGCCACCACGGCGTTCCTCCTTCCCTAAAAGCCCGAAAACCCTAAGGCGCCGTTAAGGGCTTAGAGGGAAGGGGGGGCTCGAGGGCGGGTGGCCTGGGGGAAAGCCGCCGGAAAGCCCGGGAGGCCCTGGACCCGACCGCGGCCCACGAAGAGGGGAGCCGGGGCTGGAGGGGGCTCCACGGGGGGCAGGCCCTCCGCCACCTGGAGGCCGCAGAGGGGGCTGTGCTCAAGGTGAGCCTGCCCCTCCGTGGTGCAGAGATCCCCCCTTAGCGCGGGGTTCTGCACCTCCATGAGGTAAAGCTGCAGGGCCACCCCGGTGGAGGCGAGGAGGGTAAGGAGGAGGTAAAGCCCCACGAGGGGGCCCCTGGCCTTACCCCAGGAGGGCATGGCTTCAGGATACGGTAGGCCCCTTGTAAAGTGGAAGGGTATGGCGGTTAAGGGCGCCAAGGACCTTTTCGGGGAGGAGCTCAGGCTTCACCAGCGCATCGTGGCCCAGGCCCGGGCGGTGCTGGAATCGGCGGGGGCGGTGGAGCTCATCACCCCCATCTTCGAGGAAACCCACGTCTTTGAGAAGGGCGTGGGGGCCTCCACGGATATCGTACGCAAGGAGATGTTCACCTTCCAGGACCGGGGGGGGCGCTTCCTCACCCTCCGGCCCGAGGGCACCGCAGCCATGGTGCGGGCCTACCTGGAGCACGGGATGAAGGTCTGGCCCCAGCCCGTAAGGCTGTGGATGGCGGGGCCCATGTTCCGGGCGGAAAGGCCCCAGAAGGGGCGCTACCGCCAGTTCCACCAGGTGGACTACGAGGCCCTAGGCTCCGAGGACCCCCTTTTGGACGCGGAGGCCATCGCCCTCCTCTGGACCATCCTGAGGGAGCTTGGGCTTAGGGGCCTTTTGGTGAAGCTTTCCTCCGTGGGCGATCCGGAGGACCGGGCCCGCTACAACGCCTACCTGCGGGAGGTCCTGGGCCCTTACCGGGAGGAGCTTTCCGAGGACTCCAAGGAGAGGCTTCTCCTAAACCCCATGCGCATCCTGGACTCCAAGAGCGAAAAGGACCAAGCCCTTCTCAAGGAACTTGGGGTAAAGCCCATGCTGGACTTCCTGGGGGAGGCCGCCCGGGCCCACCTCCTGGCAGTGGAGACCCACCTTAGGGCCCTCGGCATCCCCTACGAGCTGGACCCGGCCTTGGTGCGGGGCCTGGACTACTACGTGCGCACCGCCTTTGAGGTCCACCACCAGGAGATCGGGGCCCAGTCCGCCCTAGGGGGTGGGGGGCGGTACGACGGGCTTTCCGAGCTCCTCGGGGGGCCTAGGGTGCCGGGAGTGGGGTTTGCTTTTGGGGTGGAGCGGGTGGGCCTGGCCCTGGAGGCGGAAGGGGTGGCCCCCCCTCCGGGAAAGGGCCCCGACCTCTACCTCATCCCCCTCACGGGGGAAGGGGTGGGGGCGGCCTTCCAGCTGGCCCAGCGCCTCAGGCCCAGGGTGCGGGTGGAGTTCAGCCTAAGCCCCAAAAAGCCCGCCAAGGGCCTCGAGGAGGCCCTGAAGCGGAGGGCGGCCTTCGCGGGGTTTTTGGGGGAGGAGGAGCTAAGGCTAAGGGAGGTCACCCTCAAGCACCTGGCCACGGGAGAGCAGGTGCGCCTAAGGGAGGAAGAGGTCTTGGGGCACCTCCTCAGGGCTTTGGGGTAATCTTGGGAAGATTATGCGCCGCACCCACTACGCCGGGCTTCTAAGGGAAGAGGACGTCGGAAAGGAGGTGGTCCTGGAAGGCTGGGTGAACCGCCGCCGGGACCTGGGGGGGCTTATCTTCCTGGACCTGAGGGACCGGGAAGGGCTGGTGCAGCTGGTGGCCCACCCCGAAAGCCCGGCCTACCGGGAGGCGGAGCGGGTCCGGGGGGAGTGGGTGGTGCGGGCCAAGGGGGTGGTGCGCCGCCGCCCAGAGCCCAACCCCAGGCTCCCCACAGGCAGTCTGGAGGTGGAGCTTTCCGAGCTCACCGTCTTGGCCCAGGCCAAGACCCCCCCCTTCCCCGTGGACGCCGGCTGGCGTGGGGAGGAGGAGAAGGAGGTCTCGGAGGAGCTCCGCCTGAAGTACCGCTACCTGGACCTGAGGCGGAAGCGCATGCAGGAAAACCTGCGCCTCCGCCACCGGGTGATCAAGGCCATCTGGGACTTCCTGGACCGGGAGGGCTTCGTCCAGGTGGAAACCCCCTTCCTCACCAAGAGCACCCCGGAAGGGGCGCGGGACTTTTTGGTGCCCTACCGGCACGAACCCGGCCTCTTCTACGCCCTGCCCCAGTCCCCCCAGCTTTTCAAGCAGATGCTCATGGTGGCAGGGCTGGACCGCTACTTCCAGATCGCCCGCTGCTTCCGGGATGAGGACCTCAGGGCCGACCGCCAGCCCGACTTCACCCAGCTGGACCTGGAGATGAGCTTCGTGGAGGTGGAGGACATCCTCACCCTGAACGAGCGCCTCATGGCCCACGTCTTCCGCGAGGCCTTAGGGGTGGAGCTTTCCCTCCCCTTCCCCCGCCTCCCCTACCGGGAGGCCATGGAGCGCTTCGGCTCGGACAAGCCCGACCTCCGCTTTGGCCTGGAGCTTAAGGAGGTGGGGGAGCTCTTCCGGGAAAGCCCCTTTGCCCTCTTCCGGGAAGCGGAGAGCGTGAAGGCCTTGGCCGTCCCCAAGGCCCTCTCCCGCAAGGAGATCGGGGAGCTCGAGGAGGTGGCCAAGCGGCATGGGGCCGGGGGGCTGGCCTGGGCCCGGGTGGAGGAAGGAGGCCTCGCGGGCGGGGTGGCCAAGCACCTGGAAGCGCAAAGGGAGGCCCTCCTAAAGGCCACGGGGGCCTCGGTGGGGGACACCCTCCTCTTCGCCGCGGGGCCCCGTAGGACGGTCCAGGAGGCGCTGGGACAGGTGCGCCTTAAGCTGGCGGACCTCCTGGGCCTCAAGCGGGAGGGCTTCGCCTTCCTGTGGGTGGTGGACTTTCCCCTTCTGGAATGGGACGCGGAGCGGGGGGGCTGGACCTACATGCACCACCCCTTCACCCGCCCCCACCCCGAGGACCTGCCCCTTCTGGAGGAGGACCCGGGGCGGGTGCGGGCCCTGGCCTACGACCTGGTGCTCAATGGGGTGGAGGTGGGCGGGGGGTCCATCCGCATCCACGACCCCGCCCTCCAGGCCCAGATGTTCCGCCTCCTCGGCATCGGGGAGGAGGAGCAGAAGGAGAAGTTCGGTTTCTTCCTCGAGGCCCTCACCTACGGGGCCCCACCCCACGGGGGCATCGCCTGGGGCCTGGACCGCCTCCTAGCCCTCATGACGGGGAGCCCCTCCATCCGCGAGGTCATCGCCTTCCCCAAGAACAAGGAGGGCAAGGACCCCCTCACGGGGGCCCCAAGCCCGGTGCCGGAGGAGCAGCTCCGGGAGCTTGGCCTGCAGGTGATCCGGCATGGCTAGGATTCCGTACGCGTTGGTGGACGCCTTCACCCCAAGCCCGGGGGCGGGAAACCGGGTGGCCTTGGTGCTAGACGCCCGGGGGCTGGACGCGGAGGCCCTCCGGGCTCTCGCCCAAAGGACCGGCACTCCGGAGACGGCCTTCGTCCTCGGGCGGGAAGGGGTGGTCTACGGGATTCGCTTCTTCACCCCCGAGGGCGAGGTGGAGTTCTCCGGCCACGCGGCCATCGCCCTGGGCCTCACCCTGGTGCGGCTTGGTCTGGCCCCGGAAGGGGCAACGCGGCTCTACCTGGAAACCCCCGGGGAAACCCTGCCGGTGGAGATCGCCTATGAGGAGGGGATGCCCAAAAAGGCCTGGGTGCGGGGGCCAAGGCCTCGCTTCCGCGACCTTCCCCCCTACCAGGCCCTGAAGGAGGTCCTCGAGGCCTTGGGCACCGACGAGCGCTACCTCCACCGAGGCCTCCCCTATGGCATCGCCTACACCGGCATCTGGAGCCTCTTCGTCCCCCTGGTGGCCCCCGGGGTGGTAGACGCCCTGGAGCCAGAGATGGTAGCCCTTAGGACGGCCTCGCAAAAGCTCTCCGTGGGGACGGTGCACGCCTACGCCCCCATGGGCCCCCGGAGCTTCTACGCCCGAAGCTTCGCCCCCCTCCTCGGCATCCTGGAAGACCCGGTGACGGGCTCGGCCAATGCCGCCTTAGGGGCCCTTTTGGCCCGGGCGGGGGTGGTGCCCAGGCGGGAGGGGGAGGTCCGCCTCACCTTCTACCAGGGCCACCGGCTGGGGAACCCGGGGGTGGTGGAGGTGCGGGTGAGCTATAGCCCCTCGGGGGAGCCCTACGGGGTGGAGATCGGAGGGGAGGCCGCCACCGTGGAGGTGGGGGAGCTTTGAAGCTCGTTTTCCTGGACGTGGACGGCACCCTGGTGGGGCCCCAGGGGGTGCCCGAATGCGCCTGGGAAGCCATTGAGGAGGCCAAGGCCCAGGGGCTTCGCCTGAGCCTGGTCACGGGGCGGCCTGGGCGGGGGGAGGCTTTGCGCTACGCCCGGAGGCTGGACCCAGAGGGCCTGCACATCTTTGAGTCGGGGGCGGTGGTCCTGGCCCTGGGCCAAGACCCCCACGAGCCCCCCGCCCACCCCTTCCATGTGGAGGCCCTGCCCGAAAAAGCCGCCCAGGAAACGGTGCGGCTTGCCCGGCGGCTTGGGCTGCTCCTCGAGGCCTACACCGCGGACGGGGGGTTTTTCGTGGAGGGGGCAGATCCTGTCCTGGAAGCCCACCAGGCCCTCTTGGACCTGAAGGCCGAGGAGGCCAACCTCCTCAGCCTCACCGGGCTCGTCCGGCTCCAGATCCTCCTAAGGCCCGAAGATCCCCTAAAGGCCTTCCTGGAAGGCCTCCCCAAGGACCTGGCCTTCCACCTGGCGGAAAGCCCCAAGATGCCCGGCGTCCGCTTCCTCTCCCTCACCAAAGGGGGGGTGAGCAAGCGCACCGCGGCGGAGCGGGTGGCCCGGGCCTACGGGCTTTCCCTAAGAGAGGCGGCCATGGTGGGGGACGGGGAAAACGACCTGGAGCTCATCCGGGCCGTGGGCCTGGGGGTGGCCATGGGAAACGCTCCCCTTGCCGTTCAAAAGGCCGCCCGCTGGGTGGCCCCCCCGGTGGAGGCCTGCGGCCTGGCCGAGGCCCTGAGGCGGATAGGGGGTAGAATCCCTTAGGTATGCGGGTTTTCATTGAGGACATCGCCCGGCACGAGGGCCAGGAGGTGGAGCTCAGGGGCTGGCTCTACGGGAAAAGAAGCAAGGGCAAGATCCACTTCCTCATCCTCCGGGATGGCACCGGCTTCCTCCAGGCCACGGTGGTGAAGGGGGAGGTGCCCGAGGCGGCCTTCCAGGAAGCGGACCACCTCCCCCAGGAGACGGCCCTCATCCTGAAGGGCCTGGTGCGCAAGGACGAGCGGGCCCCCGGGGGGTATGAGCTTGCCGTACGGGACCTAAAGGTGGTGAGCCGGCCCCAAGGGGAGTACCCCATCGGCCCCAAGGAGCACGGAATAGACTTCCTCCTGGACCACCGCCACCTCTGGCTCCGCCACCGCAGGCCCTTCGCGGTGCTCCGCATCCGGGACGAGCTGGAGCGGGCCATCCACGAGTTCTTCGGGGCGCGGGGCTTTCTCCGCTTTGATGCCCCCATCCTCACCCCCAGCGCCGTGGAGGGCACCACGGAGCTCTTTGAGGTGGACCTCTTTGACGGGGAGAAGGCCTACCTCTCCCAGTCGGGCCAGCTCTACGCGGAGGCGGGGGCCCTGGCCTTCGCCAAGGTCTACACCTTCGGCCCCACCTTCCGCGCGGAAAGGAGCAAGACCCGGCGCCACCTCCTGGAGTTCTGGATGGTGGAGCCCGAGGTGGCCTTCATGACCCACGAGGAGAACATGGCCCTCCAGGAGGAGCTTTTGGTCTTCCTGGTGGGCCGGGTTCTGGAGCGGCGGGCCCGGGAGCTGGAGATGCTGGAGCGCGACCCAAAGGCCCTAGAGCCCGCCGCGGAGGGAAGCTATCCCCGCCTCACCTATAAGGAGGCCGTGGCCCTGGTGAACCGCCTGGCGGAGGAGGACCCCGAGGTGCCCCCCATGGTCTACGGGGAGGACTTCGGCGCCCCCCAGGAGGCGGCCCTAAGCCGGCGGTTTGACCGGCCGGTCTTCGTGGAGCGCTACCCCGCCAAGGTGAAGGCCTTCTACATGGAACCCGACCCCAATGACCCGGAGCTCGTCCTCAACGACGACCTCCTGGCCCCCGAGGGCTACGGGGAGATCATCGGGGGTAGCCAGAGGATCCACGACCTGGAGCGCTTAAGGCGCAGGATCCGGGAGTTCGGCCTCCCCGAGGAGGTCTACGAGTGGTACCTGGACCTGAGGCGCTTCGGGAGCGTCCCCCACTCGGGGTTTGGGCTGGGCCTCGAGCGCACCGTGGCCTGGATCTGCGGCCTGGCCCATGTGCGGGAGGCCATCCCCTTCCCCCGGATGTACACCCGCATGCGCCCCTGAGAAAAGCGGGCCCCATCTATCCATCTTGTACCCAGGCTATAATGGGGTCATGCGCTTTCCAAATTTGCTGGACCAGTTTCTGGAAAGCGAGTCCGAAGGCGGCGTCCTCCTCTTCCTCGCCGCCCTGGCTGCTTTTCTAGTGGCCAACTCCCCTTTGAGCCCGGCCTATTTCGGGCTGAAGGAAACCCCCCTAGGGGTGGGCTTCGGGGATTGGAAGCTGGAAAAGCCCTTGGTCCTCTGGGTCAACGACCTCCTCATGGCCTTTTTCTTCCTCCTGGTGGGGCTGGAGATCAAGCGGGAACTCCTCCAGGGGGAGCTCAAAGATCCCCGGCAAGCAGGGCTAGCCGTGGCCGCGGCCATTGGGGGGATGGCGATACCGGCCCTGGTCTACCTGGCCTTCAACTAGGGCGGGGAGGGGATAAAGGGCTGGGGCGTGCCCATGGCCACGGACATTGCCTTCGCCCTAGGTGTGCTGGCTCTCCTAGGCTCCAGGGTTCCCTTAGGGCTTAAGGTCTTCCTCACCGCCCTGGCCATCGTGGACGACCTGGGGGCGGTCCTGGTCATCGCCCTCTTTTACACGGGGAACCTCAACGTGGGGGCCTTAGCCTGGGCAGTCCTTTTCCTGGGACTCGCCTTCCTGGCCAACCGGCTTGGGGTGCGAGCCCTTCTCGTGTACATGGTCCTTGGGCTTTTCCTCTGGTACTTCACCCTCAAGTCGGGGATCCACGCCACCCTAGCCGGGGTGCTCCTGGCCCTGGCCATCCCCCTAACCCGGGCCTTGCCCCTGCCGGAACTACACAGGGAGTTAGGGGAAATGGCCCAACAGGACCCCGAGGCCCTGGAAGGGGCCCTGGAGGGCCTCGAGGCCAGCCTGGTCCGGGCCCAAAGCCCCTTACACCGGCTGGAACACCTCCTCCACCCCTGGGTGGCCTACCTGATCCTCCCCATCTTCGCCTTCTTCAACGCCGGGGTGGCCCTGGAAGGGGTAACCTTGGGCCCTGTGGCCCTGGGGGCCTTCTTTGGCCTCCTCCTTGGCAAGCCCCTGGGCATCCTCCTCTTCTCCTTCCTAGCGGTGAGGGCTGGGCTCGCCCAGCTTCCAGCAGGGGCGGACTGGCGGGCCATCCTAGGCGTGGGTTCCTGGCGGGCATCGGCTTCACCATGGCCCTCTTCATCGCCGCTTTGGCTTTCCCAAGCCCCTCCCTTCTCGACCAGGCCAAGCTTGGGGTGCTCT
>NZ_JBBIMD010000065.1:0-12031 GCF_037444525.1 Thermus sp. | reverse complement strand
TCCACTTTGGGGCCCCGGACCAGGTCCCGGCCTGCCTGGCGGAGACCATGATCCTGGCGGCGGAAGGGGCTTTTGAGCGGAAGAGCTTAGGGGGCGAGGTGTGTTCCGAGAACATCCAGTTCTTCGTGGAGCGGGCGGAGGCCTTGGGGTTTAGGGTGGTGGAGTAGTGTGGCTCCTCTTGGCCCCCACCCGCCTCGAGGCCCCCTTCCTTAAAGGGGAGCCTTTTACCTTTCTGGGCCGGATGGGGCTTAAGGGGAAAGGCTTCGTCTTCCTGGAGACGGGCATCGGTAAGGTGAACGCCGCCCTGACCCTTGCGGTTTGGGCCTCGAGGCATCCCGTGGAGCGGGCCCTCCTCTTCGGGGTGGCGGGGGCCTACCCGGGGGCGGGGCTGGGCCTGGGGGAGGTGGTCCTGGTGGCGGAGGAGGTGGAGGCGGACCTGGGCCTGGAGGAGGGGCTTGAGCCCCTGGGCTTCCCCGCCCTGGTGGTGGGGGGGAAGCCCCTTTACAACCGCTTTCCCCTAGACCCCGCCCTTACGGAGTCCCTGGCCGCCTCCTTGGGCCTGCCCCTGCGGGTGGGCCTCACCCGGGACCGCCCCTCGGAAAGCCTGGAGGAGGCCTTTAGGCTTACTTCCCGTTGGGGGGCGCACCTGGAGAACATGGAGGGGGCGGCCTTTGCCCGGGCCTCTTTGGCCCTGGGGGTGCCGGGGGCGGAGGTTAGGGCGGTCTCCAACCCCGCGGGGGTGCGGGATCGGGCCTTTTGGCGGCTTAAAGAGGCGGTTTTTGCCCTGAAAGAGGCGGTGCTCGCCCTCCTCTAAGCCAAGGAGAAGCCCCGCCCGCCAGGAGGCAGGCAGGGCCTTGGGAGGGGCCTACTTCCGGTAGAAGGCCTCGGCCTTGTCCCAGTTGATGACGTTCCAGATGGCCTGGAGGTAGTCCGCCCGGCGGTTTTGGTACTTGAGGTAGTAGGCGTGCTCCCAGACGTCAATGCCCACGATGGGGGTGAAGCCCTCCATCACGGGGTTGTCCTGGTTGGGGGTGGAGAGGACGTGGAGCTTGCCGAAGGGGTCCTTGACGAGCCAGGCCCAGCCCGAGCCGAAGCGGGCCATGGCCGCCTGGGTGAGCTTTCCCTTTAGGGCCTCGAAGCCCCCAAACTGCTCATCAATGGCCTTCTTCAGCTCCCCCACCGGCTCCTTGGCCCCACCGGGGGTGAGGAGTGTCCAGAAGAGGCTGTGGTTCAGGTGGCCGCCCCCGTTGTTGCGCACCGCGGTCTGGATGTCCTGGGGCAGGGCCGAAAGGTGCCGAAGGAGGACCTCCAGCTCTACCCCATGCAGATAGGGGTACTTCTCCAAGGCGGCGTTGAGGTTGTTCACGTAGGCCCCGTGGTGCTTCTGGTGGTGGATCTCCATGGTCTGGGCATCGATGTGGGGCTCGAGGGCCGTGTAGGGGTAACCGAGTTCGGGCAGCTTAAACGGGTACGGCATACTGCACCTCCAAAAGCCCACTATAAAGGGCCCACCCCAGGCTAGGGTGGGCCTTCTCACAAAAGCCTCTAGCCCTCGTGGGGTTTGGCCAGGCGCAGGGGCTCTACCCAGCGGTCAAACTCCTCCTCTGTGAGGTAGCCGAGCTCTAGGGCGGCCTGCTTCAGCGTCTTCCTCTCCTTGATGGCCTTCTTCACGATCTCCGCCGCTTTATCGTAGCCGATGGCCTTGTTGAGGGCCGTGGCCAGCATGGGGTTTTTCTGGAGGTGCTCCTCTATGCGCTCCAGGTTGGGCTCAATCCCCTTGGCCAGGTGCTCGTTGAAGGAGGCCATGGCGTCCGCGAGGAGTTTGATGGACTCTAAAGCGGCATCCGCCATCACCGGCTTGTAGACGTTGAGCTGGAAGTTCCCCTGGCTCCCCGCGAAGGCCACGGTGAGGTCGTTGCCGAAGACGCGCGTCACCACCATGGTGAGGGCCTCCACCTGGGTGGGGTTCACCTTCCCCGGCATGATGGAGCTTCCCGGCTCGTTGGCGGGGATGAAGATCTCCCCGATGCCCCCATAGGGCCCCGAGGCCAGCCAGCGCACGTCGTTCCCCATCTTCATTAGGGCCCCGGCCAGGGTGCGCAAGGATCCCATCACCTGCACCAGCTCGTCGTGGGCCGCAAGGGCGGCGAAGCGGTTTTCCGCCGCCCGAAAGGGGAGGCCGGTCTCCTCCGCCAGGTACTGGGCCACCAGGGTCCCGAAGCGGGGGTGGGCGTTGAGCCCCGTGCCCACCGCGGTACCCCCGATGGCCAGGTTGTGGAGGCCCTTTTCCGCCTCCTTCACCATGGCCAAGGTGTTCTTGAGCTGGGCGGCCCAGCTCCCCACCTCCTGCCCCAAGGTGATGGGCACCGCATCCATGAGGTGGGTGCGCCCGATCTTGACGATCCCGTCAAAGGCCCGGGCCTTTTCCTCTAGGGTCTGGATGAGGGCCTCCGCCGCAGGGTAGAGCCTTTCCCGTAGGGCCAGGGCCACGGCCACGTACATGGCGGTGGGGAAGGTGTCGTTGGAGCTCTGACCCCGGTTCACGTGGTCGTTGGGGTGGACGTACTTGCTCCCTAGGGGCTTCCCCAGGATCTCCGAGGCCCGGTTGGCGATGACCTCGTTGACGTTCATGTTGGTCTGGGTGCCCGAGCCCGTTTGGAAGACCACCAAGGGGAAGTGGTCGTCCAGCTTGCCCTGGGCCACCTCCTCCGCCGCCTGGACGATGGCCCGGGCGATCTCCTCGGGGAGCTCGCCCAGTTCCAGGTTGGCTCTGGCCGCGGCCTTCTTCAAAAGGCCGTAGGCCCGGATGATCTCCAAGGGCATGCGGAACCGCCAGGCCCCGATCTTAAAGTGCTCCAGGGAACGCTGGGTCTGCGCCCCCCAGTAGCGGTCCGCGGGCACCTTGACCTCCCCCATGGTGTCCTTCTCTATGCGGTATTCCATGGCCGCACCTCCAGCCCCGATTTTACCCTTGGGTAAGATGGGGGCATGAAAGACGCGTACATCGTAGCGGTGGCCCGCACGCCCATCGGCCGGTTTGGCGGAAGCCTCAAGGACCTAAGCCCCGTGGACCTGGCGGCCCACGCCATGCGCGCCGCCTTGGAGCGGGCGGGGGTGGAGGGGAAGGAGCTGGACCTCTACGCCTTCGGCCAGGTCTTAAGGGCTGGGCACGGGCAGCTTCCCGTGCGCCAGGCGGCCCTGAAGGCGGGCATCCCCAAGGAGGTGGACGGCTACCAGGTGGACATGGTTTGCGCCTCGGGGATGATGGCCGTCCTCAACGGGGTGCAGTTCATCCGCACCGGGGAGGCCCACCTGGTCCTGGTGGGGGGGATGGAATCCATGAGCCAGGCGGGGTTTTACCTCTCCCACCGGGCCCGCTGGGGGTACAAGTTCCTCCTGGGGGCTCCGGAAAACCTCCAGGACATCCTCCTCCGGGACGGGCTTTCCGACCCCTTTAGCGGCGAAGCCATGGGGGAGCAGGCCGAAAGGCTGGCCCAGGACTACGGGGTGACCCGGCAGGAGGTGGACGAGGCCGCCTTCCTCTCCCACCGCCGGGCAGTGGAGGCCACGGAAGGGGGGGTTTTCGCCTGGGAGATCGCCCCCCTCGAGGCCCCGGGGAAGAAAGGGCCTTTGCTGGTGGACCGGGACGAGGGCCTCCGCCCCGAGACCACCCTGGAGAGCCTCGCCGCCCTCAAGCCCGCCTTCCGCAAAGACGGGATCCTCACCGCCGGCAACAGCAGCCAGATCTCCGACGGGGCCGCGGCCCTCCTCCTCGCCTCGGAGGAGGCGGTGAGGGCCCACGGGCTCAAGCCCCTGGCCCGGGTCCTCGGGGGGGCCTGGGCCGCGGGGGAGCCCTGGCGCTTCCCCGAGGCCCCCATCCCCGCGGCCAAGCAGCTTTTGGACCGGCTGGGGATGGCCCTCTCCGACTTCGGCCTCTTTGAGAACAACGAGGCCTTCGCCCTCAATAACGTTCTCTTCCACCGCCTCCTTGGGGTGCCCTACGAAAGGCTCAACGTCTTCGGGGGCGCGGTGGCCCTGGGCCACCCCATCGGGGCCAGCGGGGCCCGGATCCTGGTCACCCTCCTGAACGCCCTTAGGGTGAAGGGGGAGGCACGGGGCCTGGCCGCCATCTGCCACGGCACCGGGGGCTCGGCCGCCTTGGCCCTGGAGCGGGTTTAGAGGAGGCGGTCCAGCTCAAAGGCCTCGAGGCGGTATTCTTCCAGGGTCACCTGGAAGGCTCCGTTTTGGGCCAGGAAGCGGGCGGCTTCCCTTAAGGTGGCCTCCACCCAGGCGGGGTCGTTCCCCAGGACGCTCAGGCCCACCACCTCGTACCCCCAGGCGTCCAGGCCGTAAAGCCTCGCCGCGGAAACGGGAAAGCGGGCCCTAAGCCGCTCCAGGACCGGCTTCACCAGGGCTCGCTTCTCCTTAAGGCTCCGGGCGGGGGTTTCCAGCCGGGCGGTGTAAAGGCCTAGGTACGCTTTCATCCCTCCCATTTTGCAACCTTCTTGGGCAGGGGCCCCCGCCGGAAGCCCAGCTTGCGGCGGGGTGCGCTAAGTACCCCACCGAAGCTTTCGCGTCGGTGGGGACCCCAGAAAGAGGGTCCAGCATGCCCTTCCTCCGAGCCCCATGAGGATTTTTCAATGCCCGGGCACTTAGAACATGGGCCCGATGCGGAAGTGGAGGATCCCCGTGGGCTTCTCGGGGCTAAAGGCGTAGTCCAGCCTCAAGGAGGGGAGAAGAGCCCCGAAGACGTCCAGGTCCAGCTGGAAGCCAAGCCCCACCCCCCACTTGGGCCCCCCGGTGTTGTCCGCAAGGCCCAGGTCGGCGAAGAGGATGCCGTAGAGGTTGGTCCCCCCTTGGGGGGAGAGGTTGAAGTCGTACCGGTACTCCACGTTCCCCGTGGCAAAGGAAAGCCCCCCGTACTTACGGTCCTCGTAGCCCCGAAGGAGGAAGGCCTCCGCCCCGCCCCCGGAGAGGTAGAACCGCTCCCCCTCAGGGGGGTAGCCCAGGAGGGTGCCCAAGGAAACCTTGAAGGCCAGGGCCTGCCGCTTGGCCTCATCCAGGGGGAGGTAGGTCTTGGCGGTGGCCACCAGGGGCACGAAGAAGCTCCGCCCTCCGGTGTCTGGGAGGGAAAGGCCAAGCCCCGTGGAAAGCCCCGCCTCGTACCCCTGGGTGCGGAAGCGGGGGTTGTCCACGTCCACGTAGGTGGCCCCCATGTCCAGCCTGACGGTCCAGCCGGGGGTGGGGAGGAGGCTTTGGGCCTGGTTGGGGTCCTTGTAGCCCGTGCCGTCGCAGTACTTGGGGTCGGCGGGATCGCTGACCCCGGGGTCGCAGGGGGCGTTCGGGTCGTAGGCCTCCAGGAGGTAGGCGGAGCGGCGGAGGCTTAGCCCCGTGGAGAGGCGGAGGTTCTCCAGTTCCTTGGAGAAGGGGCGGCTTAGGCTGAGGGAGAGGCCGGTGCGCCTTTCCGTGTACTCCCAGCCCGTGTCCGTGGAGCCGTCCAGGAGCTTGTTGTTCCCGATGGGGGTGGTGAAGGCGCTTATGGCGACGCTGGTGCGCACCTCCTTGAGATCGGTGAAGTCCAGGTAGAGCCAGGGGATGGTGTAGCTTGCGCTTAGGGAAAAGTTGTCCCGGGCGTCGTTTTGCAGGAAGGCCAGGTCCAGGGAGACCTGGTGGGCTAGGCCGAAGAGGTTGGTCTCCTTGAAGGAGACGCTGCCCGACCAGCCCTCCAGGGAGCTCCAGCCGATGGCGGGCTGGAAGAGGCCGGTGCGGGTCTCCTTGAGGCTGAGGACCACCGTGACCTCGTCCTCCTTGGTCCCGGGCTCCAGGCGCACCTGCGGGGGCTCGGCCAGGAGGCCGGTGGCCAGGAGCCGGGCCAGGGCTTGGCGCAAGGCGGGGACGCTGAAGAGGCTACCCGGCTTGGGAAGCTCCCTTAGGAGGACCTCGTCTTGGGTGCGGTGCGCCCCCGCCCACTCCAGCCGATACCCCCCCACCTTGAGCTCCACCACCTCGAGGCGGTACACCCCTTCCCGGAAGCCCACCCGCACGTCCGCCACCTCCAGCCCCCTTTCCCGGTAGAAGGCGGCCACCTTGCGGGCGTCCTCCTGGGCCAGGGCGGGGGTGTAGACCTCCCTAGGCTTGAGCCGGAGGAGGGCGAGGACCTCCTCCTTTGGGAAGGCGCTAACCCCCACAAGCTCCACCCGCGCGATCTCTCCCCCCTCGGGGCCCACCTGAAGGCGGATGGCCACCCCCTTCCCTTCGGGGAGGAGGGTGAACTCCACCACCCGGGAAAGGGCCCGGGATAGGGCCTGGACCCCCTCCAGGAGCCGCTCGTAGTTTAGGTAATCCCCGGGCTTTAAGGGGAAGGCGCTTAGGTCCAACCCCTCCCCCTCCACCCGCGCTACCTTGAGCTCCCGCACCACCACCCGCAAGACCCCGTCTTCCAAGGTGCTCCACTCGGGGTCCGGGCCGCTTAAGCGGTAGCCCGCCCGCTCGTAGCGCTGGGCCATGGCCCTTAGGGCCTCCTGGTAGCGGGCGAAATCAAAGGGTCCCTTGAGGGGCTCCAGAAGCTTAAGGAGTTCCCCTTCCGGAAGCAGAGTGGCCCCCTCGAGGCCCACGGCCTTCACCTCGGGGCTTTCCTCCACTCGGAAGGTAAGGCTCACCCCGTCTGCCTCCTCCTTGGCCTCCACGGTCACCTTGGGGGTGAAGGGGAAGCCCGCCTGCCGGTAGGCCTGGGCCAGGCCCTTGGCGGCTTCCTCCGCCCTTAGGGGGTTGTAGGTGGCTCCAGAGCCTAGGGCGAAGTTCTCCTCGAGGAAGCGGAGGAGGTTGGCTTCAGGGAAGGCCTTGGCCTCCACCCGTACCGCCTTTAGGGGCGGGTTGGGGATGAGGCGCACCCTTAGCGTCCGCCCTTCCAGCCGAAGCTCCACTTCCTTGAAGTAGCCCGTGGCCAAGAGGGCCTTCCGGGCGGCCTCCAGGTCGCCGGGCTCGTCCCCCATCCCAAAGGGGAGGGCGGCCCGGGCCAGGGCTTGGAGCACGGGGTCGCCCCCCTCCACCACCACCTCTTCCAGGGGGGCGGCCAGGGCCACCAGGCTTAGGAGCAGGAGGGCTACAAGGCGCTTCATGCTGGAAAGCATACCGATGGGAGGTGAAGGGGCGGTGAGAGTAAAATGGGCGGGTATGGGCGTGTACGAGAAGATCCAGGAGGCGGTGGCCTCCATCCGCCAGCAGACGGACTTCGTCCCCGAGGTGGGGATCGTCTTGGGCTCGGGGCTTGGGCCCTTGGCGGAGGAGGTGGAGAAGGTGGCGGAGATCCCCTACGCCGAGATCCCCCACTTCCCCCTCTCCACCGCCCCGGGGCACGCGGGGCGCCTGATCCTCGGGCGCCTCGAGGGCAAGCGGGTCCTGGTCTACAAGGGTCGGGTCCACTACTACGAGGGCTACAGCGCCGAGGAGGTGGCCTTCCCGGTGCGGGTGGGCTACTTCCTGGGGGCCAAGACCTTCCTCCTCACCTCCGCCGCCGGGGGGCTCAACCCCCGCTTCCGCGCCGGGGGGATCATGCTCCACCTGGACTACATCAACTTCGCCGGAGCCAACCCCCTACGGGGCCCCAACGACGAGCGGTTAGGCCCCCGCTTCCCGGTGATGTTTGAGGCCTACGACCCAGAGCTCATAGAGCTCGCCCGCCGGGTGGCCCGGGCCCAGGACCTCCACCTCTTTGAGGGGGTCTACGCTTGGTTCATGGGGCCCGCCTTCGCGAGCCGGGCGGAGCTTAAGCTCCTTAGGGATCTAGGGGCGGACGCCATCGGCATGTCCACCGTCCCTGAGGTCATCGCCTTACGCCACCTTGGGGCGAGGGTCTTGGGCCTTTCCACCATCACCGACATGGCCGTTCCCGAACGGGAGCACCACGCCACAGAGGAAGAGGTCTTGCGGGTGGCCGAGGCCACCGGGCCTGTATTCCGCCGCTTTGTCCGGGGGATCCTCGCCGCGCTCTGATGGGCCTACTTGAGGTTCTTGAGCGGATAGAGCGGGCCTGCCGCCGCGCCGGCCGGGACCCTAAGGGGGTGCGGCTGGTGGCGGTGACCAAGGGGCGAAGCCCGGAGGAGATCGCCGAGAAGGTCCTCCGCCATGGGGCCTTCCCCTTGGGGGAAAGCCGGGTGCAGGAGGCCCTGAAGAAGATGGAAGCCATCCGGGCGGAGTGGCACCTCATCGGGCACCTCCAGCGCAACAAGGCCAAGTTCGCCCCCCGCTTTGCCCTCATCCACTCCCTGGACTCCCTGCGCCTGGCGGAGGCCCTGGAGGAGGTGGGGGCCAAGGCGGGGGTGCGGCTTCGGGTGCTGGTGGAGGTGAACCTGGGCCGGGAGCCCCAGAAGCATGGGTTTCTGGAGGAGGAGCTCCCCGAGGCCTTGGCGCGCCTAAAGGAGATGCCCCACCTCGAGGTCCTGGGCCTCATGACCGTGCCCCCCATGGGCCCTGAGGAGGTGGTGCGGCCCATCTTCAGGCGGCTTTCGGAGCTTGCCGACCGCTACAGCCTCCCCGAGCGCTCCATGGGCATGTCCGACGACCTGGAGTGGGCGGTGGAGGAGGGGGCCACCTACGTGCGGGTGGGCCGGGCCCTTTTTGTAGACTGAAGGGGCATGGACCTAACCCCCTTGGATGTCCGTTACCAGGAGTTCCCCACCGCCTTCCGGGGGTACGAGAAGGCCGCGGTGCGGGCCTACCTAGCCCAGGTGGCCGAGGTTTTAGAGGGCCTTATTCAGGAGAACGAGGCCCTGAAGGGCCGGATCCGCGCCCTGGAGGAGGAAAACGCCCGCCTCAAGGAGGCGGAGGCCGACCTGAAGCGGGCGGTGGTGGCCGCGGAGAAGATCGCCCGGGAGCTCAAGGCCCAGGCGGAAAAGGAAGCCGAGCTCATCCGCAAGGAGGCGGAGGCGGCCAAGGAGCAGGTTTTGAGGGAGGCGGTGGAGGAGCTTAAGCGCCTTCGGGGGGAGATAGAGCGGGCGCGGCAGGAGAAGGCCCTTTTCCTAAGCCAGTTCAAGGCGCTCTTGCAAGGCTACCTGGAATCCCTGGAGAGGCTATAGACCTGGGAAGGGGCTTTAGGCCCAGGTAGAGCCAGAGGCGGTACAGGGCTTCCCGCGCCCAGTAGCTTAAGGGGTAGCGCCCGGGCACGGGGTGCCCTTCGGCCTTAAGGCCCAGAAGCCGGGCCAGGAAGAGGGCCTGGGGCAGGTGGGGGGCATCGGTGACCAAAAGGAGCCGGCCCGAAACCCGCCCCTTGAGGAAGAGGAGGTTTTCAAAGGTGGTCTGGCTCTTCTCCTCGCAAAGCAGGGCCTCCGGGGGTACCCCCCGTTCCAGCAGGTAGCGGCAACCCACCTCCCCCTCGCTCAAATGGTCCCCCGGGGCCTTGCCCCCGGTGACGGCGATGCGGGGGGCAAGCCCCTTCCGGTAAAGCTCCAGGGCGGTGAGAAGGCGTCTTTCCAGGGCGGGAGAGGGCCTGCCCCCGTACTGGGCGGCCCCCAGGACCACGATCCAGTCGTACTGGGCCTGGGCCAGGAGAAGGAGCACCCACACGCCCCCCAATCTACGCCTTCCCTACGCCTTTCTGCTATACTGAAGGGGCCAAGTGGAGAAGGTCTTCGGCAAGACCCAAGGGCTCAAGAAGAGCGAGCTTAAAAGGCTTTCTAACCTGTACCGCAGGCGCGTGCCCAAGGAGCGCCTCCTGACTCCCGAGCTGGCCCACATCTTGGCCGACCTTTCCGGGGAGATGGGCCGGCCTGTGGCCCTCCTTCTGGACCGGGAAGGGCGGGTGGTGCGGGTGGGGGTGGGGGATGCCAAGGACCTCCCCCTGCCCGAGGGGGCCCGCACGGAGCGGCGGCTTTCCGGCTACCGCCTCCTCCACACCCACCTGGCCCCCGGGGGGCTTTCCCGGCCGGACCTTTCCGTCCTCTTCCTGAACCGGCTGGATAGCCTCTGCGCCCTCGAGGTGCAGGGGGGCGAGCCTGGCCTCCTCCACGTGGCCTTTCTCTCCCCCCCCAAGGCGGAGGAGGAGGACTGGCGCATCCTCCCCCCCAAGCCCTTCCACCAGTACCTGGACTTTGACCCCTGGGCCGAGGTGAACGCTCTGGAGGAGGAGCTTGCCCGCCAGGCCTGGGTGCTGGAACTGAGGGATGGGGGGCGGGAGCGGGCCATCCTGGTGGGGGTGGACCGGGGGGAGGGGCCGGAGGCGGAGGCCACGCTGGAAGAGCTCGCCGAGCTCACCCGCACCGCCGGGGGGGTGGTGGTGCGGAAGGTGATGGTCTTCCGGCCCGAGCTGGATCCCCGGTACCTGGTGGGCCTAGGGAAGCTGGAGGAGCTAAAGAGCCTTGCCTACCACGAGAACGCCTCCACCCTCATCTTCAGCCTGGACCTCACCCCCACCCAGGCCCGGGAGGTGGAAGGGGCCACGGGGCTCAAGGTCCTGGACCGGACCCAGCTTATCCTGGACATCTTCGCCCTCCACGCTAAAACCCCCGAGGCCAAGGACCAGGTGGAGCTGGCCCAGCTCAGGTACCTCCTCCCCAGGCTTGTGGGCAAGGGGAAGGCGCTTTCCCGCCTGGGGGGTGGGATCGGCACCCGGGGCCCGGGGGAGACCAAGCTGGAGGTGGACCGGAGGCGGCTACAGGAGAGGATCGTCCACCTCACCCACCGCCTGAAGGGCTACGCCGAGCGCCGGGAGGAGGCGAGAAGGCAGCGCCGCCGCCGGGGGGTGCCCCTCATCGCCGTGGTGGGCTACACCAACGCCGGCAAGACCACCCTCCTCTCCGCCCTGGCCCGGGGTGGGGAGCCGGGGGAGGACAAGCTCTTCGCCACGCTAAGGCCCCTCACCCGCCGGGGCTTCCTGCCCGGGGTGGGGGAGGTCCTCTTCACCGACACCGTGGGCTTCATCCGCAGGATGCCGGAGACCCTCCTGGAGGCCTTCCGGGCCACCTTGGAGGAGGTGCGGGAGGCCGACCTCCTCCTCCACGTGCTGGATGCCTCTGAGGAGGGGGCCTTGGGGCGGTATGGGGTGGTGGAGGAGCTCCTTAAGGAGCTTTCCGTGGAGGCCCCCCGGGTTCTGGCCCTGAACAAGGCCGATCGGGCGGCCCCCTACGACATTTACTTCCTGCAGGAACGGCTTGGGGGGGTGGCGGTCTCCGCCCTAAAGGGCACGGGGCTTCCCGCCCTAAAGGAGGCCTTGGCGGAGGCCCTTTTGCGGACAGGCGTGCGGCCCCAGGCCTGGGCTCAGTACACGTAGAACCCCTTAAGGCCGGCCTCTTCGGCCCACTGCACCTCCACCCCCTCCACCCGGGCGAGCCTGGGGCCCTGCTTTAGGTGGTGGAGGAGGGCTTCGAGGTCCTCCTTGGGGCCCTCTGCCACCACCTCCACCCGTCCGTCCGGTAGGTTTTCCGCGTAGCCGGAAAGCCCAAGCTCCAGGGCCTTTTTCTGCACGAAGGCCCGGTACCCCACCCCTTGCACCCTTCCCCGGACCAAGGCCACCAGGCGCGGCATGGGGGCATTTTAACCCCCCTTCCATGGCTTTTTCACCTCTAGGCCCTATCCTGTTGGAAGAGGTGCGGCGCTTCCTCTTCCTCCTTCCCCTTCTTTTCCTCCTGGCCCTTCCCGCCTGGCCCCCCTTTCTTAAGGGGGTGGTGCAGTGGGGCTTGGAGCGCGCGGGGTTTTCCGGGCGGGTGGAGGGGGTCAGGGGGTACCTCCCCTTGGGCCTTCGGCTTTGGGGGGTGGACCTCCAGGGGGAGGGCCTGGCCTTAAAGGCCGAGGAGGTGGAGGTGGCCTACGATCTCCTGGGCCTCCTCCGGGGGGAACTCCCCGTGCGCCTAAGGGTGAAGGGGGGGCTCCTTAAGCCCACCTGGGAGGCCCTCATCCCGGAAAGGCCAGGCCCCCCGCCCGCCCTCCGCCTCCTCTTCCAGAGCCTAGTCCTGGAGGGGGTGGCCGTGGAGCTCCCCGAGGGAAGGAGGCTCTTCCTTCCCCCCTTGCGCCTCACCCTGGAGGGGGGGGGGCCTTACCG
>NZ_JBBIMD010000064.1:0-12041 GCF_037444525.1 Thermus sp. | reverse complement strand
CGGGACGAGTTTTACACGCGTCCTCTGCCTTCTGGGATTGAGGGGCTTCAGCGGGAGTTGGATGCGTATTTGGACTACTACAACGGGCGGAGGCCGCACCGGGCTTTGGGGGGTCTTGCGCCCTTGGGGTTCCTGGCTAAGCTCAAGGAGGAGGGGGTCCCCACAGAGTCTCAAATGTGCTGGCCAACTACATGTGTTTCCTGTCCCCCTTCAAAAGATGCTATACTGGCGGGGTAGAACCTGACCGCTTTCCAGCAAGGTATGCTCTAGAGGGAAGCAGACTGGAAGCCTTAGGAGGAAACGGTGTGGGTTATCCTTGCCCTTCTGCTCCTTATCCTTCTGGCGGCCGTCCTGGCCTACAACGCGGTGGTGGCCCGCAAAAACGAGGTGGAGAACGCCTTCGGAGCGGTGGAAGCCCAGCTCAAGAAGCGCCGGGACCTCATCCCCAACCTGGTGGAGGCGGTCAAAGCCTACCGGGACCACGAGCGGGAGCTCCTGGAGCGCTTGGTGGAGCTTAGGGAAAGGGCAGCCAAGGCGGAGAGCCCCGAAGAGGAGCTCCGGGCCGAGGGGGAGATCGGCCGCCTCCTCCCCCGGCTCCTGGCCCGCCTGGAGGCCTACCCTGACCTGAAGGCCAGCGCGAACTTCCTCCAGCTCCAGGCGGCCCTCACGGAGGTGGAGGACTCCATCGCCGCCGCCCGGCGCTTCTACAACGGGGCGGTTACCGCCTACAACAACGCTCTGGAGCAGATCCCCACGAACCTCTTCGCCCGCATGATGGGCCTCCAGCGCAAGCCGGTTTTCACGGTCCCCGAGGAGGAGCGCGAGCCTCCCGACCTCGGGCGGCTCCTAAAGGGGTGAGGGATGGGAGGGGAGGCCTGGCGCATGCGCCTGGAACCCCGTCGCGACGGAAACCCCAAGCCCCTCCTCCTGGCCGCCTACCTCCTTGGCCTGGGGCTCCTGGCCCTTTCCGCCCTGGCGGCCCCGGAGGAGGTCCGCCCCTTGGTCTCCGTCGTGGTCTTCCTGGAGGCCCTCCTCATGGGGGCCTTGGTGTACTGGATCGCGAGCTCCCCCGAAAGGCTCCACTACCAGTTGGGGGGCGACCTCCTGGTGGTGCACGGGCCCCTGAGGGGGCGGGAGGTGCGGAGGGCGGACGTGCTCCGGGCCTTCCCCGTGAAGTACCGCCTCCCTTTCCCCTGGCGAAAGGGGCAGGGGACGAGCCTGCCTGGGTTCCACACCCGTCGGGGAATCCCCCTAGGGCGGTTTGCCTTCGAGCCCCCACCCCCCGGCCTCCCCAAGGACACCCCGGTGGAGGCCTACGTGGGGGCGGGGAAGGGGGATGGGGTGCTCCTCCTCCTCAGGGGGCGGGCCCTCCTCCTGAACTCGGAGGACCCCCGGCCCCTCCTGGAATGGGCAGGAGGTGAGGGGTGAAGGGGGCCGCCGTGGGCGAGCTGGAGTCCTACCGGAGGAGGGTGCTCCTTTGGGCTTTCCTTTTGGGCCTTCTGGGGGCGGGATCCGTGGGCTGGGCCTTCGCCGTCCAGGTGGGGGAGTGGCCCTTCTACCTGGGGGCCATCCTCCTACTGGGGGCCTGGGGGCTCCCTTCCCTCTACGTGGACGCGGTCAAGGGGCGCTTCCTCCCCCTCCTGGCCGGGCGCATGGGCTTCCGCTACCGCCCTGAGGGCCTCCCTTGGGAGGCGGTGGCCCCTTCCGGCCTCTTCCGGAAGCCCGACCGCTACAGGAGCGAGGACCGGGTGGAGGGGGAGGTGGGGGGCATCCCCTTCCTTTCCACCGACCTGGCCCTGTGGGAGAAGCGGAGGGGCTGTAGGGGGAGAACCTACTACGCCCTGGTCTTCAAGGGCACCCTGTACCGCCTCCACCTCCCTTTCCCCGCGGCAACCCCCGTGCGGATCGCGCCCCAGGGGATGGGGGTGCGGGCCGGCGGGGCTTCGCCCCGGTCCTTGGTCCTCTTCTTTGGCCTGTGGTACGGGGTTTGGCTCCTCTTCGGGTACGCGGTTTGGAGCTCCGGGGAGTGGGATGCCGAACCCGTCCCTGCCCTGGTCCTGATGGGCCTGGCCCCCGCCCTTTTCCTCCTCTCCCGCCTGGGGCGGGGTGGGGGGCTTGCCCGGGTGCGCCTGGAGGGCCCTGAGTTTGAGCGCCTCTTCGATGCCTTCGGGGCGGACCAGGTGGCGGCCCGGAAGCTCCTCACCCCGGCGGTGATGGAGGCCCTGGTGGAGGCGAGGGGGCACCTGGGGCGGCCCTTCTGGGTGGCGGTGGAGGGGGAAAGCCTCTGGGTGGCCCTCCCGGGGGACCATTTCCGCATAAGCCCTTTCCGCCCCTTGGAGGGGGAGCTGGCCCGGGCGGGGGAGAGGTGGGAGGAGGAGCTTTCCGAGGCGGTCCTCCTGGTGGAGGCCTTCCGCCTGGAGGAGGAAAGGATCCGGCGGGGGCTTTTGGGTGAACGGTAAGCCACCCCCTTTTCGGTCTAAGGGCTCCGACATTGAAAAATCCCCATGGGGCTTGGAGGAAGGGCGTGCTGGGCCCTTATTCTGGGGCCCCCACCGAAGCGAAAGCTTCGGTGGGGTACTTAGCGAGGGGTTACCACCACTGTGAGAGGAGCCTCGTCCGAGGGGGCATCGCCCATAGCCACCAGCGTGCCCCTATAAGTCCCCTGGGGGGCCTAGGAGGCCACTTGCAGGATTTTCTCGTAGCGGTTGGCCCTACCGACCCCTCTAGCCTGTCAGGGCTTAGAGAGGTCCCGGGAACCCCTTGGAGGCTTAGGCGTATAGGGCCAACATACCCGCGTGCCTCTCCACGATGAGGGTGAAAGGTGAGCCTCAAATCCCCGGTGCAGGCGGTAAGGAGCAAAGGATGGTCAAGGGGCGAACACCTTGCGCATGCTTCCCCCTCTTTATCCTTCTCAATGGCTGTGGAGCAAGTACCCCACCCGAGCTTTCGCCTCATAGGTGCAGGAGGATGCTTAGCGTCCCTTAGGGTCCTGGAATTCCTATGGAGAGGCGTTGCGCCAGAAGATGGAGGGAAGGTTTGGGGAGGTGCGAGGGGGATAGGGGTAACGTTTGAGGCCCTACACCGAGAGGTCAGGGCAGAAATCAACAACGCCTTCAACTGCACCACGGCGGTGTTTGTTCTCCTGAACGTGGTCCTGGGCCCCCTCGCGCTGCTGTAGGGCCCAGGGAGGAAGAGTCCGAAAGTCCCCTTTGGTCTACCCGAGCCAGGGCACGTTTTGGCCGCATTGCCGGAAAACCAAACGGTCTTTGCCCCAAACGCGTGAGGCCAGGGTGGGCTGGAGCCCACCCTGAAAACAGCTTCCCCTATCGCCCTGGCGTGGTGGGGGGCCTTGCGCGCTTTATGCCTCGCAAGCCTTGCACCCCAGGAGGAGGTCCCGGCTGTAGACCTGGGCTACGCTCTGGTTGTACTGGTAGTAGAGGCTTTTTAGCCCCGAACGCCAGGCCTCTAGGTAGAGCCCGTTCACGTCCTTTAGGGGGGCTTCGGGGTGGATCACCAGGTTCAGGGACTGGCCTTGGTCGATGTACCTCTGCCGGGCCGCGGCCTGGCGAACCAGCTCCAGCTGGGAGATCTCCGAGAAGGTTTTGAAGACTGCCTTCTCCTCCTCCGTGAGGAAGTCCAGGTGCTGGACGGAGCCGTTGTGCTCCAGGATGCTCCGCCACACCTTTTCCTCGTCCTTGCCCTTTTGCTTTAGGAGCTGTTCCAGGAAGGGGTTCTTGAAGGGCACCTTGGCCTTCTGCAGGTCCTTCAGGTGGTAGTTGCTGGTGTAGGGCTCTATGGAGGGGGAGGCCTGGCCTAGGATGAAGGAGCTGGACTTGGTGGGGGCGATGGCGAGCAGGGTGGCGTTCCGCCTCTCCTTGAGCTCCCCCACGTCCGCCAAGGGGTCTTCGGGGTGGCGCTTCCTAAGCCAACGGGAGGCCTCCTCTGCGCGCTCCCGTACTGCCTTGAAGATCTCCAGGTTGAGGTAGCGGGCCTCCATGCTCTCCAGGGGGATCATCTTGGACTGGAGGTAGCTATGCCAGCCCAAGACCCCAAGGCCGACCGCCCGGTAGCGCTGGGCAAAGCGCACCGCCCGCTCCATGTAGGGGATCCCCTCCGCCTTCCTTATGAAGTCGTCCAGGACGGAGTCCAGGAAGATCACCAGGGTCTCCACCGCGTCCGTGTCCTTCCACTCGTCGTAGTGGAGGAGGTTTAGGGAGGAGAGGCAACAGACGAAGCTCTCCTCGGGGGAGGAGGGGAGCATGATCTCCGTGCAGAGGTTGCTGGCGTGGATCCTGAGGCCTAGGGCCTTGAAGACCTCCGGCATGCCCCGCTCTGCCGCGTCCCGGAAGAAGAGGTAGGGGATGCCCCCTTCAAAGCGGGCCTTGAGGATCTTGGCCCACACCTCCCGCTTCTCCCGGTCCCCTGCCACCATGGCCTCCATCCAGCGGTCAGGGAGGGCCACGCCCCAGAAGAGGGCCTGGATCTCGCTTCCCTCCCGCTGGATCTTGAACCACTCCTCCAGGTCGGGGTGCTCCACGTCAATGTAGGCCGCGCACTGGCCCCTGCGGGTGGAGCCTTGGTTGAAGACCTCAATGGCCCGGTCAAAGAGGCTGGCGAAGGCGTAGGAGCCGTTGCTCTCCCCGTTATCCCGGATGGGGGCCCCCCGGGGGCGTAGGGTCCCCAGGTAGACGGAGGTCCCACCCCCCTGCTTGCTCATCATGCCCACTTCCGCCACCGCCTTTAGGATGGAGGCGGTGTCGTCCTCCACGTAGGTGCCGTAGCAGGAGATGGGAAAGCCCCGCTTAAGGCCGTAGTTAGCCCACACCGGGGTGGCCAGGGAGTAGTACCCCTTGGCCATGTAATGGATGAACTTCTCCGCGAAGCCGGGGATCCCCGTGAGGGCCTCCGCGTGGAGGGCGATCTGCCGCACCCGCTCCTCCACCGTGACCCTGGGGAGGAGGTAGCCCCTTTGCATGTAGAGGCGGGTGTGGGGGTTGGCCCAGTACCAAGGTTCGTAGGCGTGCTTTTTCTTTAGCATCTCCCCTTCCTCCTAGAAGAGTTCATCAGGGTCAAAGGCCTTTACCCTCCGGGCGTAGGCCACGCTCCTTTTGTTGAAAAAGTCCACGTCCTTGTCTGTCAAGAGCTCCAGGGTGAACCACTCTGTGTCCTTCAGGACCTCCCTCCTCACCGGGAAGGCCTCAGGAAGCCCATGGAGGGAGAGGACGGTGTTGTACCGATCCTTGAGGAACTCGTGGGTCTCCTCCCGATCCACGAAGGGGGTGTCCCCTCCGGCAAAAAGCCAGTCCAAGAGATCCTCCTCCGCTTTGAGGAAATCCCGGGCCAGGCGCAGGGCCTCTTCCGCAAATCCCTCTCCAAAGAGCTCAGGGCGCTCCTCCTGGAGGATCCTGAGGAGCTCAACCCCGAAGAGGCCGTGGATGTTCTCCTCCTTGCTGGTAGCCTCTATGGCGTTAGCGATGCCCTTGTAGCGGTTCCCCCGGCGGTTTAGGGCCATGAGGGCGTAGAACTGGGAGAAGAGGGAGATGTGCTCCACGAAGGAGGAGAAGAGCAGGAGGGAGAGGGCGTATTCCCTCAGGCCCCCTTCCTTGGCCCGGCGAAGGACCCCTTCCAGGCCCGCTGCCCGGGCCCGCAAGGGGGTGGCCTCCTCCAGGTAGCGGCCGAAGAGGCCGTTTAGGTCCAGGAGGTCTAGGAGGTGGGCGTAGGCGTTGGCGTGGCGCACCTCGCTTTCGGCAAAGGTCATGCCCACTTCCGCCACCTCGGGCTTGGGGAAACGCTCGTAGACTCTGGCCCAGAAGAGCTTCACGGAGAGCTCCACCTGGGCGATGGCGGAAAGGACCCTCTCCACCAGGCTCCGAACCTCGGGCTCCGCCAGGGCGTGGTCCTGCAGGTCAGCCTGGTAGCTGAACTCCGTGTGTACCCAGTAGCTGTGGCGGATGGCGTCCCGGAAGCGGAGGAGCTCCGGGTACTCGTAGGGACGGTAGGCCTTACGGGGTTCGGTGAGCATCCTTTCCCTCCAGTGGGGGGACGGGGGCTGGCCGTCCCTTCTCGTCCAGGGCCACCAGGACGAACCCCCCTTGGGCAGCCAAGTACCGTTCTCCTTCTAAGGGTTCCACCCACATTTCCACCGCCACCCGCATGGAGGTCCGCCCCACCTCTACCACCCGGGCCAGGAGCTCCACGATGGATCCCAGAGGCACAGGGCGCTTAAAATCCACCGCGTCGGCGTGGACGGTGACCACCTTCTTGCGGGCGTGGCGGGTGGCGGCCACAAAGGCTGCCTGGTCCATCCAGGCCAGGACGGTTCCACCGAAAAGCGTTCCGTAGTGGTTGGTCTCCCCAGGGAAGACGGGGTAGGCCATGCGCGTTTCCCTCACGCGCACCCTCCTTCCAGGGGCAAAACACCCCCAAGAGCCAAAAAGCCTGAGCCGCTGCCGGTTTTAGGGGAGGAGGACTCTCCTTAAGGACCCATGCGCATCACCACCTTCGCCCTTGCCTCGAGGGCTACGGGGCAGGACCGCGAGGCGGGTACTCGGGCTTCCGGCCAGGGGCCGGTTACCGTTGCGGGACAGCGCCGGACTCTCACCGGACTTCCCCCGCCGCCATGGGCGTCCAGACCTGTCGGCCTGGCCCCGCGGCCAGGACACCCTAAGTCTTGGGCGTCCTGCTGGATAACCTACAACCTGTAGAGCCACCCGTCAAGGCCTTATGCTGGAGGCATGCGCGTAGCCAGCCTGGTGCCTGCAGGCACCCTCTGCCTCGAGGCCTTGGGGGTGGAGCCGGTGGGGGTGAGCCACAGTTGCCCCAACCCCCGGGGGCTTCCCGTGCTCACGGAAAGCCTCATTCCTCCGGGGCTCCCCCAGGAGGAGATCGACCGGAGGGTGCGGGAGGCCCACCGCCAGGGGCTTTCCCTTTACCGGGTCCGGGGGGAGGTCCTCCTGGGGTTGGCCCCCGACCTCCTCCTCACCCAGGGGGTCTGCGAGGTCTGCGCCCCCACCCCCCGGGAGGTGGAAGGGGCCCTGGCCTTCCTTCCCAGAGCCCCCAGGATGCTGGAGCTCCAGGGCGCCCGCCTGGGGGACCTCTTCCGTGACCTTAGGCGCCTGGGAGAGGCCCTGGGGCTGGAGAGGCGGGCGGAGGCTTTGGTGGAGAGGCTTTCCGCCCGCCTGGCCGCCCTCCCCCCACCCCTTTTCCCCAGGCCCCGGGTGGCCTTCCTGGAGTGGCTGGACCCCCCTTACCTAGGCGGGCATTGGGTGCGGGAGGCGGTGGAGGCCGCGGGAGGGGCGTACCTGGGGCCCCCCGCGGGGGCCCCAAGCCGGAGGGTCCCCCCGGAGGCGGTGCCCCAGGCGGAGGTGGTCTTCCTGGCCTTCTGCGGCTACGGCTTGGAGGAAGCCCGGAAAGCGGTGGAGGCCCACCTGGCCCGGGGAGGGTGGCTTTTGGGCTACCTCCGGGGGCGGAAGGCCTACCTCCTGGACGCGGGGCCCTTCCAGGCCCTGACCCCCAAGACGGTGGAGGGGGTTGAGACCTTGGCCCGTCTCCTCCGGGAGGGGGAGTCGGAAGGAGTCCTCTCCCTGGCCTGAGTCCCGGTTCCTGACTCCTCCCTGACAGTTGGGGCCTACTCTTTTTTCCGTGGTCCGTTCGGAGCTACGCCCCTTGGGCCGGGTAGCCCCCTTGCAGGAGGGATTCTGGGCCTACGGCCTCCTCCTCCCGGCCTACCTCCTCTTCGGGGCCTTCTACCTCTGGCCCCTCCTCCAAGGGGTCTGGCTTTCTCTGCGCGAGGAGGACTTTCTGGGCCGGAAGGCCTCCTTTGCGGGGCTGGCCCAATACCTGCAGGTCCTTCAGGCCCCGGAGTTTTGGGCCAGCGCCCTGCGCTCCCTCCTCTTCGCCCTGATGGTGGTCCTCCTAGAGCTGGGCCTGGGCCTCCTTGCCGCCCTTCTGGTCTACCGCAGCTACCCTGGGGTGGCCCTGTTCCGGGTCCTCTTCTTCCTCACCGCCGCGGTGCCCACCGCGGTGGCCGCAGTGGCCTGGGGCTGGTTCCTCCACCCCGTGGGGGGGGTACCTGAACTACCTCCTCCAGGGCCTCGGCCTGGGGCCCTTCCCCTGGCTCACCCACCCGGACTGGGCCCTTCCCACCTTGGCGGTCGTCACCGCCTGGTCGGGGGTGGGCTTCACCGCCATCCTCCTCACCGCGGGCCTCCAGAGCATCCCTGAAGAGGTTCTAGAGGCAGCCCTGGTGGACGGGGCCACCCCCTGGACCCGCTTCTTCCGGGTGACCCTGCCCCTCTTGTCCCCCGTGCTCTTCCTGGTGGGGCTCCTGGTGGTTCTGAAGAGCCTCACCGCCTTCGGCCCCATCCACCTCCTCACCCGGGGAGGGCCCTTGGAGAGCACCACGCTCTGGATCTACCGGGTCTACCAGGATGCCTTCTTCAACTTCCGCGTGCCCTACGCCCTGGCGGAGGCCGTCTTGCTCCTCCTCCTCATCGTCCTGGCGGCCCTGCAGTTTTGGCTTCTGGGGAGGCGGGTGCACTATGGCTAGACGGCTCTTCCCTCTCTACCTGGTGGCCGGTGGGTACGCCTTGCTTCTCCTCCTGCCCCTCCTCGTCCTCCTTTCAACGAGCTTCCGGCCACCGGAACGGATCTTCCAGCCAGGGCTCTGGCTGGAAGGGGCCACCCTCGAGGCTTACCGGGTGGCCCTCACCGACTACCCCCTGGGGCGTTACCTCCTCAATAGCCTCCTGGTGGCCGGGGCCACCACCCTCCTTGTCTTCCTCACCAGCCTTCCTGCGGGCTATGCCCTGGCCCGGTTCCACTTCCGGGGCCAGAGCCTCTTCCTGGGCCTCGCCGTGGCCTTCCTCCTCATCCCCGGCGAGATCACCTTCCTGCCCCTGTACCTCTTTGTGGACCGTTTAGGGGGGCTGGACACCTACTGGGCCCTAATCGTGCCCTTCGCCGCCAGCCCCCTAGGGGTTTTCCTCCTGCGCCAGCACCTCAAGGCCCTGCCCCAGGACTATTTTGACGCGGCCCGCATCGACGGGGCCGGCCACCTAGCCGTGCTCCGCCATCTGGCCTTCCCCCTTTCCGCCCCCGTTCTCTCGGCCCTGGCCGCCCTCACCTTCATCGGCAGCTGGAACATGTACCTCTGGCCCCTGGTGGTGGTCCAGAGCAAGGAGATAATGACCGTCCAGCTGGGGATCAACTTCATTCTCAACGAGCAGGACGCCGTGGCTCGGTGGAACGTGGTGGCCGCGGCCTCGGTCCTTAGCCTTATCCCGAGCCTTTTGGTCTTCCTGCTCGCCCAGAGGGCCCTGGTGCGGGGGGTGACCCTAGGCGGGCTGAAGGGATAGGAGGTGGGTATGCGCAGGCTGGTGTGGCTTTCGGTCCTAGGTTTGGGGGTGGCGTTGGCCCAGAGGAAGATCACCCTGCAGTTCTGGCACTCCATGGGGGGGTCTTGGGGGAGGCCACGGAGGCCTTGGTCCAGGACTTCAACCGGAGCCAGAACCGCTACGAGGTCAAGGCCCAATATGTGGGGAGCTACGACGACGGGATCAACAAGCTCCTAGCGGCCCTAAGGGCGGGGCGGGGCTACCCCCACGTGATCCAGGTCTACGACATCGGGGCCCGGATCATGGCCGACTCCGGTGCTGTG
Organism: Thermus sp.; assembly: GCF_037444525.1. GTDB lineage: Bacteria > Deinococcota > Deinococci > Deinococcales > Thermaceae > Thermus. The sequence goes on along the minus strand of NZ_JBBIMD010000064.1, from coordinate 2,383 downwards.
GTCCCCCTGGAGGACCTCGCCCGGGCCAACGGGTTTGGCCTGGACCGCTTCCTCTCCCAGCCCAGGAACTACTACACGGTGGAGGGCAAGCTGTACGGTCTGGCCTTCAACTCCTCCAACCCCATCCTATACTTCAACGCCGCCGCTTTAGAGGAGGCGGGGGTGTCCTTCAAGACCAGCTGGACCCTGAAGGACCTAGAGGAGGCCGCCCGCAAGCTCACCAAGAAGGACGTTCAGGGGCGCACCGTGCGCTACGGCCTCTCCATCCCCATAGACTCCTGGTTTGTGAAGCAGTTCACCTATAACTCCGGTCTCTTCTTCTGCAACGGGGAGAACGGCCGCAGGGCCTGGGCCACCGAGGTGACCTTTGACAACGAGGCCGCGGTGGCCTTCCTGGACACCTACGCCCGCCTGGTGCAGGAGGGGGTGGCGGCCAACACCGGAAGGAACTGGACGGATTCCCAGAACCTCTTCGCCCAGGGCCAGGCGGCCATCGCTGCCTACTCCACCGCCAGCCTGACCGGGGTGCTCCGCCAGGTGGGGGGGCGCTTCCCGTGCGCACCGCCTCCTACCCCTACCTACGGGAGCGGAACGGGGCAGGGCCTTGAGGTAGGGGGCCAAGGTCTCCTCCTCCCCCAGGAGAAGGGCCTTCTCCTCCCCAAAAAGCCGCACCTCCTCCTGGAGGATGAGGAGAGGGGCTTCCTTGGGGAAGGCTCCCTGGGGGTCCGGGAACCAGGCCTTGAAGTGGGCCTCCCGTTCCAGGGGCATCTCTTCCTCTAGCTCCTTGAGGAGTTCGGGAAACCCGGGCCCCGCCGCCAGGACCACCGCTTCCGCCCGGAGGGTTTCCCCGCCCTCCGTGGCCACACCCACCACCTTTCCCCCTTCCACCTCCAGCCCCACCGCCCGCCCGGAAAGAAGCCGCCCCCCAGCCTCCAAGACGCGCCGCCAGAGGGCCTGCCCCAGGCCCCAGGCGTCCAGCCATCCCGCGGGGCGGACGTGGAGGGCGGCCTCCGCCCCCTCAGAGAGCGCCAAGAGGTCTTCCTCACGCCCCGCGTAGAGGTAGCCCCGGCGGTTCCTCCGCACCTCGGGGAAGGCCGCGAGGAGCTCGAGGCTCCGCCCCACCAGGAGGGCTAGGGCCTCATCCCCCGGCCAGAAGACCCGGTAGCACTCCGTGGACTTGTCGCTGGTGCAAGTAAGGGGCGGCCTGGGGTCCAGGAGGAGCACCCTAAGGCCCCGCTTGCCCAAGAAGTAGGCGGCCGAGAGCCCCAGAAGCCCCGCCCCCACCACCAGGACGTCCGCCCTAGCGCCCATAGACCAGGCTAGGCAGCCAGGTGGCAAGCCCTGGGAAGAGCATCACCAGGACCAGGCCGGTGAGCTGGAGGAGGAGAAAGGGGATGGCCGCCCGGTAGATGACCCCCATGGGGATCTGGGGGGCTACCCCCCGCACGTAGAAGAGCGCGTAGCCGAAGGGGGGGCTTAGGAAGGACATCTGCATGTTCACCAGGTAGAGCACCCCGAACCACAGGGGGTCAAAACCCAACTGCCGGATGATGGGCACGAAAACCGGCACCGCCAGGAGGAGGATCCCCACCCAGTCCAGAAACATCCCCAGGACGATGAGGATAAGCTGCATCAGGAGCAGGATCCCCCAGGGGGAGAGCCCGGTGCCCAGGAGGAGGTCGGCGATGTACCGGTCCCCGCCCTGGGCCACGTAGAAGGCCACGAAGGCGTTGGCCCCGAAGATGATCCAGAGCACCATGGCCGTGGCCTTGGCGGTCTGCTCCAGGGCCAGGCGCAGGTTGGCCAGGGTGAGGCGGCGGTGGAGGGCGGCCACCAGGAGGGAGCCGAAGGCCCCCACGGCCGCGGCCTCCGTGGGGGCGGCGAGGCCCAAGAAGATGGTTCCTAGGACGAGAAAGATGAGGAGGAGGGGAGCCCAGATCTTGCCTAGGGCCCGCCAGCGCTCCCCCCAGGTGGGGGCCTCTTCCTTCGGGATCCGGGGGGCGGCCTGGGGGTAAAGGAGGGCGTAGATCACGGAAAACCCCATGTACAGGGCGGAGAGAAGGAGGCCGGGAAGGACCGAGCCCAGGTAGAGCTCCCCCACGGACTGGTTGGCCACCAGGCCGTAGACGATGGCCAGGACGCTTGGGGGAATGAGGATGCCCAGGGTACCCCCGGCCATGACCGTACCCGTGGCTAGGACGGGGCTGTAGCCCCGCCGGAGCATGGAGGGCAGGGCCACCAGGGCCATGGTCACCACCGCCGCCCCGATCACCCCCACCATGGCCGCGAGGAGGGTGGAGGCCGCCACCGTGGCCACGGCCAGTCCACCGGGGACCCGCCCCATCCACTTGTAGGCCACCTCAAAACTTGCACCTATACTTCC
>NZ_JBBIMD010000063.1:0-12655 GCF_037444525.1 Thermus sp. | reverse complement strand
CACCCTCCAGCTCCACCTCGGCCTCGAGGGTGGGAAAGCCCCGGGAGTCCAGCACCTCGCGCGCGCGTACACCCACGATGGTGGTCATGCCAGCACCTCTCCCTACGAGCTTACACCCTCAAGGGGGCCACCACCGCCCGGTAGCCGTTTCCGGTCTGGAGGAGGCTTGGGGAGGTGGGGCCGGAGATGAGGAGCTCCACCCGGCCCTCCACCGGCCCCAGGGCTTCCAGGAGGTGGCGGGCGTTGTAGGCCACGAGAAGGGGGGTCCCCTGGAAGGCCACGGAGAGCTCCTCCTGGCTCCGCCCATAATCCCCTTCCGCGGAAAGGAGAAGCCCCCCTCCCTCGGTGAAGAGGAGGTCCACCCGGTGGTTCTGCCGATCGGAAAGGACACTCACCCGCCTTAGGGCTTCCCGGAAGGGGTCGGCCTCGAGGGCCACCTTCAGGGCGAACTCCTTGGGCACCACCCGCTCGTAGTCCGGGAACTCCCCCTCCATGAGCCGGGCCACCATGCGCACGGAAAGCCCCCCCTCTGCCCCTCCGGAAACCCCGATCATCCCAGGCCCCAGGGCCAGGTGCACCTCCCCCGCTTCCTGGACTCCCCGGAGGGCCCGGACCATCTCGTCCACGCTTCGGGCGGGCACCACCGCCTTCCGCTCAAAGGGCTGGGGCCCAAGAAGGTCGTAGAGGGCGAGCCGGTACCCGTCGGAGGCCACGGCCCGCACCCCCTTGGGGCCGAACTCCAGCTGGACCCCCCGGAAGATGGCCCGGTACTCCTCGTTGCTGGCCGCGTAGCGCACGTGGGCCAGGGCCTTCAAGAACTCCCCCAGGGGCAGTTGGGTGCGGACGGGAAAGGGCCCCTCCTCCCCCTCCGCGGGCTCCGGGAAGAGGAGCTCCGGATACCCCTCCAGGGGGGCCAGCCCCAGGCGGGTCTGGAAGGTCCCCGAGGAGAGGAGGAGCTCCTGGCCAAAGGTAGCCTCCACCCCATCCCCGGGCAGGCTCCGTACGATCTGGAAAAAGGGCTGGGCGGGGACCAGGGCCCGGCCCGTCCCTTCCCCTTCCGCCGGCAGGCGCACCTCCAGGTCCACCTCCCCGTTGGTGCCGAAGAGGACCAGGGCTTGGGGTTGGACCTCGAGGCCCAAGTAGGTGAAAAGCGGGTTGGCGCTGCGGCTTGGGATGACGCGCTCCAGAAGGCTTATCCCCTCGGAAAGGATTTTTCTTGGAATGAGCACCTTCATTTGGCCTTGCCTCCTTTTGCTGTTACTACGGGTTTTTTGTTTTTAAGATCTTTAAAGATCCGTAGTAGTAATAGTAGGGCCTGTGGATATGTGGATAACATAGAAAAAGCCCGCTCCTGAACGGAAAAGCTCCTGTGGATAACCTCTGTGGATAACCCCCCACCCCCCTGTGGATAAGCTGTGGATAACTGGCCAGTTATCCACAACCTCCAATCCCCCCCAGGTTTTCCACAGGTTATCCACAAGGTTATCCACAGGCTAAGCCCAGTTATCCACAGGGTTATCCACAGGTTATCCACAGGGGTCATAGGAGCTCCTCCTTGAGGCTCCGGAGGAGGGTCTGGACCTCCCGGTCGCTTTCCGCAAGCTCCTGCACCTTCTGGATGGCGTAGAGGACCGTGGTGTGGTCCCGCCCGCCGAAGAGCTGGCCGATCTCGGGAAGGGAGGCCCGGGTGAGTTCCCGCACCAGGTACATGGCCACCTGCCGGGGGAGGACCACCTCCTTGCGCCGGCCGCTGCCCGTGAGCTCCTCCGGCTTTAGGGCGAAGCGCTCCGCCACCTTGCGCACGATCTCCAGGGGATCCACCTCCACCTCCCTGGGGGCGAAGATGTCGGAAAGGGCCTTGGCGGCCACAGCCCGGGTGAGCTCCACCCCGTTTAAGGAGGCGTAGGCGATGGCCCGCATGAGGGCCCCTTCCAGCTCGCGGATGTTGGAGGTCACCTGGCGGGCGATGTACTCCAGGACGTCCTCCCCGATGCGCAGGCCCCGCTGCTCCGCGTTCATCTTGAGGATGGCGATGCGGGTTTCCAGGTCAGGGGGCTGGATGTCGGTGATGAGGCCCCATTCAAAGCGGCTCCGCAGGCGGGCTTCCAAGGTCAGGATGTCCTTGGGGGGGCGGTCGGAGGAGAGGATGATCTGCTTGTGGGCCTCGTAGAGGGCGTTGAAGGTGTGGAAGAACTCCTCCTGGGTGCGCTCTTTTCCGGCGATGAACTGGATGTCGTCCACCAGGAGGAGGTCCACGGAGCGGTAGCGCTCCCGGAACTCCGCCATGCGGTCCTCGCGGATGGCGTTGATGAGTTCGTTGGTGAAGGTCTCTGTGGACACGTACTCAATCTTCAGGTGGGGGAAGCGCTTGGCCACGGAGTGCCCCACCGCGTGCATGAGGTGGGTTTTCCCCAGGCCTACCCCCCCGTAGATGAAAAGGGGGTTGTAGGCCCGCCCGGGGGATTCGGCCACGGCCACCGCGGCCGCGTGGGCCATGGAGTTGTTGGGCCCCACCACGAAGTTTTCAAAGGTGTACTTGGGGTTCAACTTGGGCTTGGGGCTTTCGGCCTGAGGGGCCTGGAAGATGTCCTCCTGCACGGGGGTGCTGGGGACCACCCGAAGCTCAAACCGCGGAGCCTGGGCCCCGAGAAGGGCCAAGGCCTCCTGGATGAGGCCCGCGTAGTGGCGGCGGATCCAGTCCAGGGCGAAGGAGGTGGGCACCGCAAGCTCCAGCACCCCGTCGTGGATGCCCAAGGGGCGGATCCGCTCAAACCAGGTGTGGAACTCCACCTCCGTGATGTTGCGGCGGATGTGCTCCAGGACGTGTTGCCAGACCGCCTCGTGGGTCAAGGTTTCCCCCTCCTTAGCCCCTAGGGCCACCCGGGCTATTTTAAGCCAGACCTGCGGGGGGTTGGGTAAAGTAGGGGGATGAGGGCGTACGACGTGGTGGTGGTGGGGGGGGGGCACGCGGGCCTCGAGGCCGCCTGGGCGGCGAGCGCCCTAGGGGTTCGGGTGGCCCTCATCACCGTGAACCCCGAGCGCATCGGGGCCATGCCCTGCAACCCCGCGGTGGGGGGCCCCGGGAAGAGCCAGCTGGTGGCGGAGGTGGTGGCCTTAGGGGGGCTTATGGGCCGGGCCGCGGACGCCGCCGCCATCCACACCCGCGTCCTCAACCGCTCCAAGGGCCCCGCGGTCCAGAGCCTCCGCGTCCAGACGGATCGGGACCTCTACGCCCTAAAGGCCCAGGAGATCCTGGCCGAGAGGCCCATAGAGGTGGTCCGGGGGGAGGTGGCCGCTCTCCTGGTGGAAGGGGGCAAGCTCCAGGGGGTGCGCACGGTGGACGGCCGCACCCTTCCTGCCCGGGCGGTGGTGGTGGCCGGGGGAACCTTTCTCCAGGGGGTGGTCTGGTATGGCCGCAAGGCCCGCCCCGCGGGGCGCCAGGGGGAGCCCCCGGCCCGCTTCCTATCCCAGAGCCTCAAGGAAGCGGGCCACCGCCTCCTCCGCTTTAAGACCGGCACCCCGCCTCGGATCCGCTCCGACAGCGTGGACTTCCACCTGCTGGAGGAGGTGCCCCCCGAGGTTCCCCCGGGAAGTTTCACGGGAAACCCCGGGCCCCACGCCGCCCGCCTGCCCACCTGGCAGACCCGGACCACGGGGAGGACCCACCGGCTCATCCTGGAAAACCTCCACCTCTCCCCTCTCTACGCGGGGGACATCCAGGGCATCGGCCCCCGGTACTGCCCCTCCATTGAGGACAAAGTGGTGCGCTTCCGGGACAAGGAAAGCCACCTCCTCTTCGTGGAGCCGGACGGCCTGGAGACCAGCGAGGTCTACCTCCAGGGCTTCTCCTCCAGCCTCCCCCCGGAGCTCCAGGAGGCCATGGTGCGAAGCCTCCCCGGCTTTGAACGGGCGGTGATCCAGCGCTACGCCTACGCGGTGGAGTACGACGCGGTGGACCCCATGGGGCTCACCCACGGCCTCCAGTCCCGCTTCCTCCCCGGCCTCTTTACCGCGGGCCAGGTGAACGGCACCTCGGGCTACGAGGAGGCCGCGGCCCAGGGGCTCCTCGCGGGCCTCAACGCCGCCCGCTTCGCCCTCGGCCTTCCCGAGGCGCGCCTGGAGCGGAGCCAGGGGTACATCGGGGTCCTGGTGGACGACCTGGTGGGCCGCGGGGTGGACGAGCCCTACCGCATGATGACCTCCCGGGTGGAGCTCCGCCTCCTCTGCCGGGCGGACAACGCCGACGAGCGCCTGGTGCCCCTGGCGGTGGAGTGGGGCCTGAGGCCCAAGGAGGACCTGGAGCGGGTCCGGGCCAAGTACGCCCGGGTGGAGGGGGAGCTTAGGCGCCTCGAGGCCCTACGGGTGGAAGGGGTAAGCGGCCTCCAGTGGCTCCGGCGCCCTGAGAACACCTACCGGGCCCTGGCCGAGCGCTTCCCTCCCCCTGAGCCCCTCTCCCCCGAGGAGATGGAGCAGGTGGAGATCCGGGCCAAGTATGCGGGCTACATTGAGCGTCAGGAGCGGCTTCGGGAGAGGCTTAAGGACCTGGAGACCCTCCGCCTCCCCGAGGGCCTGGACTACCCCCGGGTGCCCGGCCTTTCCCGGGAGGCGGTGGAGAAGCTCTCCCGCGCCAGGCCCCGCACCCTGGCCGAGGCGGCCAGGGTCCCTGGGGTGCGGGACTCGGACCTCACCGCCCTCCTGGTCCACCTGAAGCGGGCATGAGGGGGGCGTTGTTTCCCGTGAAACAAGGGGGGTGGACGTGCCCCTAAGCCCTAAGGGTCGGGAGATGCTCCTCCAGGGGGGGGAGGCCCTGGGGCTGGACCTCGTGCCCCACCTCGAGGCCTTCTCTCGCCTCTACGACCTCCTCCTGGAGGGGAACCGAAGGGCGAGCCTCACCGCCCTCCAGGGGGAGGAGGAGATCGTCCTTAAGCATTTCCTGGACTCCCTGACCCTCCTTCGCCTCCCCCTTTGGGAAGGCCCGCTAAAGGTCCTGGACCTGGGGACAGGCCCTGGCTTCCCGGGCCTTCCCCTCAAGATCGTGCGGCCCGAGCTGGAGATGGTCCTCCTGGACGCCACGAAGAAGAAGGTGGCCTTCGTGGAAGAGGCCATCGCCGCCCTTGGCCTTAAGGGGGCCCGGGCCCTCTGGGGGCGGGCGGAGCTTCTGGCCCACGCTCCGGAGCACCGGGAGGCCTACGGGCGGGTGGTGGCCCGGGCGGTGGCTCCCCTTTGCGTCCTGGCGGAACTTGGCCTTCCCTTCCTGGCCCTGGAGGGGGTGATGGTGGCCCAGAAGGGCCCCCGGGTGGGGGAGGAGCTTTCCGGGCTTCAGGGGGCCCTGGAAGCCCTGGGGGGCACCCTCCTCGGCGTGGAGACCTTCAGCCTTCCCCTTACGGAGGAGAGGCGAAGCCTGGTCCTCCTGGGGAAGGCCTGCCCCACCCCTATCCGCTACCCCAGGAGGCCCGGGGTCCCCGAGCGGAATCCGTTATGCTAGGGGGCGAGGTGCGCCGCATCGCCCTGGTGAACCAGAAGGGGGGGGTGGGGAAGACCACCACCGCGGTCAACCTGGCCGCCTACCTGGCCCGGATGGGGAAGAGGGTCCTCCTGGTGGACCTGGACCCCCAGGCCAACGCCACCAGCGGCCTGGGGGTGCGGGCGGAGCGGGGGGTATACCACCTCCTCCAGGGGGAGCCCTTGGAGGCCCTTCTTGTCCCCGTGGACGGGTTTTTCCTCCTTTCAGCCACAGCGGACCTGGTGGGGGCCACGGTGGAGCTCGCCGAGGCCCCCACCGCCTTGAGGGAGGTCCTGGAGGACGGGGCCTTTGACCTGGTTCTCCTGGACGCCCCCCCAAGCCTCTCCCCCCTCACCCTGAACGCCCTGGCGGCGGCGGAGGGGGTTTTGGCCCCCGTGCAGGCGGAGTACTACGCCCTAGAAGGGGTGGCGGGGCTTCTTTCCACCCTGGAAGAGGTGCGGGCCCGGCTCAACCCTAGGCTTCGCCTCCTCGGCATCCTCATCACCATGTACGATGGCCGCACCCTTCTCGCCCAGCAGGTGGAGGCCCAGCTCAGGGCCCACTTCGGCCAGAAGGTCTTCTGGACGGTGGTGCCCCGCAACATCCGCCTGGCCGAGGCCCCCAGTTTCGGCCGCACCATCGCCCAGCACGCCCCCACGTCCCCGGGGGCCCACGCCTACCGGCGCCTTGCGGAGGAGGTGATCGCCCGTGTCCAAGAAGGCTAGCGGTCTGGGGCGGGGCCTCGAGGCCCTGCTGCCCAAGGGGGGCGGGGGAGTGGTGCGCCTCCCCCTCTCGGCCCTCAAGCCCAACCCCAACCAGCCGAGGCGCCGCTTTCCCGAGGAGAGCCTGAGGGAGCTCGCCGAGTCCATCCGGGAAAAGGGCCTCCTCCAACCCCTCCTCGTCCGCCCCAAGGGGGAAGGGTACGAGGTGGTGGCGGGGGAGCGGCGCTACCGGGCGGCCCTCCTCGCGGGGCTCACGGAGGTCCCCGCCCTGGTGCGGGACCTCACGGACCAAGAGGCCCTGGAGATCGCCCTGGTGGAAAACCTCCAGCGGGAGGACCTCTCCCCCGTGGAGGAGGCCCGGGGCTACCAGGCCCTCCTGCAGATGGGCCTCACCCAGGAGGAGGTGGCCCGGCGGGTGGGGAAGGCGAGGCCCACGGTGGCCAACGCTCTACGGCTTCTCCAGCTTCCCGAGGAGGTTTTGGAGGCCCTGGAGGAGGGGAGGATCAGCGCGGGCCACGCCCGGGCCCTCCTCATGCTCCCGGAGGACAAGAGGCTTTGGGGCCTCAGGGAGATCCTGGAAAAGGGGCTTTCCGTGCGCCAGGCCGAGGCCCTGAAGGACCGCCTGAAGGAAAGGCGGCCCCAAGAGCCCTCCCCCCTGGCCTTGGAGCTCTCCCGCCACCTGGGCCTGCCCGTGCGGGTGGTGGGGGAGAGGCGGGGCCGGGTGGTCATCCACTACCGCTCCCCGGAGGAGCTAAAGGCCCTCTTGGAGCGGCTCGGCTACCAGGCATAGCCGAAGAGGACCCGCACTGCTCCGTCCCGGTCCGTGCGGTAGACCCGCACCCCATGGGCCTCCAGCCGCTCCAGGACCTCGGGGTGGGGGTGGCCGTAGGGGTTCCGCCCCACCCCGATGAGGGCCACCCGGGGCCGGGCCCGTTCCAGCAGGGCCGGGCTCGTCCCCGTGCGGGCGCCGTGGTGGCTCACCTTCAGCACCTCCACCGGGGGGACCTCCAGGGCCTTTTCGGCCTCCTGGGGGAGGTCGGCGAGGAGGAGGGCCTTCCCCTTCCCGAAGTCCAGGAGGAGGGCCAGGCCGTCCCGGTTGTCCTCCCCGCTCAGGGCCCTGGGCCAGAGGACCTCTAGCCGCCCCCGCCCTACCCTTAGGCGCGTCCCCGCCCCTGGCCTCAGGAGGGGGACGCCCTTGGCCTTCAGGGCCCTCACCAAGGGGTCCTCCTCCCTGAAGGCGGGGGAGAGGAGGGCGATGCCCACCGGCACCTCCTCCGCCACCTTTAGAAGCCCGCCCGCGTGGTCGGCGTCGGGGTGGGTGGCCACCAGGATCTCCAGGGCCTCCACCCCCAGGGCCCTTAAGGCCCGCACCACCCTTTCCCCGGCCTCGAGCCGCCCCCCATCCACCAGCACCTCGGCCCCGCCCAGCCGGGCCAGGAGGGCGTCCCCCTGGCCCACGTCCAGGGCCCAGAGGTCCAGTGGCTTGGCCCGGCCCTGGAGGAGGCTCAGGAGGATGGGGAAGGAGGTCAAAAGGAGGGCCTTCCTTAGGGGCAGGTGGCCGTGGAGGGCGAGGAGGAGGGGGAGGAGGGCCAGGTAGTAGAGGGCAAAGCCCAAGGGGGAGATCCCCCCCAAGCGGAGAAGGGGGCCCTGGCTTCCCACCTCGGCCAGGGCCAGAAGCCCCCGGGCCAGGGGCTCCGCCAAGGGGGCAAGGGGTGCCCCTAGGAAGAGCTTGAGGAAGCCCAGGGGCATTAGGAGGGCGGCCAGGGGCAGGGCCAGGAGGTTGATGAAGGGGCTCAGGAGGGGGAGGAGGTGGAAATGGTGAAGGAGGAGGGGTACGAGGAGGCTTTGGGCCGCCAAGGTGGCGGCCAGGACTCCAAGGACCATCCCCCAGGCCCCCCGGGGGAGCTTCAGGGTGGGGAGGACCAGGGCCATCCCCAGGACGGCCAGATGGGAGAGCTGGAAGCCGAGGCCCAAGACCACCTCGGGCCGGAGGAGGAGCTGGAGGAAAAGGGCCAGCCCCAGCCCCTGGAGGAGCGCCGCCCGCCCAAGGCCCAGGAAGAGCCCCAGGAGGGAAAGCCCCCCCATGAGGCTTGCCCGCACCAGGGAAGGGCTTGGCCCCGCCAGGAGGAGGTAGAAGCCCAGGGCCAGGAGGGCGAGGAGGTAGCGGAACCGGCCCAAGGGAAAAAAGAGCAGAAAGGCCCCGCCCAGAAGGCCCACGTGGAGGCCGGAAAGGGCCAGGAGGTGGGCCAGCCCTGCTTGCTGGAAAAGGGGGTAAAGCTCCTCCAGGCCCCGCTTTTCCCCCAGGATGAGCCCTTCCAGGACCTCCTTGGCCTCTCCGGAAAGCCCGGCGGCAAGCCGCACGCGGAGGGCTTCCCGGAAATCCGGGGGGCCGTCCAGCCGCTCCGCCTCCTCCGCCCTCAGGACCCCCTTGGACCCCTGGGAAAGGAGCCAGGCCCTTTGGTCAAAGCTCCCCGGGTTGGTCCGCCCCTCGGGAGGGGCGATGTACCCCTTGAGCCGGTAACGCCCGTCCCCCAGGGGCGGGTGGTGGGCCACCCAAAGGCGGTGACCCCGCCATTGGGTGAAGCCCCTCTCCACCTGGAAGACCCCCTCCACCCGGGCCCCGTAGGGGGGCTCGGGAATGGGGAGGAGGACCCCCCTTCCCATGACCAGGAGGAAGCCCAGGAGGAAGGGGAGACGGAGGAGGGGAAAGGCTAGGAGGCCTAGGGTCCAGAGGGGGTGGAGAAGGACCAGGGCCCCGAAAAGCCCGCCAAGGCCTAGGGCCCCACCCAAAGACCTCATGGCCGCACGTAGGGCCTGAGCCGCTCCAGGGTCTTGGGGCCGATCCCCTTCACCCGAAGGAGGTCCTCCACCTCCCGGTAAGGGCGGCCCTCCAGGATCCGTTGGGCCAAGGCGGGCCCTACCCCGGGCAGGGCCAAAAGCTCCTCGTAGCTGGCGTGGTTCAGGCTTACGGGCTCAGGAGGAGGAGGGGTAAAGGCCACCTTTCCCAAGGCCTCCACCCGCACGGGGGCGGGGTGGGGGAAGACTTTAGGCCAAAGGGAAAAGAGACTTACGATGCTTACCGCGAGGAGGTAGAGGCCGACCAGGCGGTGAGGGCCAGGCCAAGCCCCCCGAGGGCTGCCCCTATCTGGGCCCAGGGGTCGGCCCCCGGGTTCAGGGCCAGGAAGGCCACGGCGTAGGCCAGGCTGAGGAGGGCCACCAGGCGCAGGGGTAAGGCCAAAGGGGCGCGCCCCTCCCTCGTGGGGGGGGGTGGGCTCTGGACCGGCTGGGGCGGGGGGGCCTCCGGTTCCGGGGCCAGTTCCACGGAAGGGGCCTTGGGCACAGGAGGCGGCTCCTCCTCCCACACGGGCTTAGGGGGTTCCGGAGGCTTGGGAGGTGGGGCCTGGGTGGCCTTGCGGGCCCGGGCCACGTGGGGCTTCAACCCTTCCAGAAACCCCTTGAGCTCCTCCACGGGGAAGGCCTTGAGGGGGATGTCCAGGAAGGCCTCCTCTCCCTGGACCCGCACCACCCCCCCCTCCCCCCGGGCCACCCGGCGGATCTGGGCCAGGGCGATGCGCCGGACCCCTCCTTCGTCCAGGAATACCAGCTCCCGTTCCGTCACCGCCAAAATACCTCCAGGGCCCTCCAGCTTCAGCAGAGGGGACTCCCCCAGGCGGGCGAGCTCTGCTTCATACTTGCCCATGGCCCCATTGTATACTCCCCCCATGCCCCTTCGTCTGGGCCACCGCGGTGCGCCCATAAGGGCTAGGGAGAACACCTTGGAGGCCTTTGCCCTGGCCCTCGAGGCCGGGCTGGACGGGTTTGAACTGGACGTGCAGTTCACCCAGGACGGGGTTTTGGTGGTGCACCATGACTTCACCCTGGGGGGCGTGCCCATCCGGTCCCTAAGGCGGGAGGACCTCCCCCCCTATGTGCCCACCCTGGAGGAGGTCTTGAGGGCTTTTCCGGAGGCCTGGATCAACGTGGAGCTCAAGAGCACCCCTGGGGAGACGGATGGCCGGGAGGAGGCCCTGGCCCGGCTCCTGGTCCAGTACCCCTCTTCCAGGGTCTGGGTGAGCTCCTTTGACCCCTTGGCCCTCCTGCGCCTCGGGCGGCTTGGGGTGCGGCCCCTGGGCTTCCTCTACAGCGTACGGGAGGCGGCGGCGCTGGCCCCTTGCCTTGAGGTGGAATGGCTCCACTCGGAGGAAAGCCTCCTATTCCCCGAGGAGGTGGCCCAGCTCAAGGCCCAGGGTTACCGCCTCCTGGCCTGGACGGTGAACGACCCCGCCCGGGCGGAAGAACTCCGCCGCCTGGGGGTGGACGCCCTGGTGGGGGACCGGCCGGAAGCCCTCGTATAATGGGGGGGCTATGGCGAACCTGAAGAGCCTGCCCGTGGGGAAAAAGGCGCCCGAGGTGGTCCACATGGTCATTGAGGTGCCCAAGGGTTCGGGCAACAAGTACGAGTACGATCCCGAACTTGGGGCCATCAAGCTGGACCGGGTCCTGCCTGGGGCCCAGTTCTACCCCGGGGACTACGGCTTCATCCCCTCCACCCTGAGCGAGGACGGGGACCCCTTGGACGGGCTCATCCTTTCCACCTACCCCCTCCTGCCCGGGGTGGTGGTGGAGGTGCGGCCCGTGGGCCTCCTTCTCATGGAGGACGAGAAGGGGCAGGACGCCAAGATCCTGGGGGTGGTGGCCGAGGACCAGAGGCTGGACCACATCCGGGACATCGGGGACGTGCCCGAGGGGGTGAAGCAGGAGATCCAGCACTTCTTTGAAACCTACAAGGCCCTGGAGGCCAAGAAGGGCAAGTGGGTCAAGGTGACGGGCTGGCGGGGCCGGGAGGAGGCTTTGGCGGAGATCCGGGCCTCCATGGCCCGCTACCAGGGCTAGGCTCCTTACCCCGGGCGTAGAATCCCCTTAGGAGGCGTGGGTATGGTCTGTCCGGTGTGCGGGGAAGCCTTGGACCTCGAGGGGATGGAGCCCGGCGGCATCCTGGACTGCGAGGCTTGTGGGGCCGTGCTGAAGCTCCTTTCCGACGGCACCCTGGAGGTGGTGGAGCCCCCGGCGGAAGGGGAGGTCCTCTTCGGCCTCGAGGCCTTCGGCGAAGGGGAGGAGGCGGTCTTACGCTTTAGCGACGGAACCCTGGAGGAGGAGGTGCGCCTCCTAAAGGCGGAGCTTTTGGAGGCCCTGGCCCGCCTGGAGGAGGGGGTGGGGGAGGAGCCCCCCAAGGAGGCGGAGGACGAGCCCAACCTAGAGCCCGACTACCTCACCGTCCACCTGGAGAGCCAGGAAGGGCCCTTGGCCCTGCGCCGCATCTTCTTCCCGGGGGCGGAGGATCTTCTGGAGTTCTCCCTGCCCTCGGGCTCCTTGTACCAGCTGCCCTTCCACAAGGCCCTGAGGTACCTGAAATCCCTCCTCTCCTAGCGTGCGCCTGGTCCTGGTCCCCACCCCCATCGGCCACCTGAAGGACATCACCCTAAGGGCCCTGGAGGTCCTAAGGGAGGCGGAGGTGGTGGCCTGCGAGGACACCCGGCGCACGGGCCTCCTCCTCCGCCACTACGGCATCCCCACCCCCACCCTGCGCCTGGACCAGCACACGGTGGGGCGGGCCAAGGAGCTTCTTGCCTCCTACCGCTACGTGGCCTACGCCACGGACGCAGGCACCCCGGGGATCTCCGACCCCGGGGCGGAGCTGGTGCGCCTGGCCCTGGGGTGGGGGTGGCAAGTGGAAGCGCTTCCTGGCCCCACCGCCCTCATCCCCGCCCTGGTGGTCTCGGGCCTTCCCACCCACCGCTTCACCTTTGAGGGCTTCCTGCCCAAGGGGGGGAAGGAGCGGAGGGCCCGCCTCGAGGCCCTGGCCCGGGAGGGGCGGACCGCGGTGCTCTACGAGAGCCCCCACCGCCTGCGAAAAACCCTGGAGGACCTCCTCGCGGTCTATGGCCCCCACCACCCCGTGGCCGTGGCCCGGGAGCTTACGAAGCTCCACGAGGAGGTCTACCGGGGCACCCTGGAGGGGGCCTTGGCCCACTTCCAAAAGCCCAAGGGGGAGTTCGTCCTGGTCCTGGCCCCCAAGGAGGAGGTGCCCCCGGAGGGGCGGGCCCTCCTGGAGGCCCTAAGGAGGGAGGGGCTTGAGGGGAAGGCGCTGGTGAAGGCTTTGGTGGAACGGGGCCTTTCCCGGAACGAGGCTTACCGAATGGCCATGGAGGAGGAATGAAGCGAATCGGCGTGTTTACAAGCGGCGGGGATGCCCCGGGGATGAACGCGGCCATCCGGGCCGTGGTGCGCCAGGCCTACGCCCTGGGCGTGGAGGTCATCGGCATCCGGCGGGGCTACGCAGGGATGATCCTGGGGGAGATGCTCCCCTTGGGCGTGCGGGACGTGGCCAACATCCTCCAGCGGGGGGGGACCATCCTCCTCACCGCAAGGA
>NZ_JBBIMD010000062.1:0-12859 GCF_037444525.1 Thermus sp. | reverse complement strand
CACGGAGATGGTCTTTGGCCACCACGAGCGGGAGACGGAGGAGGAGGCCCGGGAGGCCCTCTCCCGGGCGGACATCTCCGTCTTTCCCCTGGCCATCCCCCTCATCGCCGGCCCTGGGGCCCTGGCAAGCCTCCTCATCCTGGGGGCGGAGGCCCGGGGGGTGCCCTTTGGGGCTTTTTCCGTCCTCCTCACCGCCTTTCTCGTCCTCCTCCTGGCCTACCTCTTCCTCAGGGGGGCGGTGGTGGTGCGGAGGGCCTTGGGGCGCACGGGGGTGAACGTGGTGACCCGGGTCCTCGGCATCCTCCTTGCGGCCTTGGCGGTGCAGTACGTGGCGGATGGGGTGAAGGCCCTCCTTTAAGTGCCCCGCCGAAGCGAACGCTTCGGCGGGGGCCCCAGAAAAGGGAGTACAGCGCGTCTTTCCTCCGAGGCCCGTGGGGATTTCAATGCCCCCTAAACCTGGAACACCCCCACCCGGAAGGGCTCCCTTTCCGGGTTCAGGGCGCAGGCCTCGAGGCTCTTGATGAGCCACTTGCGGGTCTCGTGGGGGAGGAGGATCCCGTCCACCCAAAGCCTGGCGGCAGCGTACCGGGGGTCCAGGGTCTCCTCGTAGCGGCCCTTGATGCGCTCGTAGAGCTCCTTGAGCTCCTCGTCCGAGGGCTCTTTCCCCTCTCGCTTAAGCTTTTCCACCTCCAGTTCCAGGAGGGTCTTCGCCGCCTGGGCCCCGCCCATGACCGCGTACTTGGCGCTGGGCCAGGCGTAGATGAAGCGGGGCCCGTAGGCCTTCCCCGCCAGGGCGTAGTTCCCCGCGCCGAAGGACCCCCCCAGGATGAGGGTGATCTTGGGGACGGTGGAGTTGGAGACCGCGTTCACCAACTTAGCCCCCCGGCGGATGATCCCCGCCTGCTCCGATTCCTTCCCCACCATGAACCCGGTTACGTCCTGGAGGAAGAGGAGGGGGATGCCCATCTGGTTCACATCCAGGATGAACCGGGCCGCCTTGTCCGCGGCCTCGGCGTAGATGACCCCCCCCACCTCAATCCGCCCCTTCTTCTTGAGGATGAGGCGCTGGTTCCCCACGATGCCCACGGGGAAGCCCCCGATGCGGGCAAAGCCCGTGACCAGGGTCTCCCCGTACCCTCCCTTGTATTCCAAGAACTCCGAGCCGTCCACGAGGCGGGCGATGACCTCCCTTAGGTCGTAGGGCCGGGCACCCGTGGGGTCCACCAGGCCGTAGAGGTCCTCCGCGGGGTAGAGGGGCTCCTTGGGCTCCTTGCGGGCCTCGGCCCAGGGGGCAAGCCTAGAGGGCGGGTAGAGCTCGGCCAGCTTGCGGATGCGCTCCAGGGCGGCCTCGTCCGTGGGCTCGTGGAAGTCCACCGTGCCCGAGACCTCGTGGTGCATCCTGGCCCCCCCAAGCTCCTCCGAGGACACCTCCTGCCCGATGGCCGCCTTCACCAGGGCGGGGCCCGCCAGGTAGAGCCCGCTCCCCTCGGTCATGATGAGGACGTCGGTCATCACCGGGAGGTAGGCCCCCCCGGCCACGCAGTTGCCCATGATGGCCGAGATCTGGGGGATGCCTAAGGCGCTCATGCGGGCGTTGAGGTAGAAGATGCGCCCGAAATCGTCCTGGTCGGGGAAGACCTCGTCCTGGAGGGGCAAAAAGACCCCGGCGGAGTCCACCAAGTAGACCGTGGGGATGCGGTTTTCCAGGGCCATGGTCTGGGCCCGGATGACCTTCTTGGCGGTGATGGGGAAGAAGGCCCCCGCCTTCACCGTGGCGTCGTTGGCGATGATCATCCAGTCCCGCCCCGCGATGCGCCCAAGGCCCGTCACCACGCCCCCCGCCGGGGCCCCGCCCCACTCCTCGTACATCCCATAGCCCGCGAAGGCCATGAGCTCGTAGAACTCCGTCCCCGGGTCTATGAGCCTTAGGATCCTTTCCCGGGCGGTGAGGCGGCCCTTTTGGTGTTGGCGCTCCACCGCCCGCTTGCCCCCGCCTTCCCGCACCCTTTCCAGGCTTTCCCTGAACTCCCGCACCAGGGCCACCCAGGCGTCTTTGTTGGCCTTGTAGGTGGCGCTTTCCCGGTCCTTCAGGTGGGTTTCCAGCACGGCCTTGGGGAGGTCCATGGTTAAAGTATAACGTTTTTCTGCTTCTATGTCTAAAAGCGTTTCCCTTTGGTGCAGGCGCCCTTTCGGGCCTTGGCCTCCTCCGCCCTTCGCCTGGCCTCCCGGTCCACCCGCTCGTTTTCCGGGTGGCCGCTGTGCCCCGCCACCCAATGGAAGTGCACCTCGTGCCCCTCCATGGCCTTAAGGAGGGCCTGCCAAAGGTCTTGGTTCTTCACGGGCGTGCCTTCCGTGGTGCGCCAGCCCCGCTTCCGCCAGCCTTCAAGCCAGCCCTCGGTGAAGGCGCTCTTAAGGTAGCGGCTGTCCGTGTAGAGGTCCACCCGGCAGGGCTCTCTTAGCGCCTTAAGCCCCCCCACCGCCGCGGTGAGCTCCATGCGGTTGTTGGTGGTGCAGGGCTCTCCCCCCGAGAGGAGCTTTTCTCGGCCCCCATAGCGCAAAAGGGCCGCCCACCCCCCGGGGCCGGGGTTGCCCAGGCAGGCGCCGTCGGTGAAGAGCTCCACCCCTTTCAGGACCTTTTCCATCCCCTTGCATCTTACGGGAAAGGGGAGGCCCCTGGTGGGGAGGCAAGGCTACTCTAGACCCCAGATTCCCGCCGGGGCGAGCTCCACCAGGTTCCCCGCGGGGTCTTGGGTGTAGAGGCTTTTCCCCCTGGGCCACGCCGCCCACCGCACGGGAAAACCCGCCGCCTCGAGGCGGCTTGCCCAAAGGGGAAGTTCCTCCTCCGCCACCCGGAAGGCCACGTGCACGCTGCCTTGGGCCCCGTGGGGGGGAAGGGCTTCCTCCTTTGCCGTGACCCTAGGGTTGAAGACCAGAAAGACCCCCCGCCCCGCGCGGAAGAAGGCGTGCCGGGGGGGTTGAACTGGAAGCAGGGGAGGCCCAACACCCCCTCGTAGAAGGCCCGGGCGGCCTCCAGGTCCTCCGTGTAGACGCAGGTTTCCAGGACCTCCACTTACTTCAGGCGGGCGATGAGCTCGGCCACGGGGATGGCCTCCAGGGTGGTGGTCTTCACGCTCCCCCTCGAGGCCAGGTGGAGCATGGCCCGGGCCACGCTGGCCGCGTCCTCCGCCTCCACGATGTTCACGAAATCGTAGGGCCCAAGCACGGCGTACTGGGCCACCACCTTCACCCCGAAGTCCCGCTCCAGCTCCCCGTTCACCTCCTTGATGCGCTCGGGGTTTTTCACCAGGGTCTCGGCGCCGTCGTCCGTGAGGGTGCTGAGGACGATAAAGGTGGGCATCCTTGGCCTCCTTTCCCCTCTAGTGTACCGCTAGGGGGTTCCTTCCAAGGGCTCAACCCCCGCGTAGACCTCCGCCAGCGAAAGGGGGGCCTCGTCCAGCACCCCTTCTTCCCGGGCCTGGTAGAGGACCTCGCCCCCTCCTTCCGGTAAACCTCAGCCCGCCGTTCCCGGGCGCTCACCAGGAGGTAGCCCCTTAGGGTGGGGAGGGCCAGGTAGCGCCAGGGCTTTTCCCTCCGGTCCGTGGCCTCGGTGCTTTCCGAAAGCACCTCCACCACCAGGCAAGGGGCCTCCTCGTGGTAGGGGTTTTCCGGTGGGGGAACGCAGACCGCCATGAGGTCGGGGTAGTAGACCGTGTTGGGCCCTACCTTCAGCTTCATGTCCGCCACGTAGAGGCGATAGCCCTTGCGTCGGGCGTAGGGGCCAAGGAGAAGGGCTAGATTGGTCACGATGAGGTGATGCGCCCGGCTCGCCCCGGCCATGGTGTAGGGGAAGCCGTCCACCAGTTCGTGCTTGGTGGGGCTTTCCTCCTCCAGGGCCAGGTACTCCTCCAGAGAAAGGGGCTTAAGGAGGCGCGCCGCTTCGCCCATCACTCCCATTCTATGGTGGCCGGGGGCTTGGCGGTGATGTCGTAGACCACCCGGCCGATCTCCGGCACCTTCTGGGTGATGCGACGGGCAGCCTCGTCCAGGAACTCCAGGGGAAGCCGGGCCCAGTCCGCGGTCATGAAGTCCTCCGTGGTCACCGCCCGGAGGGCCAGGACGTAGCCGTAGCGCCGCTCGTCCCCCGCCACCCCCACGCTCCTTAGGGGGGTGAGGACCGCGAGGGCCTGGGCCACCTGGTGGTAGAGGCCCCACTCCTTGAGGAGGCTTGTAAAGAGGTCATCCGCCCGCCTTAGGACCTCCAGCCTCTCCTCCGTCACCTCCCCCAGGATGCGCACCGCCAGGCCTGGTCCCGGGAAGGGGTGGCGGAGGCGGATGGGGTCGGGGAGGCCTAGGAGGAGGGCGAGCTCCCGCACCTCGTCCTTGAAGAGGAGGCGGAAGGGCTCCAAAAGCTCAAACCCGAGCTCCTCGGGGAGGCCACCCACATTGTGGTGGCTCTTGATCTTGGCCGCCCCCTTCTCCCCCGCGGACTCAATCACGTCCGGATACAGGGTCCCCTGGGCCAGGAAGCGGAAAGGCCCTTGGGCCCTCGCCACCTCCTGGAACACCTCCACGAAGATATGGCCGATGACCCGCCGCTTCTCCTCCGGGTCCTCCACCCCCTTTAGGGCATGGAGGAAGCGCGCCCTCGCGTCCACCACCAGGAGGTTGACCCCCAGAGCCCTTAAGGCGCCCTCCACCTCTTCCCGCTCCCCTAGGCGCAGCAGGCCATGGTCCACGAAGACCGCCAGGTGATCCACCCCGCTTTTGGCCAGGAGAAGGGCCAGGGTGCTGGAGTCCACGCCCCCCGAGACCGCAAGGAGCACCCGCTCCCTTCCCACCCGCACTCGCACCCGCACCTCCTCCAGGAGGTCTTCCAGGATGTGCTCCGCCGTCCAGTCCCGCCGCACCCCCGCCACTTCCAGGAAGTTCTCCAAGATCTGCATCCCCTTGGGGGTGTGGGCCACCTCAGGGTGGAACTGGACCCCGAAGGTGCGCCCGTCCTTCCCCTCTATGGCCGCCACGGGGTTCTCCTCCGTTTGGGCCGCCACCTGGAAGCCCGGGGGGAGCTCGGTGACCGCGTCCTGGTGGCTCATCCACACCTGGACTTCTCCCCCAAGGCCCCGGAAGAGGGGGCCTTCGTAGGCGGTGAGGAGGGCCTTGCCGTACTCCGCCCGCCCCGCCCGCTCCACCCGGCCCCCGTAGGCTTGGGCCAGAAGCTGCATCCCGTAGCAGATGCCGAGGAGGGGAAGGCCCGCCTCCCAAAGCCTAGGGTCGGGCCGGGGGGCGTTTTCCTCGTACACGCTCCTGGGGCCTCCGGAGAGGATCACCGCCTGGGGGCGGTGCTTGGCGATCTCCTCCCAGGGGGTGTCCCCGGGGAGGATCAGGGAGAAGGCCCTAAGCTCCCTGAGCCGCCTCGCGATGAGCCTCGTGTACTGGGAACCGAAGTCCAGGACCACCACCATGCCCCGCAGTTTACCCCTTAGGATGGGGGTGTATGCCGGAGGTGGAGAGCTTCAGCCTGGACCACACCAAGGTGCGGGCCCCCTATGTGCGCCTGGCGGGCCGGAGGGCGGTGGGGGGCGGGGTGGTGGAGAAGTACGACCTGCGGCTGGCCCAGCCCAACCGGGAGGCCATCCCCACGGCCGCCCTCCACACCCTCGAGCACCTCCTCGCGGGCTACCTGCGGGCCCACCTGCCTGGGGTCATAGACCTCTCCCCCATGGGCTGCCGCACGGGGTTTTACCTGGTGGCGGAAGGGCCTTTGGGGGAGGAAGTGGTCCTCGAGGCCTTCCGGAAGGCCTTGGAGGACGTGCTCCGCCACCAGGGGGAGGTCCCCGGGGCCTCCTTCCGCTCTTGCGGCAACTACCGGGACCACGACCTAAGGGGTGCCAAGGCCTGGGCCCGGAGGGTTCTGGAGGCGGGCCTTAAGGTCCAGCCCATCTCATGAAGGCCTTCTTCGCCGCGGAAGCCCAGGAGGCGGAGGCCCTCCGGGAGGCCCTGGGTGCTTCCGAGGCCCTCACCGCCCCCTTGCCCCTCCACCGGGGGGAGGGGGTTTTGGTGGCGGAGACGGGGGTGGGGAAGGCGGCGGCCGCCTTGGCCGTGGCCCACGTCCTCACCCGCTTTCCCGTGGAGGAGGCCTACTTCCTCGGGGTGGCGGGGGCCCTGGACCCCGCCTTGAGGCCCCTGGACCTCCTTCTCGCGGAAAAGGCGGTGCAGTGGGACGTGGACCTTACCCCCTTTGGCCGGGCGAAGGGGGAGACCGCCTTTGGGGTGCGCTTCTTCCCCTCGGACCCGGGCCTTCTCCGGAGGGTCCAGGCTGCAGCCGAGCGCCTTGGCCTTCCCCACCGCCTGGGGGTGGTGGCCACGGGGGACCGGTTTTTGGCCCAAAGGGGGGAGGCGGAGCGCCTTAGGGCGGAGTTTGGGGCCCACGCGGTGGAGATGGAGGGGGCGGCGGCCCTCTTCGCCGCCTGGCGCTTCGGGGTGCCCATGGCCCTGGTGCGGGCGGTGACGGACGGGGCGGGGGAGGGGGCGGCAGGGGACTTTGGGGCTTTCCTACAGGAGGCCTCGAGGCGCCTCGGCCTCCTGGCCCAGGCCCTCCTATACTGAGGGGGGGAGGCCATGGAAATCCGCATCTTTTCGGGGAACGCCCACCCCGACCTGGCCCGGCGCGTGGCCGAGGCCCTGGGGGTGCCCTTGGGAAAGGCCCTGGTGGACCGCTTCCCTGATGGGGAGGTCCGGGTGCGGCTTTTGGAGAGCGTGCGGGGGGAGGACGCCTACCTCATCCAGTCCACCTCCCCCCCGGTGAACGACCACCTCATGGAGCTCCTCCTCCTGGCCGATGCCGCCAGGAGGAGTTCTGCGGGCCGCATCAACGCCGTCATTCCCTATTTCGGCTACGCCCGCCAGGACAAGCAGACGGAGGGCCGGGAGCCCATTAGCGCCAAGCTGGTGGCAAGCCTCCTGGAGCGGGTGGGGGTGGAAAGGGTCATCGCCATAGACCTCCACGCCCCCCAGATCCAGGGTTTCTTTGACATCCCCGTGGACCACCTCTCCGCGGTGCGCCTCTTCGCCCGCTACCTGCAGGAACGGGGCTTGGTGGAGGGCTCGGTGGTGGTTTCCCCGGACGCGGGCCGGGCGGAGGAGGCGAGAAGGCTTGCAGAGCGCCTAGGCCTCCCCTTCGCCATGCTGGCCAAAAGGCGGCACGGCCCCTTGGAGACCTCCGTGACCTACGTGATCGGGGAGGTGGCGGGCCTGAGGCCCCTCATCGTGGACGACATCGTCTCCACCGGGGGGACCATCCGAAGGGGGGTGGAGGCTCTCCTCCAGGCGGGGGCGCGGCCCGAGGCCATCGTCCTCGCCACCCACCCCGTCCTGGTGGGCCCGGCGCGGGAAAACCTCGCCCACCCCGCCATCCGGGAGGTGGTCTTCACCGACACCATCCCCCTGCGGGATGGGGGCTATACCGTCCTCTCCACCGCGGAGCTTTTGGCCCAGGCCATCCGCCACGTGCACACCAACCAGTCCGTGAGCGCCCTCATCTAGGGTTGTGGTACACTCTTTTCCGTGTGCCCCTTGGGGGGCTAGGGAGGAGCCATGGAGTATCGTCTGAAAGCCTACTACCGTGAGGGGGAGAAGCCGGCCGCCTTGAGGCGGGCGGGGAAGCTCCCCGGGGTGATGTACAACAAGGCCCTGAACCGCAAGGTTTACGTGGACCTCACCGAGTTTGACCGGGTGTTCCGCCAGGCCTCCATCCACCACGTGATCGTCCTGGAACTCCCTGACGGGGAACTCCCCACCCTGGTGCGCCAGGTGAACCTGGACAAGCGCCGGCGCCGTCCTGAGCACGTGGACTTCTACGTCCTCTCCGAAGAGCCGGTGGAGATGTACATTCCTTTGCGCTTCGTGGGAACTCCCCAGGGCGTGCGGGAGGGCGGGGTGCTCCAGGAGGTGCACCGGGACATTCTGGTGCGGGTTTCCCCCCGGAGTATCCCCGAGTTCATTGAGGTGGACGTCTCCGGTCTGGGCATCAGGGATAGCCTCCACGCCGCCGACCTGAAGCTCCCCGAAGGGGTGAAGCTGGCGGTGAACCCCGAGGAGACCATCGCCGCGGTGGTGCCCCCTGAGGACGTGGAGAAGCTTGCTGCCGAGGCCACGGAGGCCCCGGCCGAGCCCGAGGTCATCAAGAAGGGGAAGAAGGAGGAGAAGTAGCCTCAAGTACCTCACCGAAGCTTTCACTTCGGTGGGGGCCCCCAAGGGAAGGGCATAGCAGCCTCATAGAGGTGCTTAGGCCCTTCCAAGGCCTCCCGGGGACCTCCGGGGGCTTTCCTTTAGGAGGTGGGGATGTTTTTGGTGGTGGGCCAGGGCAACCCAGGGCCGGAGTACGCTGCGACCCGGCACAACGTGGGCTTTATGGTCCTGGACCGGCTGGGCCTCTCCTTTCGCAAGAAGGGGGAGGTTCTCCTGGCGGAAGGGGAGGTGGGGGGAGAGAAAGGGCTTTTCCTCAAGCCCCTCACCTACTACAACCTCACCGGGCGGGCGGTGGCCCCCCTGGCCCGCTTTTACAAGATCCCCTCGGAACGCATCCTGGTGGTCCACGACGAGATGGACTTCCCCTTGGGCCGCCTGCGCCTGAAGGCAGGGGGGCGGCCTGCGGGAAACCGAGGGGTGGCCTCCATTGGGGAGGCCCTGGGCACCTGGGCCTTCCACCGCCTAAGGATCGGCATCGGTAAGCCGCCCCGTCCGGAGGAAGGGGCGGCCTACGTGCTTTCCCCTTTTAGCGAGGCGGAGCGGCCCCTTTTGGAGCGGGTGCTGGAGGTGGCCAAGGAGGCGGTTTGGTGCTGGGCGGAGCGAGGCCTCCTTCCTTGTGCGGACCGCTTTAACGGTCTGGACCTTCGTCTGGGGTAAGCTTGGGCCATGGTTCCGCGCGTGCTCCTCATCGCAGGGGGGAGGAGCCCCGAGCACGAGGTCTCCCTGCTTTCGGCTAGGGGGGTTCTGGAGCACATGCCCTTCCCCACGGAGCTTGCGGTGATCGCCAAGGACGGCCGCTGGCTTTTGGGAGAGGAGGCCCATAGGGCCCTCGAGGCCGGCCTGGCCCCCACGGGCCCCCACCCCTTCCCCCCCCCTTTGGACTGGGACCGCTACGGGGTGGTCTTTCCCCTCCTCCACGGGCCTTTTGGGGAGGACGGCACGATCCAGGGGTTTTTGGAGCTTTTGGGCAAGCCCTACGTGGGGGCGGGGGTGGTGGCCAGCGCCCTCTCCATGGACAAGGACCTCTCCAAAAGGGTCCTCCAGCAGGCGGGCCTCCCCGTGGTCCCCTGGGTGGCCCTTTACCAGGGGGAGACCCCCCTCATCCCCTTTGACCCCCCCTACTTCGTGAAGCCTGCCAACGCCGGCTCCAGCATCGGTATCCGCCGGGTGGAGGGCTCCGGGGAGCTGGGGGAGGCCCTGGCCGAGGCCTTCCGCTACGACCGCAAGGCGGTGGTGGAGAAGGCCCTAGGGGGGGTGCGGGAGTTGGAGGTGGGGGTCTTGGGCAATGTCTTCGGCCAAGCGAGCCCCGTGGGAGAGGTCCGCTACCAGGCTTCCTTCTACGACTACGAGACCAAGTACACCCCCGGGCGGGCGGAGCTCTTGATCCCCGCCTCCCTGGACCCCGGCACCGCGGAGACCGTGCAGGAGCTGGCCCTAAAGGCCTACCGGGTCCTGGGTATCCGGGGCATGGCCCGGGTGGACTTCTTCCTTTGTGAGGGGGAGGTCTACCTGAACGAGGTGAACACCATCCCCGGCTTCACCCCCACCAGCATGTACCCCCGCCTCTTTCAGGCGGGGGGGGTTGGCTACCCGGAGCTTCTCAGGCGCCTGGTGGAGCTTGCCCTCGAGGCCTAGGCCTCCTCCGAGCGCTGGACGGCCTGGGCCTCCTTGAGGATGGCCCGCACCCTTTCCCCGGGGACCGTCTCCTCCCGCAAGAGCTCCTCCGCCAGGCGGTGCATGGCCTCGGCGTGGGCCAGGAGGACCTCCCGGGCCCGGGCGTAGGCCTCGTCCAGGATCTTGCGGATGTCCTGGTCTATGAGGCGGGCGGTCTCCTCGGAGTGGTCCTTCTTCTTGGCGATCTCCTCCCCCAGGAAGATGGGCCCCGAGTCCAAGCCCCAGGCGATGTTCTTGAAATGCTCCCCCATGCCCCAGTCCAGGACCATGCGCTTGGCGAGAGCCGTGGCCCGCTTGAAGTCGTCCTGGGCCCCGGTGGTGACGGTGCCGGTGAAGAGCTCCTCCGCGGCCCGGCCCGCGAGGAGCACGGAGAGCTCGTCCATGAGGTGCTCCCGGGAGACCAAGACCCTTTCCTCGGGCTTGCTCCAGCGTGCCCCCAGGGCCATCCCCCGGGGGACGATGGAGACCTTTTCCGTCTTGTCCGCGTGGGGCAGGACCTCCCCCACCACCGCGTGCCCCGCCTCGTGGTAGGCCACGGCCCGCTTTTCCTCCTCGGAAAGCTTCAGGGCGGGCCGTTCCAAGCCCAAGACGATCTTGTCCAGGGCCTTTAGGAAGTGCTCTTTACGGATCTTTTTCTCCCCGGTGCGGGCGGCGAGGAGCGCGGCCTCGTTCACCAGGTTCCTGAGGTCGGCCCCGGAGAAGCCTGGGGTGAGGTGGGCGAGCTCCAGGGGGTCCACGTCCTCGGCGATGGGCTTGCCCCGCATGTGCACCAGGAGGATCTCCTTCCTTTCCTCCAGGGCGGGTAGGCCCACCACCACCTGCCGGTCAAACCGGCCCGGGCGGAGGAGGGCGGGGTCCAGGATGTCCGGGCGGTTGGTGGCGGCCAGGACGATGACCGAGGTGTCCTTCTCAAACCCGTCCATCTCCGAGAGGATCTGGTTCAGGGTCTGCTCCCGCTCGTCGTGTCCGCCGCCGATCCCTGCGCCCCGCTTCCTGCCGATGGAGTCCAGCTCGTCAATGAAGATGATGCTGGGGGCGCTCCTGCGGGCGTCCTCAAAGAGGCTCCGCACCCGGCTTGCCCCCACCCCCACGAACATCTCCATGAACTCGCTGGCGGAGACGGAGAAGAAGGGCACCCCCGCCTCCCCTGCCACCGCCCGGGCCAGGAGGGTCTTGCCCGTGCCCGGGGGGCCCACCAGGAGGACCCCTTTGGGGATCTCCGCCCCCAGCTCCAGGTACTTCTTGGGGTTTTTGAGGAAGTCCACCACCTCCATGAGTTCCCGCTTGGCCTCCTCGTGCCCGGCCACGTCCTTGAAGGTGGTGTTCACCGTCTTTTCCTTGCCGTAGAGCTTGGCCCGGCTCTGGCCGAACTGCATCACCTGGCCTGCCCCCCCTTGGGCGCGCATGAAGAAGAACCAGAAGAAGAGGATAAGGAGGAGGGTGGGGCCCACGTAGAGGAGGAACTGGGGCCAGAAGGAGGGGGGCTTGGTGACGATCCGCACCCCGTTTTCCTCCAGGAAGCGCAGGAGCTCGGGGTCTTGCACCTGGGAGGGGGGCAGGGGCACCTGGAAGCGGCGGGCCACCCGCTCCCCTTGGGGGGTGGGGAAGCGTTGGGGCTCCTTGAGCTCCCCAAGGATGCGGGTTTCCTCCAGGGTGACCTGGGCCACCTGGCCCTGGCGCACCAGCTCGCGGAACCCCGTGTAGGAGAGGGTGGGGGCCGGGGGGCCGGTGAGGGCCGTGTAGGCCAGGTAGCCTAGGAGGAGCAGGAAGAACAGGGTAAAGGGGTTAATGCGCTGGGCCAAGGTCAACCTCCCTTTCCCCATGGTAACGCCTGGGGCAGGGGAGAACTGGAGCCTGTGGTATCCTTCTAGCCGCGATGGGGGGCATGGGGGTCCTGGAGGCCCTGCACCAGGGGGACTACGAGACGGCCATAGAAACCCTCACCCGGAAGGCCCTTTTCGGCCGGAAGGAGGAGGCCAAGGAGGCCCTTCTCCTCCTGGCCGAGGTCCACAGCCTCTACGGGGAGGAGGGTCTGGAGCGGGCCCACCAGGCCCTGGAGGAGGCCTACGAGCTTGGGGGGGTGGAGCACCTGCCCCTCTACCGGGCCCTCCTCGCGGAGCTTCTTGCCCTCGAGGGCCGCTCGGAGCGCGAGATCTTTCCCCTCTTCCTCCCCACCGAAGACCCCCGGGCCCGCTACCACCAGGCCCAGGCCCTTTTCTACCTGGGCCGGATGGAGGAGGTCCTCAAGACCCTGAAGGAGGGCCTCCCCGCCTTCCTGGCCTGGCGGGCGGAGGGGCTTAAGGGAAGGGCCCTGGAGCGGCTTGGGCGCTTTGGGGAGGCCGCTTTGGCCTACGAGCGGGGGGCGGAGATCGCCTTGGGCCTCGAGCGCTACTGGCTCCTCCTGGACGCGGCCGCCATGTGGTTGGAGGCGGGGGAGGGCGAAAGGGCCCTTCTCGCCCTGAGGGAGGCGGAGGAGGCGGTGGGGGAGGAAGGCCCGGAGGACGGGGCCACCCGCCACTACCTCCTGGCCCGGGCCCACCTTCTTTTGGGAAACCCTTCCCTGGCCCTGGAGGCCATTGGGAAGGCCCTGGAGCTGGAGGAGGAAAGCGGCCATCGGGCCTACGGCACCGCCTTGGTGCAGGGTCAGGCCCTCCTCCAGCTTGGGCGCTACCCTGAGGCCATGGAGAGCTTCCAGGAGGCCCTGAGGCGGGCGGAGCCCGGGGAAAGGCCCTATGTGCTCCACGAGATGGGGGTGGCCGCCCTGGACCAGGGGGCTTACCTCGAGGCCGAGGAGCATCTCCGGGTCCTCCTGAAGGAGGAGGGCTATCCCTACCGGGCCTCGGCCCGGGCGGACCTGGCCGAAGCCCTCTACCGCCAAGGCCGCTACCAGGAGGCGGAGGATGAGGCGAAAAGGGCCATGGAGGAAGGGGCCTTGGCC
>NZ_JBBIMD010000061.1:0-12914 GCF_037444525.1 Thermus sp. | reverse complement strand
GTTACCGTTTCCCTCACTGCTTCCCTCAAGATCATCTGGAGGGTATCCTGATCCATGGGGTACCTCCTCTCCCGTTGGTACCCCCATTCATACACATACCCTTACACATAATTCCTTACACGACCAGGCTATCTTGGAGCCAAGACTCTGGAGGAGCTGAGGGGGGTGATTGCGGAGCGGGTCCGGTACTACGGGGAGAGCCGCTTGCACACGGGGCTGGGGTACAGGACACCGCAGGAGGTGATGGAGGCGGAGTTGGAAAGGCTGAGGGGTCGGATCACATCAAGAGGAGGCTAAGGTTATCCAAATCTAGGGGCGCGGCTCACGTATCCGCTATGGCCCCCGGGGGGAGGAGGGGGGATGGGTGTTTATGCAGGCTATGCGGGAGGTGCAAGGTTTGAGTCACTCATCTGCATAGGCCTTGGCAGGCTGGACACGAGGGAGGCCTTGGAGTGACCCCGGCGGGGGCGCACGACAGCCCGGCAGGTCGCAGGAGTCCAGGAGCTTTCGGCGCAAGGCTTAGGGACTGGCCAGGTGCGCAGGGTGGTGGCTTGAGTATGCAGGTAAATGTTCGAAAAGAGGGGTGGAAGGCGCTATTGAAGGGGAATAATTCTCACTAAGGTGGATTAGTGAGGATTTAAAGATTAAAGAAGGAGCGGGCCCCAGGGCCCGCCCCTTAACTACCTGCCCCTAACGGGGAAAACCCCCATCCACGCCTTCCCCGTCCCTCTGGGGAAGGTCCAGAAGTTGCAGGGTGCCCAGGGAGGTCACGGTGAAGGCGGAGCTCGCCTGGAAGGAAGCGTTGAACTGATTGGGTACAGAGGTGGGCTGTCGGGTTAGGTCGGCATTGTACGCAAAAACCACTGCACGGTAGGCCTGGTTTGGGGTTAGGTTAAGCAGGGAGAATTGCATGCTGGTGCTAGTGGTGAGCCAGCCCTTTACAACCCCCCCCCAATTACCGTTGTCGTCCACGAGCCCAAGTGCCGCGTAATAGCTTTGGGCCCCTGGCACCGGGCTCCAGCTGATGGTGGCTGTGCTCCGCGTGGCGGTGAGGCTGACGGAGTCAGGCTGGGGAAGGAGCTGGGAAGCGTCCACCTGGACCGTCTTGGTGAAGGTTCTGGCCCCGGGTAGATCTACCTCCACTGTATAGGAACCCGACCGGATAGCGATGCTTGGCTCCAGGAAATCCCGAGTAATCGGCCCTGCACGCCCGAGAAGCCTTCTCCTAAGGATAACCGTTCCCTGGGCATCCTTCACTCGCAACTCCTGCCCGTCGGGGGAGGAGACGGTGTTCAAGGTGCCGGAAAAGATCACCGCCAGGCCCGGGGCAGTCCCCCCAAAGTTGTAAGTGCCCACGGAAGCGTTGTTGGGGGTAGAGGCCCCGCCCCCACAGGAAGCCAGCAAACCCGCCAAGCCCAACAGAAGGACGGGAAAAACCTTTTGCCTCATAGTATGGACCTCCTAAAGCTTCGCACCCCATTCTAGGGGTAGGGATATTCTAATCCGTGAGTTTGCCTGCTTGTCAACATCAATGCCCACCCTCACCGATCAAGGGGGCCTGCGATGTGTTCGGTGGGCTATACTGGCCACAGACCATGCTCCGCCCCTTGCCCAACTACGAGGACCCGGCCAAGCGCCGCCTCGAGGCCGTCCGCGCGGCCCACGAGGGGGACCTGGAAGGCCTTCTCGGGCTTCTCAGCTACTTCTTGGCTCACAAGTCCGGCAAGCGCACCGCCCTAAGTCCCAGGACCCTGGAGCTTTATGCCCTGGCGGTGCGAGACTTCTTCCGCTACCTTTGGCCCGAGGGCGCAGAGGGCCCCAAGGTGCCCCTCCTACAGGTGACCCCGGACCATATAGACGCTTGGCTGGCCGACCTCCTGGCCCACGGGGGCCACACCGTGCCCCCAAGCGAGCGCCGACCCCTAAAGCCCAGCACCGCGGCCAGCTACCTGGCAGGCGTCCGGGCGCTTTACCGGGCCCTCAAGTGGGCAGGCGCGGTGCGGGAAAACCCTACCCTCGAGGTCAAGCCCCCCAAGGACCCCACGCCCCGCCATGAGCGCCGCCCAGCCCTACCCCAGACCCTCTACCGACGTCTTCTAAACCTAATCCAAAAAGGAGGCCAGGAGCCCGAACACCGACGCTTCCGGGACCTCCTCGTCCTAAGGCTCATGGGCGAGGTGGGCCTGAGGATCTCCGAGGTGGAGGGGCTCAACGTGGAGGACTTTGACCCCGTGGAGGAGGAGCTCCACATCCAAAGGGGCAAGGGGGGCAAGGCCCGCACCGTCCCCCTTCCCCCTGATCTGGCCGAGGGCCTTCAGGCCTGGCTTGGGGTTCGCGCCCTCTACGCCGCCTCCGGGGAAAAGGCCCTCTTCGTCAACCTGGGGGGCCGGAAGGCCCATGGGAGGCGCCTTAGGGCCTGGACCATAAGGAAGGAGCTTTCCGAGGCCTTGCGGGCCCTCGAGGCCCCCCGGCGCTACTACGGCCCCCACAGCCTCCGCCACCTGGCCGGGACCAGGCTCTACCAGGCCACGGGGGACCTCTACCTGGTGGCCACCCTCCTGGGCCACGCGGACGTGAGCACCAGCCAGATCTACGCCAAGATGGACCGCTCCCGCCTCAAGGAGGCGGTGCGCAACCTTTACGGGAAGAAGCCCTAGCTGAACTCCCGCTCCAGCGCCCTAAGCCGCTCGGCGATCCCCGTGTACTCCAGCTCCTCCATGGGGAGCATGGCGGGGCCGTAGAAGCCCTGGCGGCGCATGTCCATGGCCTTTTCCATGGCCCTAAGGCGCACCGCGTCCCACGCTGGGTCGGCGAAGAGGTCCACGGGCTCGGACAGGCGCCCCCCCTTTAGGGAGAAGGCCAGGCCGCACACCATGGGCACGCAGAAGAAGCTGGAGGCCTGGGTGTTGGCCCTTACGGGCATGAGGGGGAGGTGGTGGCTTCCCCGGGTGTCCCCGGCCACAAAGGGCAGGAGGGCAAAGGGGGGCGCAAGCTCCTCCGTGGCGGGGAAGATCTTCTGCACCCGCACGAGGGCCACGGGGTCGTCCTTGCCCACGTACCGCCCGGCGATGTTCCTAAGACGGGTGGTGCTCACCGCGGCCGCCTGCTCCCCGTACCGGCGGGACCAGATGGCGGCGATGGCGAAGCGGTGGGGGTCACGGAGGAGGGCCGCCAGGTCGTAGAGGCGCTCGGGGGCCTCGAGGTCTATGTAGCTGTCCCGCTCCGTCTGGGCCAGGTCCATGACCCGGAAGCGGAAACCGGGGCGCATCTCAGGGGAAAGGAGGAGGCCCGGGCAGTGCATGGGGTCGGCGAAGGCCAGGTAGAGGGGCAGGTTGAAGGCCCCGGGTTCCGTCTTGTCCGCAGCCAGGACCACGAAGGGCTCGGAGGGCCTCTCCTCAAAGGCCATCTCCGCCACCTGGGGCCCAAGGCCGTGGAGGTTGCCGGTGAAGGCGTCCTTGAGGAGGTCCTGCCCCGCCCCGTAGAGCCCTTCCGCCTTGGCGGCCTCCGTGCCCTCCTGGAAGGCCCGCCAGGCCAGGGCGTGCACCTCCTCATCCCCCACCCCCCGGGTGTGGCTTAAGAGGAGGACGATGTCGTCCCCAATGTGGAAGACAAAGGCGTCCAGGAGGAGGCGGCCCACCTCGGCCCGCACCGTCTCCTCCACCCGCTCCAACACCCGCCTCGAGGGCAGGGTGTGCCCACCCACCGAGCCGATGTCCGCCTTGAGCACGCTTAAGGTGACCTTCATAAGGGAACCTCCCATTTCCATGTTTCCACGCTTATTACGGAAAGGCAACCCCTTGGCCCCTACCCCAAGGGGTGGGGCTTTGGAAACGGGGTTAGGGAAGAAGCCCCTCCCACTCCCCCCGCATGGCCTCCGCCCACTCGGGGAAGCGGGCGTGGTAGGCCGCAAGGAGGGCCCTCCCTTCCAGCCGGCCCCGGGCCTCCTGGAGGAAGGCGCGGGCGGCCTGGGGCGGGCCGTACCAGCGGGCAAGCTCCCCAAAGCCCTCGTCCAGAAAGACCACGGTGGGCACGATGCGCTTCTCCCCTAGCCGGTAGGCCTCCCGAAGATCGGGGTTCTGGTCCCGAAGGAAAAACCGGGCCCGGTCCCCCGCAGCCTTGGCCAGGACGGGGACCGCCTGCTGGCAGTCGGGGCACCAGTCCTCCACCAGGGCCAGGACGAAGGCCACCCCCTTGGGGAGCGGGGCCCCTGGAGCCCGGGCGTAGAAGTCCTCCAGGAGGGCGCGTCTTTTGGAGAGGGCCAGGAAGCCCTCAAAGGTGAGCCCCCTGGCCCAGAGCGACCCCTCCAGGACCATGCCCCTATGCTACCCTGAGGGTATGGCCGAGGCCCACGAGGGCGCCTTCTGCCCGGTGTACGCCGCCATCAACCTCCTGCAGGAGAAGTGGACCCTCCACATCATCCGGGCCCTGCTTTCGGGCCCCAAGGGCTTCAACGAGCTGGCCCGGGCCGTGGGGGGGGTGAACCCCGCCACCCTAAGCCAGCGCCTGGAGCACCTGGTCCAGGTGGGGGTGGTGGAGAAACAGGTGGAGTCCCACATGCCCCCCAGAACCCGCTACCGGCTCACGGAGGCGGGCCGGGAGCTGGAAGGGGTGGTGGCGGCCATAGAGCGCTGGGCAAAGGCCCACCTGAAAACCCCGGTGCCCTAGCCCTCCATCTCCCCCGCCAGGTGCTGGAGGTAATTGGGGAGGCCCAGGGCCTTGAGGAGCTCCCGCTGGGTCTCCAGCCAGTCCACGTGGGCCTCCTCGTCCTTAAGGATCTCCGCCACCAGGTC
This sequence comes from Thermus sp., assembly GCF_037444525.1. Classification (GTDB taxonomy): domain Bacteria; phylum Deinococcota; class Deinococci; order Deinococcales; family Thermaceae; genus Thermus. The sequence goes on along the minus strand of NZ_JBBIMD010000061.1, from coordinate 8,124 downwards.
CCGGGTGCCGTTATCCCCAAGGCTTTGGGCCAGGTTCATGGTCTCGTTGTAGCCCTTCACCGCCAGAAGCTCCCCCTCGTAGTCCTTGAAGAGGATCTCCTCCACCGTCTTGCCGATCTTGATCTCCCCGATGCGGCTCACCTCGGGGAAGCCCTCCAGGAAGAGGATGCGCTCGATGTGCTTCTCCGCGTGGCGCATCTCGGTCATGGCGTGGGCCTTGAGGTGGCGGGCCAGGGCCTTAAGGCCCCAGTTCTCCGCCATCTCCGCGTGGACCATGTACTGCAAGATGGCGGCGAGCTCCTCGGAAAGCCGTTCCTGCAGGCTTTTCAGCACCTCGGGGTGTCCTTTCATAAGGGCCTCCACCCCTATCCTACCCTTTTCGGAAGAGGGAGTGGCGGGGTTCCCCCTCCTCAGGGTGGTCCTCCCGGAAGTGGGCCCCTCGGCTCTCCGCCCTCTCCAGGGCACCTTGGGCCAGAAGGCGGGCGAGGAGGAGGAGGCCGCCCGCCTCCAGCTCGGCCCTCGAGACCAGGGGCTTTTCCTCCAGGGGAAGCCCCTCCAGGAAGCGGAGGAAGGCGGCCAGGGCCTCCCCCCGCCGCACCACCCCCAGGGCCCGCCCCGCCGCTTCCCGCAGCACGGGGAGGACCTCCGGAGGGGCCGCGAGGACGGGGAGGGGCTCTGGACCTTTGGGAAAGGCCAGGTCCTCCAGGGCAGCCAGGGCAGCCCGGTGGCCCATGACCAGGCCCTCCAGGAGGCTGTTGGAAGCCAGGCGGTTGGCCCCGTGGAGCCCGGTGGAGGCCACCTCCCCCGCAGCAAAGAGGCCCTTCACCCCCGTGAAGCCCAGGAGGTCGGTGAGGACCCCCCCCATGGCGTAGTGGGCCGCGGGGGCCACGGGGACGGGCTCCCGCAAGGGATCTAGCCCCAGGGCCCGGGCCTGGGCCACCACGGTAGGGAAGCGGGCCTCGAGGCGGGGGATGGGCCTTAGGTCCAGGTAGACCCCGCCGGTGCGCAGGCCCTCCTGGAAGACCGCCCGGGCCACCACGTCCCGGGGGGCGAGCTCCCCGGCGGCGTCATACCGGGGCATGAAGCGCTCCCCGAAGGCGTTGAGGAGAACCGCCCCCTCCCCCCGGCAGGCCTCGCTCACCAGGGCGCCATCGGGAAGGGCCGTGGGGTGGAACTGGACGAACTCCAGGTCCCTTAAGGTGGCCCCCGCCTGAAAGGCCAGGGCGAACCCGTCCCCCGTGGCCCCTTGGGGGTTGGTGGTCACGGGGAAGAGCCGGCCGAAGCCCCCTGTGGCCAGGAGCACCGCCCCGGCGCGCACCTCCAGGGGCCCTTCTGGGCCGAGGGCCAGGACGCCCGCCACCCGCCCGCCCCCCACGAGGAGGCTTAAGGCGGTCCACCCCTCCAGGATGGGGGCCTTTAGCCGGGCCCTGAGGCCCTGGAGGAGAAGGGCCCCCGTGCGGTCCCCCCCGAGGTGGCGCACCCGGGGGCGGCTGTGCCCCCCCTCCCGGGTGGGCTCGGGGTGGAAGGCGAGGCCTAGGGCCTTAAGCCTCTCCAGGTGGAAGGGGGCCTCCTCCAGGATGGAGCGGGCAGCCCTAGGGTCCACCAAGCCCCGGCCCGCCCTCAGGGTGTCCTGGAGGTGGGCCTCGAGGTCCCCCTCGTCCAGGGGGAAGGCCACACCCCCCTGGGCCCAGGGGGTGGAGCCTGCAGGGAAGGGATCTTTGGAGAGGAGGAGGACCTTGGCCCCCTTTTCCTCCGCGGCCAGGGCGGCGTAAACCCCCGCCACCCCCGCCCCCAGGACGAGGAGGTCCGCCTCCATCACCCCACGGCCACCATGGCGGAGAGGGCCTTCCGGGCCTTTTCCGCCACCTCCTCGGGGACGCGGACCACGTGGCGCATCTCCTTCAGGGAGAGGTAGACCTTCTCCAGGGTGATCCGCTTCATGTACTCGCACACCGCGTCGGGCTTCACGGGGATGAAGCGCTTGCCCGGGGCCTCCTTCTCCAGGCGGTGGAGGATGCCCACCTCCGTGGCCACCACGAAGGTGGAATGGGCCGCCCTTTTGGCGTGGCGCACCATGCCCTCGGTGGAAAGCATCTTGGCGTCGGGCTTGAGGTAAAGGCAGCCCGTGCCGCAGCCGCACTCGGGGTGGATCATGAACTCCGCCCCTGGGTGGGCCTCCAGGAGGGCCCTGAGGTGCTCCTCCCGGATCCCCGCGTGCACGTGGCACTCCCCCGGGAAAAGGTCCAGCCTTCTTCCCGTGACCCGGGCTACGTGGGCCCCCAGGAACATGTCGGGGACGAAGAAGATGGGCCGGTCCTGGGGCAAGGAGGCCACCACCTCCACCGCGTTGGCGCTGGTGACGCACACGTCCGCCAGGGCCTTCACCTCGGCCTTGGTGTTCACGTAGGCCACCACCAGCCCATCGGGATGGGCCTCCTTCCAGGCCCGGACGTCCTCCGGGCGGATGCTGTCCGCCAGGGAGCAGCCGGCCTCGAGGTCGGGGAGGAGAACGGTCTTCTCCGGGTTCAGGATGGCCGCGGTCTCGGCCATGAAGTGGACCCCGCAGAAGACGATGACCTCGGCCTCCGTCCGCTGGGCCTCCCGGGCTAGGCCTAAGGAGTCCCCCACGAAGTCCGCCACCTCCTGGACCTCGGGGCGTTGGTAGGAGTGGGCCAGGATGACCGCCTTGCGCTCGCGCTTCAGCTTTAGGATGGCTTGGGTCAGGGTTTCCCTATCCATGGTCTTGAGCGGGCTGAAAGCCCTCTTCAAAAAAGTGGCCGTCGTAGGCCAAGGCCTTCTCTATGCCTTTTTGCCGCATGAAAAGGAAGCTGGTCCAGTCCACCAGGCTCACGTCCCGCCGCCCGGAGGCCAAAAGGGCGGTGAGGGCCGCCTGGTGCAGGGCCTCGTCCACGGGGAACACCCGTACCACCCCCAAAAGGTCCAGGGCCAGGGCCTTCGCCGCCTCCATCCCCAGCCGCCTCTGGACCAGGGCCAGGCTCTCCACGACCACATAGGCGTGGGTGAGGAGCCGCACCCTCCGGGCGAGGAGGCTTTGGAAGGCGCGGGCCGCCTCCAGGTGGTGGGCATCGTCCCGGTCCAGGAGGGCGTAGAGGGCGGAGGTGTCAACGAAGACCAAAGGCCTCCTCCAGGTGGCGGTCGTGGGCCTCGCTCACGTCCTTCTCCCCAGAGGCGAACCGCCCCACCGCTCGCAGGGCCCGCTGGACCCGCTCCCCATAGCCGCCGTTGGCCTCCTCGGCCAGAAGCCGCTCCACCGCCTTCCGCACCAGCTCGGCCATGGAGGTGCCCTCCTCCAGGGCCTTGGCCTTGAGCCGGGCGGCCTGCTCCTCCGTGAGCTGGACCTGGGTCCGCACCATGCCATCATGGTAGCAGATCTGCCATCATGGCTGCACCACCAGGAGGGAGAGGTCCAAGGCCTTGGGGGAGTGGGTGAGGGCCCCCACGGAGATGTAGTCCACCCCCGCCTCCGCCGCGGCCCGGGCCCTTTCCAGGGTCATGTTCCCGCTGGCCTCCAGGGGCACCCGCCCCCCCACCCGCCCCACCGCCTCCCGGAGGGCCTCGAGGGGGAAGTTGTCCAGGAGGATGAGGTCGGCCCCCGCCTCCAGGGCCTCTTCCAGCTCCTCCAAGGCGGTGACCTCCACCTCCACCTTGAGGTGGTGGGGGGCCAGGGCCTTGGCCCGGCGCACCGCCTCCCCCACCCCCCCGGCGGCCCGGATGTGGTTCTCCTTGATGAGGATCCCGTCAAAGAGGCCAAAGCGGTGGTTCCCCCCACCCCCCGCCCGCACGGCCCACTTCTCCAGGGCCCGGAGGCCGGGGGTGGTCTTTCGGGTGTCCAGGAGGCGGGTTTTCGTCCCTTCTAGGGCCCGGACATAGGCCCGGGTGAGGGTGGCGATGCCGGAGAGGCGCTGGAGGAGGTTCAGGGCGAGCCGTTCCCCCATGAGGATGGCCCTCAAGGGGCCCTCGAGGCGGGCCACCTCCCGCCCATCCCCTACCTCCTCCCCCTCCCCTGCCAGGGCCTGGAAGCGCACGGGGCCCAGGAGGCGGAAGACCCGCTCCGCCACCCAAAGCCCCGCCACCACCCCTGCTTCCTTCGCCCGGATGACCGCTTGGCCCCCCATGCCCTCGGGCACCAGAAGCTCCGTGGTGAGGTCCCCGTGCCCCAGGTCCTCCCGGAGCCAAGCCTTGAGCTGTTCGTCCAGGAAGAGGACATCCACCCTTCCATTAAACACAAAGCCCCGCCAGGCCCCAGGGTAGGCTGGGGGGGTGAACCGCCTCAAGCACGCCAGGAGCCCCTACCTTCTCCAGCACGCGGAAGACCCCGTGGACTGGCACCCCTTTGGGGAGGAGGCCTTCCAGAAGGCCCGGGAAGAGGACAAGCCCATCTTCCTCTCCGTGGGCTACGCCAGCTGCCACTGGTGCCACGTGATGCACCGGGAGTCCTTCCGGGACGAGGAGGTGGCGGGGCTTTTGAACCGCTACTTCGTCCCGGTGAAGGTGGACCGGGAGGAGCGGCCCGACGTGGACGCGGCCTACATGCGGGCCCTCCTGAGCCTTACGGGGCAGGGGGGCTGGCCCATGAGCCTCTTCCTTACGCCAGAGGGGAAGCCTTTCTTCGGGGGCACTTACTTCCCAAAGGAGGACCGCAGGGGGCTTCCCGGGTTCAAGCGGGTCCTCCTGGCGGTGGCCGAGGCCTGGCGGGAAGGGCGGAAGGAGGTGGAGGAGGAGGCCCACCGGCTCGCCGAGGCCTTGAGGCGGAGCCTCACCCCGCCCCCGGGGCCGGTGCCGGAGGGCCTCGAGGCCGAGGCCCTGGCCCTCTTGGACCGGGCCTTTGACCCCGAGTGGGGGGGCTTCGGCGGCGCCCCCAAGTTCCCCCAGGGGCCCCTCCTCCTCTACCTCCTCCCCCTGGCCTGGAAGGGGGAGGAGCCCGCCCGGACCATGCTCCGGCATACCCTCCGGGCCATGGCCCTGGGGGGGATTTACGACCAGGTGGGGGGCGGGTTCCACCGCTACGCCGTGGACCGCTTCTGGCGCCTGCCCCATTTTGAGAAGATGCTCTACGACAACGCCCTCCTGGCCCGGGCCTACCTGGGGGCCTACCGGATCTATGGGGACCAGCTCTTCCTGCGGGTGGCCCGGGAGACCCTGGACTTCCTCCTTTCCCTCCAGGCCCCGGAAGGGGGCTTCTACACCGCCTTGGATGCGGAAAGCGAGGGGGAGGAAGGGCGCTACTACACCTGGACGGAGGAGGAGCTGAAGGCGGTCCTGGAAGGGGACTTCCCCCTGGCCCGGCGCTACTTCGCCCTGGGGGAGGACCTAGCGGGGCGGTCTGTCCTCACCGCCTGGGGGGAGGAGGAGGTGAAAGGGACCCTGGGGGAGGGGTTTTCCGCCTGGCGGGAGGGGGTGAGGAGGCGGCTTATCGCCGCGCGCGGAAAGCGTGTCCTCCCTGCCCTGGACGACAAGCTCCTGGCGGACTGGTCCGCCCTGGCGGTGCGAGCCCTGGCGGAGGCGGGGCGGCTTCTAGGGGAAGGGCGCTACCTCGAGGCCGCCCTAAGGGGGGCCCGCTTCCTCCTGGGGATGGCCCGGGAGGGCCTGGTACGCCACACTTGGCGGGGAGGCCACCTGGGGGGGGAAGCCTTCCTCTCCGACCAGGCCTTCACTGTCCTAGCCCTCCTGGAGCTCTACACCGCCACGGGGGAGTGGCCCTATCTGGAGCGGGCCCGCTTCCTGGCCGAGGAGGCCTGGCAGGCCTTCTTCCGGGAAGGACGGCTGGAGGAGGGCCTGGAGCCCCTCCCCCTCCCCGCCCGGGAGCTGGAGGAGGGCGCCTTGCCCTCGGGGGCCTCGGCCCTGGCGGAAGCCTTCTTCCGCCTGGGGGCGGCTTTTGGGGAGGACTGCCGGGAGCGGGCCTGGAGGATCCTGGAGGAGCGGGCTTACTTCCTCCGGCGCTTTCCCCACGCCCTACCGGGCTTCCTCCTGGCCCACCGGCTCCTAAAGGAGGGCTCGGAGCTCGCCCTTCCCCTCCCCTCCCCCTTCTTCCCCGAGGCCCTGGGCCTCTACTTGCCTCTTACCCAGATGGTGGTGGGTCCTATGGGAGCCCTTCCGGCCCTGGAGGGGCGGGAGGCGGGGAAGGCCTACCTCTGCCGGGAAGGGGCTTGCCGGCTTCCGGTGGGGGGTTGGGCGGCGTTTTGGGGGGAGGTGCGGGCGGTGCATGGTGCTAGTGATATTTTTCACGATTAAATATGCTCGTGCGTAAAATCTCCCCACCAAGCAATTGACACCCCCCACCCCATCCCCTAAGCTGTAACCGAACGGTCGGTAAGGAGGTCCCATGCCCGAAGCCTGGATCGTGGAAGCCGTCAGAACCCCCATCGGCAAGCACGGGGGCGCCCTCAGCCCCGTCCGCCCAGACGACCTCCTGGCCCACACCCTCGCCGCCCTCATGGACCGCGCCGGCATTCCCAAAGAAGAGGTGGAAGACGTCTACGCCGGCTGCGCCAACCAGGCCGGCGAGGACAACCGCAACGTGGCCCGCATGGCCCTCCTCCTCGCCGGCTTCCCCGTGGAGGTGGCAGGCTGCACCGTCAACCGCCTCTGCGGCAGCGGCCTGGAAGCCGTGGCCCAGGCTGCACGGGCCATCTGGGCCGGCGAAGGCCAGGTCTACATCGGCGCAGGCGTGGAAAGCATGTCCCGCGCCCCTTGGGTGGTCCCCAAAAGCGAGCGCCCCTTCCCCACCGGCAACCTCACCCTGTTCGACACCACCTTGGGCTGGCGCCTGGTGAACCCCAGGATGCAGGCCCTCTACGGCACGGAGAGCATGGGCGAGACCGCGGAGAACCTGGCCGAGATGTACCGCATCCCCAGGGAGGAACAGGACCGTTTCGCCCTCCTCTCCCACCGGAAGGCGGTGCGGGCCTGGAAGGAGGGGCGCTTCCAGGAGGAGGTGGTCCCCGTGCCCGTGAAGAGGGGGAAGGAGGAGGTCCTGGTGGAGCGGGACGAGGGCCCAAGGGAGGACACCTCCCTGGAGAAGCTCGCCCTCCTCCGCCCCGTCTTCCGGGAAGGGGGCACGGTGACCGCGGGGAACAGTAGCCCCCTTAACGACGGGGCGGCCGCAGTGCTCCTCGTCTCTGACGCCTACGCCAAGGCCCACGGGCTTAGGCCCCTGGCCCGGGTACGGAGCGTGGCCGTGGCCGGGGTGCCCCCCAGGATCATGGGCATCGGGCCGGTGCCGGCCACGAGGAAGGCCCTGGACCGGGCGGGGCTCAGCCTGGAGGACCTGGGGGTCATTGAGCTCAACGAGGCTTTCGCCGCCCAGGCCCTGGCGGTCCTCAAGGAGTGGGGCCTGGACCCCGAGGACGAAAGGCTCAACCCCAACGGGGGGGCCATCGCCCTCGGCCACCCCTTGGGGGCCAGCGGGGGCCGCATCCTCACCACCCTGGTCCATGAGATGCAAAGGCGCAAAGCCCCCCTCGGCCTCGCCACCATGTGCATCGGCGTGGGCCAGGGCATCGCCATGGTGGTGGAGGCCCTTTAAGAAGCTTCCGCCTCGGTAGGGCCCCAGAAGAAGGGCCTAGGCCGCCTTTCCCCCAAGCCTCCTAAGGGTTACTCCCCCTTCAGGACCCGGGCCACCTCCTCCAGGGTGGGGGGAGGCGCCTCCACCCGGACGCGGCGCGGGGCGCGCTCCTCCAGGCGCTCAGCGATGGCCTCCACCGCCTTGCGCAGGAGGCGGAGCTCCTCCAGAAGCTCGCCCCAGGGCTCCAGAGAAGGGGCCTGGGCCTTCTTCCCTCCCCGCCTCGAGGGCATAGGGGCCTCCCCCATGGCCCTAGCCAAGGCTTCCTTCGGCTTCAGGCCCTTCTCCATAAGGTCCAAGGCCTCCCCCAGAACCCGGGCCTCCTCCGGCTCCACCAGGATGCGGTTTTCCTGCCGGACCTCGGCCAGACCCTTGGCTGCCAGGTAGGCCTTGTGCATGCGCCAAAGGGTGGTGGGGTTGGTGCGACGGCCTTTGAGGAGATCCGGTCGTGTCAAGATTTATGTGTAAGCGTCTGTGTACGGGGGGCATACCTTTCCCGAAGCATCCCTTCCAACACCTCCTGCACCTCGGCAAAACCCTTC
>NZ_JBBIMD010000060.1:0-13469 GCF_037444525.1 Thermus sp. | reverse complement strand
GGGAAGTCCCGGCGTAGCGCCTCCCAGGCCTCCCCCTGGTCCACATCAAGGACCAAGACCCCCTCCGGGGCCAAAATCCCCACCCCGGCCTCGGGGCAGGACCGCCACCAGGCCTCGAGGGTGGCGGGATCCTGGGAGGCCTCCTTGAGACCGTGGGGGACCAAACGAAAGTGGGGACGCTTTTCTCCGGGAACAAGAGGGAGAACAGCGTAACCTAACCGCACATACCGTTGCAAAACGGCCAGGAGCGTGGTACAGTTGGCCTTGGGGAACCTCACGTAGCACCTCCTCTCTCTACCGGGGAGAGGGGGTTTTCCGTCGCCTAAGCCGTCGTACCCTCTCCCAGTCCCGCCTCAGCGCCTCCAGCGCCACCTCCATGGAGGGGTAGACTCCATGGATCCAGCCGTCCACAATGACGGCCACCTCGTCCCTACCCTGTATAACTTCCAGGCTAAACCGCGGCTTTCCCTTCATTCTACTGCCACCTCCGCATTCTCCAGGTACCGCTTAGCAAAGCTTTGTAGTTCTTCTATGGAAAAGACCGTCTGTCCTCTTGGCCCGGGTACCAGACGGGGGCGCAACAAACCAGAACGAACCGCGTTTTTGATGTAGCTACGGGAAACCCCGAGATAGCGCGCCGCCTGGTCTACAGTGAGGTAACGAGGAGCAGGCTCTCTACCAGAGGGTGGCTTGTACGCAAAAGCCTCCGCAACCCTCTTACCCATTAGAATTTCCAAAACCGCCGTCTCGGGAATTCCTAAGCGCTCAGAAAATACCCTCATTATAGGGAAAACAGCTTTGACACCCGGCTTTCTCTCGCCTCGTTCCAGTCTCCATAAGTAACTGCGCGACAACCCGGTTGCTCGCGCGAGCTCAGCTATGGTCATCCCAACCATTCCCCTGAGTTCCCGCAACCCGCGCATGACTAACCTCCTCGTATAGGAACATACGACACTAGTAGCCAAATGTCAACGGGTAAAACGCCTCACAGACTTCTTCTGTCGGCCTTCCCCTTCTAGGGGTCTTGCTCATGGGTAAGACAAAGAGGAAAGTATAGTAGTAATGGCTTGGACATGGGACGACACAAAAAAAACTCGTAACATTGACTGGGATCTAGTTGCCCAATACTCCGCAAAGGAGTTCGGTCGGTTTCTCCGATCGCTACGGGAACGGGCTCGGCTGACCCAATCAGATATAGGGTATCGTGCAGGGGTGGACCAGACCTATGTCTCCATGATTGAAACCGGCAAGAGGGATATAAGACATGTCTCCGCCGAACGAATGCTCCGATTGCTTCAAGCTTACGGACTCACAAAAGAAGACATAGACCACCTGCTGAAAGCCTGGAGTACACCAAAAGAAGAGAGGACGCACTACACCGAAACCCCTCAAAACGCTTCCGAAGTCCACCCCTACCGCCTCCCCGTGGTAGAGGGAGGAGCTGGCTCCCCCTCCTTTGAGGACGCGAGAGAGTTCATGCTCTTCTGGTTGCCCCCAATGAAGGGCAAAAAGGAGACCTCTCTCTTCGCGGTGAAGATCACCGGAAACTCCATGGAACCCCTCCTCTATGAAGGCGACTACGCCATCGTGGACACGGAAACCCCTCCCCTCACCGGGGCCATCGTGGCCGTGGGCATCCCGGGAAACGGCATCGTGGTCAAAAAACTCGCGGAACGAAACAAGCAACTCTACCTCGAAAGCGTCAACCCCCTCTACGAAGACATCCCTCTCCCCGAAGACGCAAAAATCTGGGGACCCGTGATCAGCGTGGTCCGAAACTTCCACCAAGGGTTCCCCTCTAAAAAACTTAAGGCTTTACCCTGAATACCCTGCTCTTCACCGCATCCATCGCGGGTGCGGTGCTTTCCTCCAATCACAGCATACCACAAGGGTATAAATCTGTGAAGATGTCGCCAGTTTTCAAAAACGCGGTCGTCTTATTGGAAGACACGATGTCTACCGTAGATTCGGTGTCGTCCCCGTGACTCCCCTCCTCTTTCTTCAGGGCGGTCACGATGAAGTCACGGAACACCCTGTAGCAACGGTCCACCGTACCCTGTACCTCGTGTAGACCCCGCGAAGTCAACATCTACCCTGTAGACACCTGACCACGCAATCCCTTGAAAGACACGGAATACACGGAGCTTTCCGTGTAATCAGAGCTCCACCGTGTTCCGCGCGAACTCCACGGAGACCTCGGAGTCTCCGGTCAGCGAAAGGGCTTCCGCCCCCTACCCCCGCTCTGATGAGAGAAGGTAGGAGGCGGCGGGGAAGGCGAGGCTAGGTGGTCACCCTCCCCGCCTCCATCTCCCGCACGAACTCCTCCAGGACCTCCCGCCGGATCAACACCCGCCGCCCCACACGAAACGCCTTCAACGCTCCCTTGCGAATCCAGTTCCGCACCTGCGTGGACGACACCCCAAGCGCCCACGCCGCCTCCTCCATCCCGTACACCAACTTGGCCTCTTCTAGTTTCTCCATCATCCTCTGCCTCCTTTCACCACAACTATAGTAGAAAACCCGCCTTCCGTCAAGCCCTTCCAGGTGTCGGTATCATGTCCCTTATGCCGAAGCGGAACCGGAAAGGGGAGGGCTCTGTGCGCTACCGGGAGGACCTGGGGGTCTACGAGGTGCGCCTCACCGTGGGGGGGAAGCGGAAGAGCTTCTACTCCCCCGGTCCCAGGAGCCGGGAGAACGCGCGGAAGGCGGAGCTTCTGCGCCGCAAGCTCGCCCTGGCCTACGGCCTCACCCGGGCTGACCCCGAGGAGCCTCCGGGCCTCCTGGAGTGGCTGGAGGCCCACGCGGAGGCCGCCCGGGCCGAGGGAAGGCGGGAAAACACCCTCAACGAGTACGCCCGCTACACCCGGCTCGTGGTGGACCGCCTCGGCTCACCCCGCCTGGACCACCTCACCCCAGAGCGCCTGGAAGCCCTCTTCCGCGCCCTCGCCCAGGAGGGGTACAGCCGCTCCACCGTGACCCACGTCCGCAACTTCCTCCACGCCGCCCTGGAACGGGCCGTGCGCTACGGTCGCCTCCACGAAAACCCCGTGGACCGCACCGTCCTCCCCCGCTTCCCCCAGCGGGAAGTGGGCCGCGAGATCTCCGAGGAAGAACTCCGCCGCGTTCTGGAAGTCCTCAAGACCCACCGCCTCTACCCCGCCTTCTACCTCCTCGCCGCCTACGGCCTCCGCCGGGGAGAAGTCCTCGGCCTCCTCTGGTCCGACATCGACTTCGAAAAAGACCTCCTCCACATCCGGCGCGCCCTCACCGTCAACACCCGCACCGGAAAACCCATCCTCGGCCCCACGAAGACCTCCGGCTCCAACCGCGTCCTCCCCCTCACCGAAGAGGCCAAGGAAGTCCTCCTCGCCCACCGGGAACGCATGGTCCTGGAAGAGCTGTACCACCCACAGGGCCTCGTCTTCCCCTCCACCACGGGTAACCCCGTCCACCCCAGCAACCTCCGGCGCACCTGGCTCCGCGTCCTCAAGAAGGCCGGAGTACCCCGCGCTCGCCTCCACGACCTCCGGGGCACCTTCATCACCCGCGTCGTCCGGGAGACCAAAAACCCTAAGCTCGCCGCCGCCCTCGCAGGCCACAAAAGCCTCGCCGTGGCCCTCCAACACTACACCCGCGTCTCCGAAGAAGACCTCAAACAGACCCTCCGCCACCTCGACCCCCTTGGCAAAGACAAGGGGTAGTCAAGGGGTAGTAAAACGCCAACCCCCGGGGGAGACCCCGGGGGATTTCCTCGTCCCTGACTTGGTGGAGCGGCGGGGATTTGAACCCCGGACCTCCCGCTTGCAAGGCGGGTGCTCTCCCTCTGAGCTACCGCCCCAAGCCTAGGAGAGTATAGGCCAAAGGGGGGGCTTACGTAAAGGCGGAGGGCGGCCTATAATCGGAGGGGTGTGCCGGACCAGCCCTTGGGCAGGGGAAGGTCCCTTGGGAAAGAGGCCGGCGCACGGGAAACGCCAAGCCCAACCTTCCCCGGTGGGAGGAATATGCCTGTAGAAATCAGCGTCAAGGAGCTCCTAGAGGCCGGGGTCCACTTCGGCCACGAGCGCAAGCGGTGGAACCCCAAGTTCGCCAAGTACATCTACGCGGAGCGCAACGGCATCCACATCATTGACCTCCAGAAGACTATGGTGGAGCTGGAGCGCACCTTCCGCTTCCTGGAGGACCTCGCCATGCGCGGGGGCACGATCCTCTTCGTGGGCACCAAGAAACAGGCCCAGGACATCGTGCGCATGGAAGCGGACCGCGCGGGGATGCCCTACGTGAACCAGCGCTGGCTGGGCGGCATGCTCACCAACTTCCGCACCATCTCCGCCCGGGTGCAGCGCCTGGAGGAGCTGGAAGCCCTCTTCGCCTCCGAGGAGATCAACGAGCGCCCCAAGAAGGAGCAGGTGCGCCTCAAGCACGAGCTGGAGAGGCTACAAAAGTACCTCTCGGGCTTCCGCCGCCTAAAGCGCCTTCCAGACGCCGTCTTTGTCGTGGACCCCACCAAAGAGGCCATCGCGGTGCGGGAGGCCCGCAAGCTCTTCATCCCTGTGGTGGCCCTGGCGGACACAGACTCCGACCCTGAGCTGGTGGACTACATCATCCCCGGCAACGACGATGCCATCCGCTCCATCCAGCTCATCCTCTCCCGGGCGGCGGACCTCATCATAGAGGCCCGGGGTGGGGTGGTGGAACCCTCCCCCTCCCTGGCCCTGGTGGAGGAAGCGGAGCGGCAAGCCCAGATGGGCTCTGGGGACGAGGAGGTGGAAGCGTGAGCCAAGTGGAGATCATCAAGAAGCTCCGGGAAGCCACCGGGGCCGGCATGATGGAGGTGAAGAAGGCCCTGGAGGACGCAGGCTGGGACGAGGAAAAGGCGGTCCAGCTTCTCAGGGAGCGGGGGGCCATGAAGGCTGCCAAGAAGGCGGACCGGGAGGCCCGGGAAGGGGTCATCGGCCACTACATTCACCACAACCAGCGGGTGGGGGTTCTGGTGGAGCTCAACTGCGAGACGGACTTCGTGGCCCGGAACGAGCTCTTCCAGAACCTGGCCCGGGATCTGGCCATGCACATCGCCATGATGAACCCCCGCTACGTCTCCGCCGAGGAGATCCCAGAGGAGGAGCTGGAAAAGGAGCGCCGGATCTACATCCAGGCAGCCCTAAACGAGGGCAAACCCCAGCAGATCGCGGAGAAGATCGCCGAGGGGCGGCTGAAGAAGTACCTGGAGGAGGTGGCCTTGCTGGAGCAGCCCTTTGTGAAGGACGACAAGATCCGGGTAAAGGAGCTTATCCAGGAGGCCATCGCCAAGATCGGGGAAAACATCGTGGTGCGGCGCTTCTGCCGCTTTGAGCTGGGGGCATAGGCCATGAGCGCATCCCGGGGCCCTACCCCTTTAGGGCCCCGGTTTTTCCTGCCATGCGGTACAAACGGGTTCTCCTCAAGCTTTCAGGTGAGTTCCTCACCCAAAACGGCTTCGGCATAGAGCCCGAGGCCACCAAGGCCCTGGCCCGGGAGATCAAGGCGGCCTACGAGACGGGGGTCCAGCTGGCCATCGTCATCGGGGCGGGGAATCTCTGGCGGGGGGCCCGGCAGGGGGTGGGCATGGACCGGGCCACCGCGGACTACATCGGGATGCTGGCCACCATCATGAACGCCCTGGCCCTGCAGGACGCCCTCGAGGCCCTAGGGATCCCCACCCGGGTCCAGACCGCCCTCACCATCACCCAGGTGGCCGAGCCCTACATCCGCCGCCGCGCCCTGAGACACCTGGAGAAGGAACGGATCGTCATCTTCGGCGGGGGGACGGGGAACCCCTTCTTCTCCACCGACACCGCCGCCGCCCTAAGGGCCTTGGAGGTGGGGGCGGAGGTGGTCCTCATGGCCAAGAATAAGGTGGATGGGGTCTACTCCGACGACCCCCGGAAGAACCCTAGCGCCCAGCGCTTTGACGAGCTCACCTACCTGGAGGTTCTGAACCGGGGCCTGCAGGTCATGGACTCCACCGCCATCACCCTGTGCATGGAGGCGGGCCTTCCCATCGTGGTCTTTGACATCTTTAAACCCGGCGCCCTGGTGGGTATTATCCAGGGGGAAAAGGTGGGAACCCTCATCCACCCTTAGGAGGGAGCCATGACGCTGAAAGACCTCTGCGCCCAAACCCGAGCCCACATGCAAAAGAGCCTCGAGGCCCTGGAGCACAACCTCTCTGGCCTGCGCACGGGGCGGGCCAACCCCGCCCTCCTCCTTCACCTCAAGGTGGAATACTACGGCACCCACGTGCCCCTGAACCAAATCGCCACGGTCACCGCCCCGGACGCCCGTACCCTGGTGGTCCAGTCCTGGGACCAGAACGCCCTAAAGGCCATTGAGAAGGCCATCCGGGAGTCCGACCTGGGCCTGAACCCCGCCAACAAGGGGGATGCCCTCTACATCAACATCCCCCCCCTCACGGAGGAGCGCCGCAAGGAGCTGGTGCGGGCGGCCCGGCACTACGCGGAGGAGGGGCGCATCGCCATCCGCAACCTCCGCCGGGAGGCCCTGGACACCCTGAAAAAGCTGGCTAAGGAGCTCCACCTCTCCGAGGACGAGGTGAAGCGGGCGGAAGGGGAGATCCAGAAGATCACCGACGAGTTCATCGCCAAGGTGGACGACCTGGCGGAGAAGAAGGAAACGGAGATCCTGGGCTGATGCAAGGGGTGCCCTTAACCCCCTGGGGGGAACGGTGAAGGATGACCTGCCCGTACGGGTGGGCTCCTCCCTGGTGGGGGCCCTTTTGCTCCTTCTCGTCCTTTGGGCGGGGCTTCCCCTCATCCTCCCCACCCTCCTCTTTGTCCTTTGGGTTGGGGGGCTGGAGCTTAAGGAGATGCTGGCCAAAAGGGGCGTCGCCCTCCACCTCCCGGGGCTTTTCCTGGGGGGGACCCTCCTCTACCTCTTCTCCCTCCCCCCCCTCCACTGGCACTTTCCCCAGGTGCCTTGGCGGGAGGTGGCCCTGGGGCTTTTCCTCCTGGGAAGCTTTGGCTTTGAACTCCTCCAGGGAGCCAACCTCCCCCGCTTGGCCTTCACCCTCCTCGCCTTCCTCTACCTTCCCTGGAACCTGGGCTACGTCCTCCTTCTCCGGGAAACCCCCGATGCCGGGCTTGGCCTTTGGATCCTCTCCCTCCCCATCGTGGCCAGCTTCGCCACGGACATCGGGGCCTACTTTGCGGGGCGGTTCTTCGGCCGGAACAAGCTCGCCCCTAGCATCAGCCCGGGCAAGACCGTGGAGGGGTCCTTGGGGGGCATCCTGGTGAGCTTCCTGGCCATGGTGGCCTATACTAGCCTGGTGCAGGAGGTTTTTCCCTTTGGGTTTTTGGAGCTCCTCTTCTTCAGCCTCCTCCTCTCCCTGGCGGCCCAGGTGGGGGACCTGGCGGAGTCTATGCTGAAACGCTACTGCGGGGTGAAGGACTCCGGGCGCTTCCTGCCCGGGCACGGGGGGCTTTTGGACCGGATAGACAGCCTCCTCTTCACCTTCCCCCTCACCTACTACCTGGTGGTGCTCTTCACATGAAAAGGGTGGTGATCTTAGGGTCCACAGGATCCATCGGCCGGCAGGCCCTTGAGGTCTGCCGCCTAAGGGGCTACCGGGTGGTGGGCCTGGCGGCAGGGAGGAACCTGGAGGTCCTCCTGGAGCAAATAGAGGAGTTCCGGCCCCTTTTGGTATCCGCGGAAAAGGCCCTCCATCCGGAGCTCAAGGCCCGCTTTCCCGGGGTCAAGCTGGGGACGCCTGAGGAGGTGGCGGCCCTGGAGGCCGAGGTGGCCGTGGCCGCCATCCCGGGCCTGGCGGGGCTAGGGCCCACCCGCATGGCGGCCAGGACGGGAAAGCGCATCGCCCTGGCCAACAAGGAGGCCATGGTGGCCGCGGGGCCCCTCCTTTGGCAGGAGGTGGAGGCCTTTGGGGCGGAGATCCTTCCCGTAGACTCGGAGCACTCCGCCCTTTTCCAGGCCCTTCTCGGGGAGAGGCGGGAGGACGTGGCCGAGCTCATCCTCACCGCAAGCGGCGGGCCCTTCCTCAAGGGGCCCGAGGACCTCTCTGGGGTCACGCCGGGGATGGCCCTGGCCCACCCCAGGTGGCGCATGGGCCCCAAGGTCACCGTGGACTCCGCCACCCTCTTCAACAAGGGCCTCGAGGTCCTGGAGGCCAAGGAGCTCTTCCGCTTCCCCCTGGAGAGGATCCGGGTCCTGGTCCACCCCGAGGCCTACGTCCACGGCCTGGTGCGCTTTAGGGATGGGAGCCTGAAGGCCCAGCTTGGCCCCACGGACATGCGCCTGCCCATCCAGTACGCCCTCACCTACCCGGAACGGGCGGAAACCTTCCTGAAAGACCTCCCCCTCCCCGAAACCCTCACCTTCCTACCCCCAGACCCAAAGCGCTTCCCCGCCCTGGAGGTGGCCTACGAGGCGGGAAGGCGGGGAGGCGTGGCCCAGGTGGCGGTCTCCGCCGCGGACGAGGTGGCGGTGGAGGCCTTCCTAAAGGGGCGCATCCCCTTCACCGCCATCCCCAAGGTGCTGGCCCAGGTCCTGGAAAAGGTCCCCAGCCTTCCCCTAACATGGGGGAACCTCTTTGCCGTGGACACCTGGGCCCGGGAAGAGGCCAAGAGGTGGGCATGAGCCTCATCTGGTTTTTGGTGATCATCGGGGTGAGCATCTTCGTGCACGAGCTCGGCCACTACCTGGCGGCGAGGGTCCAGGGGGTCCGGGTCAAAGCCTTCAGCATCGGGTTTGGCCCCGTCCTCCTGAGAAGGGCCGCCTGGGGCACGGAGTGGCGGCTTTCCGCCATCCCCTTGGGGGGGTACGCGGACATCGAGGGCCTCCTCCCGGAGGAAAAGGGCCGAGGGTACGACGCCCTCCCCTTCCCCGGAAAGCTTTTGGTCCTGGTGGCCGGGGTCCTCATGAACCTCCTCCTGGCCTGGACCCTTTTGGGCTACCTCTTCAGCGCCCAGGGGGTGCCGGAGGCCACGGGGCGGGCGGTTATCCTCGAGGTCCTGCCCGGTAGCCCCGCGGAAGGGGCGGGGCTTAGGGCGGGGGATGTCCTCCTTCAGGTGGATGGCCTCCCCCTTTCCGCCCCCCAGGACATCAACCGGGTGAAGACCCCAGGGACCCATACCCTCACCGTCCTGCGGGGGGGGGAGGAAGCGACCCTTGGCCTCACCTGGCGGGAAGGGATGGAAAGGCTCGGGGTGGTCTACCAGCCCGAGGTGCGCTTCAGGAAGGTGGGCTTCCTGGAGGGGGTGGGGCTGGCGGTGGCCCGCTCGGTGGGGTTCCTCCCCCAGATGGTGCGGGCCCTGGTAGGGGGGGTGGTGGGGGCCCTTTCCGGCAACCCGGATAGCGGGGTGGTGGGCCCTGTGGGCCTGGTGGCGGAGGCGGGCCGGGCGGCCAAGGAGGGGCTCTTCCGCCTCCTGGAGCTCACCGCAGCCATCAACCTCTCCCTGGCCCTCTTCAACCTCCTCCCCATCCCCGCCCTGGACGGGGGGCGGATCCTCCTCCTCTTCCTGGGCCGCCTCTTCCGCCTGCGCCCGGAGCAGGAAGCAGCGGTGCACTACCTGGGCTTCCTCTTCCTCCTCCTCCTCATCCTGGCCGTGACCTTCCAGGACATCCGTAGGCTTCTTGGGGGCTAAGGTGGAGGCCACGGTCCTCATCCCCGCCCACAACGAGGAGGCCACCATTGCCCGGGTGGTGGAGGTGGCAAGGGAAGCCGGCTTCCCCGTGGTGGTGGCGGACGACGGTTCAAAAGACCGCACGGCGGAGGAGGCGCAGCGGGCGGGGGCGGAGGTGGTGCGCCTCCCCCAGAACCGGGGCAAGGGGGGGGCTTTGGCGGAGGGGCTTAAGCGGGTGGAAACCCCTTTGGTCCTCCTCCTGGACGCGGACCTGATGGGCCTCCGCCCCGAGCACCTCTTCGCCCTCCTCAGCCCTGTGGCCCAGGGGGAGGTGGAGATGGCCGTGGGGGTCTTCAGGGGGGGACGGCTTTCCACCGACCTGGCCATGCGCCTCACCCCCTTCCTCTCGGGGCAAAGGGCCCTCCGGACAGAGGCCTTGAGGGGGGTGCCGGGCCTCGAGGGTGCCCGCTACGACCTGGAGCTCCTCCTCACCCGCCACGCCAAGGAAGCAGGCTGGCGGGTCCGCTACCTCCCCCTACGGGGGGTGAGCCAGGTGATGAAGGAAGAAAAGCGGGGGCTCCTCGCGGGCCTCCGCCACCGCCTCAGGATGTACGGGGAGATCCTGCGCTACGCCCTTAGAAGGGGGTGAAGCGGAGGAGCTCCACCCAACTCCTCCCCACGCGGAAGGCCACCACCCCCAGGCCCGGGACCAGGTACACCTCCTTAAGCTCCGTCCCCCCCTTTTCCGTGGTATAGGCCAGGCGGATGCGCCAGGCGTTGTAGGCTCCGGCCGCCACCCTAAGCCCCTCCAGCCCCTCCACCCGCCCCGAGAGGGCCACCTTCTGCCCCTGGAAGCGGGCGCTTCCGCTGTAGGCCTGGCCGGGGTAGGGGGCATGGGGGTAGAGGAAAAGGGGAGGGTCAAAGGGGAAGTACCGCCCGGAAAGCTCCACCCCCAGGAGGTGGACCCCCTCGAGGGCCAGGCGGAGCCGGTCTTCCCGGAAGGCCTCGCCCCCTTTGAGGTAACGGAGCCGGTACACCCCTTCCCCCGGGAGGAGCTCCTGCAGGGTACCGTCGGAGTAGATGTACCGCCCCCCTTTCGGGGGAAGGGGCTGGGCCAGGGCTAGGGCCAGGAAGAGGGGGAAAAGAAGGGACCTCACTCCGCCTCCCCAAGCTCGTGGCCCCTCTTGGTGGCCGCCTCCACCGCCTCGTAGAAGGCGGCGCGGAGGGCGCGGGCCTCGAGGGCGTGGAGGCCGTGGATGGTGGTGCCCCCTGGGCTTGCCACCTCGTCCTTAAGCTGGGCGGGGTGGCGGCCCTTGAGGAGCTCCCCCGTGGCCGCCAAGGCCTCCGCCGCCAGGCGCAGGGCCAGGGCCCGGGGCATGCCCATCTTCACCCCCGCGTCCGCCAGGGCCTCGGCCACCAGGGCCAGGTAGGCGGGGGCGGAGGCGGACATGGCGGTGAAGGGGTCAAAGAGGTGCTCGGGGATCTCGTACACGTCCCCCACGGTGG
The DNA here is from genome assembly GCF_037444525.1 of Thermus sp. Taxonomy (GTDB): domain Bacteria; phylum Deinococcota; class Deinococci; order Deinococcales; family Thermaceae; genus Thermus. The sequence continues at coordinate 2,331 of NZ_JBBIMD010000060.1, read as the reverse complement.
CGAAAAGGGCCCGGGCGAAGTCCAGATCCCCCGCCTCCCGGGCCTCGCGGGTGGCGGTGAGGGCGGTGGAGCTCTCCCCGATCACCGCGGCCAGGTTGGGCATGGTGCGCACCACCCGGCGGTTGTCCAGCCTTCGGGCCAGGACCGCGGTGGACACCCCGGCCATGATGGAGATGTACCCCACCCCCGGGTGGGCCAGGAGGGGAGCCAGGGCGGGGAAATCCCGTGGTTGGACGGCGAGGAGGACCCGCTCCGCCTGGGGAAGGTCTTCCGGGCGCAAGGGCCGGAGGCCAAAGGGGGCGGCCAGCTCCTGGCTCCGCTCATAGGTGCGCCCCAAGACCCCCATCTCCCCGGGGGCCAGGAAGCCCTTCTCCAGGATGCCCTTTAGGATGCTCTTCCCGAGCTTCCCTAAGCCCACGAAGGCGAGCTTCATAGGTTAGAGTTTAGCCCGCCGGAGCCGGGCGTAGTAGAACCCGTCCAGGCCCTCAAGAGGGGCCACGTAGACCCCAAGCCCCGCCCGGAGGACGGGCAAGGGGCAAGAGAAGGGCTCGGGGGTAAACTCCGGATGGTCCTCCAGAAAGGCCCGCACCATCCCTTCCCCCTCCTCCTCCGTGAGGGCGCAGACCGCGTAGACCAAAACGCCCCCCTCCTCCACCGCGGCGGCCGCGGTCTCCAGCAGGGCCCTTTGCAGGCGGGCCATCTCTTTCGGGGCCTCGGGGGCGAGGCGGTAACGGAGCTCGGGGTGGGCGCGCAAGGTGCCGGTTCCCGTGCAGGGGGCATCCAGGAGGACCTTGAGGGCCTTTTCCCCTAAGGGTGCCCGCAGGTCCTGGGTGCGGTAGGCCACCTCGAGACCAAGCCGCTCCGCCGTCTTCCGCCCCGCGGCCTGGCGCCTGGGGTTCAGGTCGTAGGAGACCACCTCCGCCCCCCTCGAGGCCAGGTAAAAGGCCTTAAGCCCTGCCCCCCCGCAGAGGTCCAAGACCCTTTCCCCGGGGAGGGCCTCCAGGAGCTTGGCGGCGAAGAGGGAGGCCGGGTTTTGGGGCTGAAGGCCAAGGGCGGGGAAGTCCGCCTTGGGGCCAGGCCAGACGTAGCTATCCGGCAAGGGACCCGGGGGGAGGCCCTCCACCTCACGGTAGGCGGTGACGAAAAGGGGGGCGGGCTCGTTCAGGGCCTCGGCGAAGAAGAGATCCCCGAAAAGGCCCTGCCAGGCCCGAAGGAGCCACTCAGGGAGGGAAAGCCGCACCCAAGGGGGGGCCTCCCGGGGCCTAAGGCGGCGGAGGACCGCGTTCACCAGGCCCGCTAGCTTGGGATGGTGGGCCTTGGCCTCCTCCACCCAGGGGTGGACCCGGGCGTGGTCCTCCTTGCCCAAAAGCCACTCCAAAGCCCCCAGGCGGAGGGTCCAGCGGATGGCCTTAGGAAGCCGCTCGGGGCGGGGCAGGTGGGGTTCTAAGAGGAAGTCCAGAAGGTAAAGCCGCCGGAGCGCCCCGTAGACCAGGTGGGTGGCGTAGGCCTTGTCCCGCTCGGGCCAGGGCAGGCGGTCCAGGGCCTGGTCCAGAACAAACTGGGCCTTAGCCCCCTCCTCCACCTTAAGGAGGAGGCGCAAGGCCAAGGCCCTTGGGGTCTTGGGCTTCAAGACTCCAGGGGGTGGGCCTTGATGCTGAACTTCAGGGCGGTCCGCTCCTCGTTCTCCAGGTCCAGCTTGACGAAGGCGGGCTTCACCACCAGGTCCAGGTTATCGGGGGCGATGTAGCCCCGGGCAATGGCGATGGCCTTCACCGCCTGGTTCACCGCCTGGGGGCCGATGGCCTGGACCTCCACCTCGCCCTTGGTGCGCAAAAGCGCCGCGATGGCACCGGCCACGGAGTTGGGACGGGACTTGGAAGAGACGCGCAACGTTTCCACTTTGACCTCCTAAAGCTCGGAAGGCCACCCCCTTCGGGCGGCTTCAGCCCCATGCTAGGACAAGGAGCGGGAAAAGGCAACTAGATGTAGTTGGCCAGCACATTTGAGACTCTGTGGGGACCCCCTCCTCCTTGAGCTTAGCCAGGAACCCCAAGGGCGCAAGACCCCCCAAAGCCCGGTGCAGCCTCCGCCCGTTGTAGTAGTCCAAATACGCATCCAACTCCCGCTGAAGCCCCTCAATCCCAGAAGGCAGAGGACGCGTGTAAAACTCGTCCCGAAACGCCCGCTGCATGCGCTCCACATGCCCATTCAACTTGGGACTCCGCGGAGGAAGCTCAAACAACCGGATGCCCAAACCCCTACAGGCCTCCTCAAACTCCGCCATAAACTCGCTACCCCCATCCACCTGCACCGCCCGGATGGGAAACGGAC
>NZ_JBBIMD010000059.1:0-13552 GCF_037444525.1 Thermus sp. | reverse complement strand
GCCAGCCGGGCTCCCTTCCACATCTCCTGGCCGATGGTGGTAAGCTGCATTCGTGGGGACCTCCTTCATGTTGGAGTGGTCCCCACATTTTAGTTGGGGCAGTCTCACATGTGTTTGTCCGAGCACAGTAGACTGGTCTTCCGTGCGGGTCATCGCCGCCCACGAGAACCTGGACCTGGACGCCCTGGGCTCCATGGTGCTGGCGGGCAGGCTCTTCTCCGGGGTGTTGGCCCTGGTGGGGGGCCTCGAGGGGCCCCTGAAGGCCCTCCTTCCCCTCTTGGAAGACCGCCTGGACCTGGTGCCTGCGGGCGAGATCCCCCTGGAGGAGGTGCGGGAGGTGGTCCTGGTGGACAACGCCCGCCCCGAGCGCATCGGGCCCCTGAAGGCCCTGGTGGGACGGGTGCCCTTCCTGGTCTTTGACCACCACCCCCCAAGTCCTGGGGACGTACCTGCGGTGGGGGGAAAGGTGGCCCCCGTGGGGGCCACGGTAAGCCTCCTCGTCCCCCTCCTTAAGGAGCGGGGCCTTCCCCTCACCCCCCTGGAGGCCACCCTGGCCTACGCCGGCCTTTGGGAGGACACCGGGGGCTTCAGCTTCCCGAGCACCACCAAGGAGGACCTTGAGGCCGCACTCTTCCTCCTGGAACGGGGGGCCGAGCCCTATAGGGTGCGGGACTGGGTGCGGCCCGGGGTGGGGGAGGAGGCCCGGGGGGTTTTCCTGAAGCTCCTGAAGAACGCCCAGGTGGTGGAGCGAAGGGGGTTCCGCCTCCTCCTCGCCCGAGCCCAGGAAGAGGGGTATGTGCCGGCCCTAGCCCCCTTGGCCCACCTCCTCCTGGACCTCTACGAGGCGGATGGGGTCCTTTTGGTCCTCCGCCTGGGGCGGGAGACCCTCCTCATCGCCCGAAGCAAGGAGCGGCTGGACGTGGCCCGCTGGCTTGCCCCCCTGGGGGGTGGGGGGCACCCGCGGGCGGCCTTCGCCCGGGTGCGAAAGGGGGTGAGGAGGGCGGTGCAGGCCCTTGTGGAAAGCCTTCCCGCCCACCTGGCCCCCGAGCCCACCCTGGCCGAGCGCATGACCGCCCCCGTGGAGACCTTGAGCCCCACCACGGTGCGGGAAGCCCTAAGGGTGCTGGAAGAGCGGGGGTACGGGGCCATGCCCGTGGTGGAGCCTTTGCCCGGAGGGGTGAGGGTGCTGGGCATCGCCCGTAGGCGGGACCTCAGGAAGGCGGTGCGCCTCGGCCTCGAGGACCACCCCGTGGAGGGCTTCCTGGCCCGGGCCGTGATCCTTCCCCCTAACCTCCCCCTTTCCCAGGTGGAGCCCCACCTCAAGGAGGGGGGCGGGCGGGTGTTGGTGGGGGAGCGGGTGGGGGAGGGGTGGCGGCTTCTTGGCATCTTCACCCGCACGGACCTTTACCGGAAGACCCAAGAGGGGGAAAAACCCGTGGGGCAGAGGATCTGGGAGGCCTTGCCCGAGGGGGCGAGGCGGGTCCTTTCGGCCCTTAAGGAGGCCTTTCCCAAAGGGGTTTACTTAGTGGGGGGGGCGGTGCGGGATGCCCTTCTCGGCCGCTTTGGGCCGGATCTGGACCTGGTCCTGGAGCCTGGGGTAAGGGCCCTGGAGGTGGCCCGCTTCCTTGTGGGGCGCTTTGGGGGGAGCTTTGGCCACCACTACGCCTTCGGAACGGCGCGGGTGCGGCTTCCCTTTGGCCTTACCGTGGACCTCGCGGAAAGCCGGGAGGAGGTCTACCCCTACCCCGGGGCCCTGCCCCAGGTGCGCCCCGCCCCCATCGCCAAGGACCTGGAGCGGCGGGACTACACGGTGAACGCCCTGGCCCTGGCCTTGGACACCCTGGAGCTTCTGGACCCCTACGGGGGGCTTAAGGACCTGGAGGCCCGCCTCCTCAGACCCCTCCACCCCCTTTCCTTCGTGGAGGACCCAAGCCGCATCGTGCGGGGGGCGAGGCTTGCGGCACGGCTTGGCTTCCGCTTTGCGGAGGAAGCCCTGCGCCACCTTCCCCCCGCCCTCCTCCCCGAGGTCCTGGCTCAGGCCAGCCAAAGCCGCCTTCGGGACGAGCTCTTCCTCACCCTGGAGGAGGAGACCTTCTACCCCGCCCTAAGGCTTTTGGAGGAGCTTTCTGCCCTAAGGGCCCTTTACGGCCTGAGGCTTCCCTCGGAGGAGGCTTTCCGCCCCTTGCCTCCCGATGCCCCCATGGAGGCCCGGCTCCTCTTGCTTCTCTACCACCAAGAAGACCCCCTGGCCAAGGCCGAGGCCTTGGGCGTGCCCAAGAGGCTTAGGGAGGCCTTGGCCCTCCTCCTCAAGGGGGAGTGGCGGGAGGAGGAGCGGGAGGCTCTGGCCCAGGAGCCCCTCCGCCTTGCCTTCCTCGCCCTTTTCCCGGAAAAGGAGGCCTGGCTTAGGGAAAGGCGCCGGGTCCTAAGGGGCCGAGACCTCTTGGCCCTGGGGCTTTCCCCGGGGCCCAGGGTGGGGGAGATCCTCAGGCGGGTGGCGGAGGCCCGGGCGAGGGGGGAGGTCCGCACCTTTGAGGAGGAGATGGCCCTAGCCCGTAAACTGATGGGCGATGGGACTCTTTCCCCTCCTGAGTGACCCCCCGGTTTTCCTGGTGGTCTTTGCCCTTGCCGTCTTCGGCCTCCTTCTCCACAACCTCTTCCAGGCTTGGCTTGCGGACCGCTACGGGGAGTTCGCCCCCAGGCGCTATGGCTTCCTGAGCCTGGACCTCCGGGTGCACCTCGAGCCCTTGGGTCTGGTCTTCCTCCTCCTCCTCGGTTTCGGCTGGCCCAAGGAGGTGCCAAGCCGCCTCCCGGGCCGCAAGGGGGCCCTGGTGGCCCTCATGGGGCCTTTGGGCTTCTTCGCCGCGGCCTTCCTCTATGGCCTTCTCGCCCGTTTCCTGCCCTACCCCTTCGGGGAGGGCCTCATGGTGGCCCAGCGGGTCATGCTCCTCCACGCGGCCATCTACCTCTTCCCCGTGCCTCCCCTGGACGGGGCCAAGGCCCTTTACGCCGTGGGGGGCCTCGAGGCCCGCCGCTTTTTGGAGCGCCTGGCTTCCTATGGGCCCCTGGGCTTCATCGTCATCTTCCTGATCCTCTCCTACACGGGGGTGACGGGGGCTGTGGTCCAGGGGCTTTCCGGGCTCCTGGCCAACCTCTACCGGCTTTTTGGTCTATGATCGCCCTCCTGCGGCAAGACCCCCTGGCCTTCTTCCTGGCCTTTTTCCTCCTCGCCTTCAGCCTCGCCCTGCACGAGGCGGCCCACGCCTACGCCGCCTGGCGCTTCGGCGACCCCACCGCCAAGCGCTTGGGCCGCCTCACCCTAAACCCCCTGAGGCACCTGGACCCCTTGGGCACGCTGCTCCTCCTCCTGGTGGGCTTCGGCTGGGCCAAGCCCGTGCCCGTAAACCCTGCCTTCCTGAGGCCCTACCGCTTGGGGCTTTTCGCCGTGTCCGTGGCGGGCATCGTGGTGAACCTCCTTCTGGCGGTCCTCTTTGCCCTTTTGGTGCGCCTCCTTTGGCGGCTCTCCCCCTTGGAGGTCCTCCTCGCCTTCCGGGGGGAGGGGGTTGCCCCCGTGGGGGTCTTGGCCCTTTCCGCCTTCTTCGCCAGCTCCATCAACCTGGTCCTGGCGGTCTTCAACCTCCTTCCCATCCCCCCCTTGGACGGGTCCAAAATCCTGCAAAGCCTCCTGCCCCTTGCGTGGCACCCCTTTCTTTGGAGCCTGGAACGCTACGCCTGGGTCTCCTTCCTCCTCATCCTCACCGTGCTCCAGCCCTCCATCCAGGTGGTGCTTAGGGCGGTGCGGGGGGCGTTTTTTGGCCTCTTCCTCTAGCCCCCTAGCCAACCCCTAAGGACCTTTAGGTTCCAGGCGTCCTCCTCGAGGCCCCTTGGGGTTTCCAGGATGAAGACCTTGCCCTTGAGCCTGGGGTCCAGGAATACCCCCTTAAGCCCCTCCCCGATCCGCCCCTGGAGGAGGTGGGCGTGGTGGTCTATGCGGCTTCCCAGATCCCCTTGGGAGTCGTTCAGATGAATCACCGGAACCCGCTCCAGCCCCACGGTGCGGTCCAGGTCGGAGAGGACCCCTCCTGGGTTTTCCCGTACGTCGTACCCCGCGGCGAAGGCGTGGCAGGTGTCCAGGCAGGCCCCCAAGGGGGTGTCCTCCAGGAGCCAGGCCAACTCCTCAAAGCGCGCCCCCACCTTCTCCCCCCCCCCGGCGGTGTTCTCCAGGAGGAGGGCGGGTTTCTGCCGCACCCCCGCAAGCCTAAGGGCCCTCAGGGCCCCTTCCTTCACCCGCTCCGGGGGCCCAGACCCGGGGTGGACCACCACGTACTCCACGCCCAGGACCCGGGCCTTTTCCAGGTCGTCCGCCAGGCTCTGGACGCTCTTTTCCCAAAGTTCCCCCTCTGCCCCTAGGTTCACCAGATAGGAGGCGTGGATCACCGCGGGGATGCCCCCGGCCATCTCCTTGAGGGCCCGGAAGTCCTCCACCTCCTTGGGGCTTAGGGGGCGGGTTTTCCAGCTCCTTGGGCTTTTGGCGAAGATCTGGAAGGCGGTGAGGCCAAGCCGCATGGCCTCCTCCACCGCCCCCGCCACGCCCCGTTTCCCGGCGATGGAGAGGTGAAACCCGTAGGCTACGGTTCGTGCCATGGCCCGGGCTAGTCTACCGTTTCCACCCGCACCCGCGTGGCCGAAAGGGCCCCGATGGCCCGGGCGGCGGCGTAGGAGAGGTCTATGATGTACCGCCCCCCAAAGGGCCCCCGGTCGTTGATGCGCACCACCACGCTCCGGCCATTTTTCAGGTTGGTGACCCGCACCCGGGTGCCGAAGGGGAGGGTGGGGTGGGCGGCGGTGAGGGCGTGCATATCGTAAACCTCCCCGCTGGCCGTCCTCCGGCCGTGGAAACCGGGGCCATACCACACGGCAAGGCCTTCCTGGACGAAGCGGGGCCTTTCCTTCTCCCCTCCCTGCCCCACCCGCAGGACCTGCCCGGGGCGGATGAGGTCGGAGGTGAGCCCATTCAGGCGCTTAAGCTCCGCCACGCTGAGCCCGTGGGCCTTGGCGATGCGGTAGAGGGTGTCCCCCTCCTTGACGGTGTAGGTCTGGGCCAGGGCAAGGGGGAGCGCCAGGCTTAAGACGAGGGCCAGCCGTAGCTTTTTTGCCATGTTCCCTCCTGAATGCGCGTTTCAAACGCCTCCACCTCGGGCTGCCAGAGGAGTTCCGTGGGGGCGATGGGGCGGCTTAAGCTAAGGTCTTTGAGGCGGCGGACCCGGGTGAGGGCCACGTAGAGTTGGCCGTGGGCAAAGAGGCCTCGCCCCAGCTCCAGGTGGACCTTATCCAGGGTGAGCCCCTGGGCCTTGTGCACCGTGAGGGCCCAGGCGAGCTGCACGGGCACTTGCCGGAAGGTGCCCACCACCTGGGGCTTGATTTCTTCGTTTTCGGAGTCGTAGGTGTAGACGATTTTTTCCCAGGTGAAGGGGCGGACCACCACCCGCCGCCCGTTGCGCTTCAGCCGGACCGCTAGGGCTTCGGCCTCCACCTCATCCACCCAGCCTAGGTCTCCGTTGAAGTACTCCCCTAAGGGGTCGTTCCGCAGCAGGATGACCTGGGCGCCCTTTTTGAGGGTCAGGGAGGCTTCGGTGGGGAAGTCCGTTTCCGCGAACTCCCCTTTGACCTGGGCCTGGTACTCCAGGGGCTTACCCGGGAGGGCCTTGAGGCGCTTTAGGTTAAGGGCGTCCGCTTCCTTCCGCCGGGGGGTGAGGATCAGCGTTCCCGGTTCCTCCCCGCCGTCCGGCCTCACCGCTTCCCGGTTGAGGGTTTTCAGGGCTTGGGGGTCGCCCTGGCGCAACCGCTTCAGGAGTTCGGCGAAGAGGGGGTCTTCCCGTTGGCGCTGGCTTTCTTGGAGGTGGTGCACCTTCAGTGCCACCTCTCCCCACACGTGGGCCTGAAAGAAAAAGGGTCCTCCCCAGGTGCGGGCGATGTACAGGGCCTCTTCCCCGCCCGGCACCACGGGTTCCAGCTGGCGGGTATCCCCCAGGAGGAGAACCTTGACCCCCCGAAAGGTTCTTCCAGACGCCTTCGCGCTTTTCGAAGGGCCCAGTCCACGGCCTCCAGGAGGTCCACCCGCACCATCCCCACCTCATCCAGGATGAGCACCTCCATCTGCTCCATGGCCTTGCGCAAGGGGGTGCGGGGTCCTGGAGGGCGGATGTCTTCGGGGTGGCGGTGGCGGAGGAGCCGGGCTGGGAAGCGGAAGAAGGAGTGGACGGTCTGCCCGCGGGCTTGCAGGGCGGCGGTGCCCGTGGGGGCTAAGGTCACGGCCCGTCCTTTGTAAAACTCCTGGAGGGCGTAGAGGAGCGTGGTCTTACTGGTGCCCGCAGGGCCGGTGATAAGGTGGGCGGGGTGGGGGCTTTGGGTAACCGCCAGGAAGGCCCGCTCCTGTTCGGAAGAAAGGCCTTGGGGGGCTTCTTCAACCTCTACAGGGCTAGCCTCTGGGCTTGGGGGCTTGGGCTCCTCTGCACCCGGCTGCGCCTTGGAGGGTGGGGAAGGCCGGGCCGGTGCCAGGCCTCTACCCAGCAAAAGGGCTAGCCCCGAGAGGAAGAGCCCGAGAACGGGGCCTCCCTGGAGGTACCCCAGTCCAAACGCCCCCATCAGGGCGGCGAGGCGTACGAGATTTCTCAACGAATGGCCCTCCCGAGGCTTAGAGCGCCTGCCACCCCCGGGGCAGAGTGGAGAGGAGCTCGGCCCCTTTTTCCGTCACCAGGACCAGCTCCTCTATCCGCACCCCGCCCACCCCGGGAAGGTAGACCCCGGGCTCCACGGTGACCACCATCCCCGGCTCCAACACCAGGCCCAGGTGGGGCCCCGGGCCCTGGCCGCTATAGGGGGAGAGGGCGGGGGCCTCGTGGACCTCGAGGCCCACCCCATGCCCCAGGGAGTGGACGAAGTACCGGTCAAGCCCCCGCGCCTTCAAGACCTCCCGGGCCCGGGCGTCCACCGCCTTGGCCTCCACTCCGGGCTTGATGAGCTCCAGGGCGCTTTCCAGGGCCTCCAAAACGGCGAAGAAGGCCTCCTTCAGGGGGCCATCCACCTGCCCCAGGGCCACGGTGCGGGTCATGTCCGAGGCGTAGCCCTTGACCCGGGCCCCCAGGTCCAGGGTCACAAGCTCCCCTGCCGCCAAGGGCTTGTCCGAGGCCCCCGCGTGGGGCAGGGCCCCCCGCACCCCCGAGGCCACGATGGGGGGGAAGGCTGCCCCCTCACCCCCTTCCTTTTTGACGAAGTATTCCATCTCCAGGGCCACGTCCCGCTCCCTCACCCCCGGCTTCAGGAGGCCTAGGGCGTGGAGGAAGGCCCGCTCCGCCAGGGCCTGGGCCTTCCTTATGGCTTCCACCTCCTCCGGGGTTTTCTTCAGGCGGAGGGCCTCTATGGCCCCTTCCGTGGGCACCCACTCCGCGGGGGCCAGCTCCCTTAAGGCCATGAGCCGGGCATAAGGGAGGTGGGCCGCCTCAAACCCCACCCGGCCCCGGAGGCCGGAGAGGAGGGCGGCCTTCTCATCCCGCTTTAGGACCTTGGCGGGGAGGCGGCTTTCCCGCTCGGCCTCCGGGTAGCGGGGGTCGGTGAGGAGGAAGGCCCCTTCCTCCGTGACGAGGACCTCCGCGTCCTCGGGGTGGGGAAAGCCGGAGAGGTAGCGGACGTTTTCGGGCTTGGTGACGTAAAGGGCATCCAGCTCCAGGCGCTTTAGGAGTTCCCTTAGGTCCTGCACGGGGGCACTATACCACCCCGCCTGGGCTTGGGGGGTGGTTTATGCACACCCCCACCGCGCTAAGCGCCCGGGTATAGAAAAATGCCCATGGGACTTGGAGGAAAAGGGTGCTCGGGCCCTTTTTCTGGGGTCCCCGCCGAAGCGAAAGCTTCCGCGGGGCACTTAGGCCCGCTCCAGCCCGAAGACCGCCTTCCCCTCCTCGTCCTCCAGCCGGGTGAGGAAGCCTTGGGGCTCCCCTTCCACCAGGCTTAGGGCCAAGACCTCCTCCGCGATCCTCGCCCCGAAGCGCCCTAAGGCCTCCCGGTAGGGGCCTTCCGCCTGGTAGGCCACCTGGATACGGTCCGAGACCTTGAGGCCCATCTCCTTCCGGGCCTGCTGCAGGTGGCGGATGAGGTCCCGGGCCAGGCCCTCCAGCCTGAGCTCCTCCGTGACCCTGACCTCCAGGGCGGCCACGTACCCTTCCTTCTCCAGGGCCAGGTACCCCTCGGGGGCTTGGGCCTCGAGGCGCACCTCCTCAGGGGCCAGCACCAGGGTCTCCCCCCCCACCTCCAAGGGGATGGGCTCGCCCGTCAGGGCCAGGCGGGCCACCCGTTCTGCCTCCTTCTCTAGGGCGGCGCGGATCCCCGGCACCCGTTTCCCGTACTTCTTCCCAAGGAGGGGCAGGTTGGGGAGGACGCGGTAGGTGAGGACCTCCTCCCCAGGCTCCAGCACCCGCACCTCCTTCACATTGAGCTCCTCGGCCATCTCGCTGGCGAAGTGCCGGAGGCCCTCCCGCTCCAAGGGGATGGGGGCGGTGACCAGGAGGAGGGGGAGGGGGGTCCTGGTCTTGACCCCGCTTTTGGCCCGCGCGGCCCGGGCCAGGTCCACCACCCTAAGCACCGCCCGCATCTTGAGGAGGAGTTCCTCGTCCAAAAGGCTCGGGTCCACCTCCGGCCAGTCCGCAAGGTGGACGCTCTCCTTCTCCTCCGGGAAGACGCTCCGCACCAGGTTTTGCCAAAGGACCTCCGCCAGGAAGGGGGTGAAGGGGGCGGTGAGCTTAGCGAGGAGGACCAGGGCCTCCCAAAGCGTGGCGTAGGCCGCCTCCCGGTCCAGGGCGTCCTCGTTCTTCCAGTAGCGGCGGCGGCCCCGGCGTACGTACCACTGGGAGAGGTCCTCCACCACGAAGTCCCTTAGGGCCCGGGCCGAGGTGGTGGGGTCGTAGGCCTCGAGGGCCTCCGTCACCTTGCGGATGAGGTCCTGCATCCGGGCGAGGAGCCAGCGGTCCAGCTCGGGGCGGGCTTCCGGTGCGGGGCGCGCCCTCAGGTTGGGCCGGTCCAGGTTGGCGTAGGTGACGAAGAAGCCGTATACGTTCCAAAGCGTCAGGAAGTAGTCCCGCACCGTCTCCCGTACCAGGTTGGGCCCGAAGCGCCGGTCCGCCTCCGGGGGAGCGGAGATGTAGATGTACCACCGGAGAGCGTCCGCTCCGAAGGTGCGGATGATGTCCCAGGGGTCCACCACGTTCCCCTTGGACTTGGACATCTTCTGCCCCTTCTCGTCCAGGATGAGGCCGTGGCAGATGACGCTTTTGAAGGCGATGGAGCCGAAGAGCATCACCCCAAGCTGGTGCAGGGAGTTGAACCAACCCCGGGTCTGATCAATCCCCTCGGAGATGAAGTCCGCGGGGAAAGTTTCCCGAAACTCCTCCTGGTTCTCAAAAGGGTAGTGAACCGAGGCAAAGGGCATGGCCCCGGAGTCGTACCACACGTCAATCACATAGGGCACCCGGCGCATGGTGCCACCGCAGGTGCAGGCGAGCTCCACCTCGTCCACATGGGGCCGGTGGGGGTCAAAGGACTCGGGGAGGGGCTCCTTGGCCCTGGCCCTAAGCTCGGCGAAGCTCCCCACGGCCTCCTCTCTCCCACAGGCCTCACAGACCCAGATGGGCAGGGGGGTTCCCCAGTAGCGGTTGCGGCTTAAGGCCCAGTCCACCAGGTTCCTAAGCCACTCCCCGTACCGGCCTTCCTTGATGTGGGGTGGGACCCAGTTGATCTCCTGGTTCTTCTTGAGGAGCTCCTCCTTGAAGGCCGTGTTCCGGATGAACCAGGTTTCCGTGGCGTAGTACATGAGGGGGGTGGAGCACCGCCAGCAGTGGGGGTAGCTGTGCAGGACCCCTTCCTCCTTGAAGAGGAGGCCCCGCCCCTTGAGGTCCCTCAGGATGGCCCGGTTGGCCTCGCGGAAAAAAAGGCCCTGGAAGGGCTCCACCAGGAGCTTCCCCTCCTCGTCCACGGTCTTTAGGAGGGGGAGGCCATAGGCCCGGGCCGTCTCCAGGTCCTCCGCCCCGAAGGCTGGGGCCTGGTGGACGATCCCGGTGCCGTCCTCCCGGCTCACGTACTCCGCCAGGACCACCAGGTAACCCCTTTCCAAGGCCTGGGGGTAGGGGGGCTCGTAGAGGAGGCCCTCCAGCGCCCGGCCGGGGAAGGTCTTGAGGACGGGGGTTTCCTCCCCCAAAACCGCTTTTCCTAGACCTTCTTCCAGGATGAGGGCTTCTTCGCCCACCTGGAAGGCGGCGTAGGTGAATCCGGGGTGCACCGCCGCGGCCACGTTGCCGGGCAGGGTCCAGGGGGTGGTGGTCCAGATGAGGAGGCTTGCCCGCTCAAGCCCCAAGGCCCCGGGATCCTTGAGGGGAAAGCGCACGTAGACCGAGGGGTCGTGGATCTCCTTGTAGCCCAGGGCGAGCTCGTGGGAGGAAAGGGGGGTGCCGCAGCGGGGGCAGTAGGGGACCACCTTGTGGTCCCGGTAGAGGAGGCCCCGGTCAAAGAGGCTTTTTAAGCTCCACCAGATGCTCTCAATGTAGGTGGGCTGAAGGGTGGCGTAGGCGTTTTCCAAATCCACCCAGTAGGCGATGCGCTCGGTGAAGGCCTCCCACTCCTTCTCGTAGGTGAAGACGGACCGGCGACACTCCTCGTTGAAGCGGGCGATGCCGTAGGCCTCGATCTCCCGCTTGTTCCTAAGGCCCAGCTTCTTCTCCACCTCCAGCTCCACGGGGAGGCCGTGGGTGTCCCAGCCTGCCCGGCGGGGCACGTAGTAGCCCCGCATGGTCTTGTAGCGGGGGAAGAGGTCCTTGTAGCTCCGGGCCTGGGCGTGGCCCACGTGGGGCAGGCCGTTGGCCGTGGGGGGGCCCTCGTAGACGGTGTAACGGGGGCGCCCCCTTCGGGCCTCCACGCTCTTTTGGAAGATCTTCTCCCGCTTCCAGAAGGCCAGGATCTCCTCTTCCAGCTTGGGAAAGTCCGGTTCGCCCACTTCCCTGAACATACCCCCTCCTACGAAAAAGCCCGCGCCCTAAAGGCGCGGACGAAAGCCCTAGGCTTCCGCGGTACCACCGCGCTTCCTGGGGAAGACCCCAGGCCCTCCTTTGGACGCTATCACGGGCGCACCCGGCGGGCATTACTCAGGGGCAAGCCCCCTTTCCTCCCGCGGCTCCGGGGTGATCTTCCCGCCTTCCCTCACCGCCGGGCTTCCACCCTCCCCGGCTCGCTCTTGGCTCTTGGGAAGGGGTACTCTCCCCATCCTCGCCTTTACACCCTGGCCGCCCTGGGGTAAAATCCCCCTTTGGCGGCTAAGGCCATGCTAGCAGCCCTTTGGCCTTCTTGACAACGCCCCTAGGGGGTTCTAGGCTGAGGCTAAGCCGGTTCATTTCCCTTTAGAACAAGGAGAAGCGGATGGAGCTTTACCTGGACACGGCCAATCTGGAAGAAATACGTGAGATCGCGGCCTGGGGGGTCCTCTCGGGGGTGACCACCAACCCCACCCTCCTGGCCAAGGCCTTTTTGGACCGAGGGGTGAAGCCCACGGGGGAGGACTTAAGGGCCCACCTTAGGGCCATCTGCGAGGCGGTGGGGGGGCCGGTGTCCGCGGAGGTCACGGCCCTCGAGGCCCCCGCCATGGTGGAGGAGGGAAGGCGGCTTGCGGCCATCCACCCCCACATCGTGGTCAAGCTCCCCACCACGGAGGAGGGCCTCAAGGCCTGCAAGGCCCTTTCCTTTGAGGGAATCCGGGTCAACATGACCCTCATCTTCTCCGCCAACCAGGCCCTCCTTGCTGCCCGGGCGGGGGCGGCCTACGTTTCCCCCTTCTTGGGCCGGGTGGACGACATCTCCTGGGACGGGGGGGAGCTTCTGCGGGAGATTGTGGAGATGATCGCGGTGCAGGACCTGCCCGTGAAGGTGATCGCGGCCTCCATCCGCCACCCCCGCCATGTGACGGAGGCGGCCCTTTTGGGGGCGGACATCGCCACCCTGCCCCACGCGGTGTTCAAGGCCCTTCTTAAGCATCCCCTGACGGACATCGGCTTGAAGCGGTTCACCGAAGACTGGGAGAAGGTTAAGCCATGAAGAAGAAGGAAAGCGTACAGGAAACCCCCCTTTCCTACCAGGACCTGGCGGGCAAGATCCTGCCCGAGCTCCACCTCCTGGCCCAGGAGGCGGGGATTGAGGGCTACAAGCGGATGAAGAAGGACCAGCTCATCATGGCCCTCCTAGAACGGCAGACCCAGGGGGAGGGCCTGAAGCTGGTCAAGGGCTACCTGGAGATCAGCCCAGACGGGTACGGCTTCCTCACGGAGAACCTCCACAACATGGACGCCCGGGTGGCCATCGTCTCCGCGGGGCTCATCAAGCAGTACGCCCTGAGGGCCGGGGACTACCTGGTGGGCCGGGCCCGGCCTCCCAGGGAGAACGAGCGCTACGGCACCCTCCTCAAGGTGGAGGCGGTGAACGACCTGGACCCGGAGGTGGCCAAGAACCGGCCCCGGTTTGACGAGCTCATCCCACAGTTCCCGGACCGGCAGATCCGCCTCGAGACCACCCCGGACGAGCTCTCCACCCGGGTCATTGACCTCCTGGCCCCCATCGGCCGCGGCCAGCGGGGGCTCATCGTGGCCCCTCCCAAGGCGGGGAAGACCACCCTCCTCAAGAAGATCGCCAACGCCGTCCTCAAAAACGAGCCCGACATCAAGGTTATCGTCCTCCTCATTGACGAGCGCCCTGAGGAGGTCACGGACTTCCGGGAAAGCGTCCAGGGGGCTGAGGTCATCGCCAGCACCTTTGACGAGCCACCCCAGAACCACATCCGCGTGGCGGAGTTCGTGCACGAGCGGGCCAAGCGTATCGTGGAGGAGGGGGGGCACGTGATGATCCTCCTGGATTCCATCACCCGCCTGGCCCGGGCCAACAACCTGGTGACCCCGCCCACGGGCCGCACCCTCTCCGGGGGTTTGGATTCTGCCGCGCTCTATTTCCCCAAGCGCTTCCTGGGGGCGGCCCGGAACATCCGGGGCGGGGGGAGCCTCACCATCCTGGCCACCGCCTTGGTGGAGACGGGCAGCCGCATGGACGACGTGATCTTTGAGGAGTTTAAGGGGACGGGCAACATGGAGCTCCACCTCTCCCGCCGCCTGGAGGAGCGCCGCATCTTCCCGGCCATAGACATCTTGAAGTCCGGTACCCGCCGGGAGGAGCTGCTTCTCGGCGAGGAGGTGGTGCACAAGATGTGGCTTCTCCGCAAGGTCCTGGCGGACATGGACCCCGCGGAGGCCATGGAGATGCTCCTGGCCCGCCTGGCCAAGACCAAAAGCAACAAGGAGTTCTTGGCCGCGCTGGCGGCCCGCTAGGGCAAGGGGCAGGGGCACCTGCCCCTGTGCTCGGACAAACACATGTGAGACTGCCCCAACTAAAATGTGGGGACCACTCCAACATGAAGGAGGTCCCCACGAATGCAGCTTACCACCATCGGCCAGGAGATGTGGAAGGGAGCCCGGCTGGC
>NZ_JBBIMD010000058.1:0-13950 GCF_037444525.1 Thermus sp. | reverse complement strand
TCAATCTCCAAAAGCTCCTCCTCGGAGATCCTCCCTGCGGCCTGTTGCCCCACCGCCTCAAAGACCGACACGATGGTAAGCTTCCGGTTCCCGTAGACCCCGGGGGCGATGGTCCCCCCGTAAAGGACCATTCCCGGCACGCCGCTGCGGATGACCCCCATGGCCCCCCCGGGGATGGTCTTGTCGCAGGCGGAGAGCACCGCCATCCCGTCGTAGAGGTAGCCTTGGGCCACGAGCTCCACGCTGTCCGCGATAACCTCCCGGCTCACGAGGCTTGCCCGCATCCCGGGGGTGCCCATGCTGATACCGTCGGAGATGGCGGGGGCCCCAAACTCAAAGGGGAAGACCCCGGCTTCCTTAAGCCCCGCCTTCAGGTCCAGGGCCAGCTGCCGGAGATGGGCGTTGCAGGGCATGCCGTCGGTGAAGGTGTTCACCACCCCCACGAAGGGCCTAGAGAAGTCCTCGTCCCCTACCCCCACCGCCCGGAGCATGGCCCGGGCGGGAGCCTGCTGCAGTCCTTTCTTGATCCGGTCTGACCTCATGCGTCCCTCCAGGTAGCGATCTTGCCGTGGAAGCTCCTGGCCCGGGGGAGGAGCCGGACCAGGCCCTTGGCCGCCTCCTCGGGGGTGAGGAGGCGGCCTTCTTCCTTGTACCCCCTGAACACCCGCTGGAGCACCGGGGCCGCCCCTCCTTGGGCCTCCCGGGCGGCCCGTTGCATCTCCGTCTCCACCACCCCGGGGCGGTAGATGAAGCAGGCCACCTCCGGGGCCTCTGTGGCCAGCTGCCGGGCTAGGTGCTCCTCCGCCGCCTTGGCCACGGCGTAGGCCCCGATGCCAGGGAGGTTGCTCTTCGCCGCCCCCGAGCCCACGTAAACCGCAAGCCCCTCCCCTTGGGCCAGGAGGTGCGGGTAGGCGAAGCGGGCGAGCTGGTAGCCGGCGATGAGGTTGGCATCGAGGACCTCCAGGAAAAGCCCCTCTGCCAGCTCAAAGAGGAAGGGCCCCGGATGGAGGACCCCGGCGTTGTGGATGTAGCCGTAAAAGCCCCCAAGGGCCTTAGCCCTTTCCACCAGGGCCTCGGCCACCTCCCTTTTTCCGGCACTACCCGCCACCATCTCCGCCTGGGCCCCCAGGGCCCGCACCTCCTCCAATACCGCCTTCAGGGGCTCTTCCGAGCGGGCGTTCAGGACCAGGTGGTACCCGGTGCGGGCCAGCTCCAGGGCCAGGGCCTTGCCGATACCGCGGCTCGCCCCGGTGAGGATGAGGGTCTTTCTCATAGGAGTTCCTCCAAAGGGATCCGGACGCCCAAGAAGTCCAGGCTTTCCCCTGGGCCTAAGGCCAGGGCCTCCCGGTAGGCCCGCCCCTCGGGGTTCCGGTGGACCAGGACCCGCCGGTTCTCCAGGTCCACCACCCAGACCTCGAGGACCCCGGCCCTGGCGTAGAGGGGGAGCTTCACCTTGAGGTCATAGTCCAGGGAGCTTTCCGCCACTTCTATCACCAAAGGGGGGTCCTCCGCCTCGGGGATTTTTTCCGCATAGAAATCTTCCCTAAAACGAAGGATGGCGAGGTCGGGCTGGGGCTCGGTGTCCGGTGAAAGGCGGAGCGGGTCTTGGACCTGTAGCAGAGCCTGACGGCGGGCCTGAAGAGGAAAAAAGGCATCCATAAGCTTCTTAACGGTAGCCATGTGCCGTTTCCCCACCGGGCTCGGCTCCACCACCTCCCCCTCCAAAGGCTCCACCCGGTCGTCCTCGGAGAGGATCCCCGCCTCCACCATGCGGTGGAAGTCCTCCACGCTGAACCGGTGCCGGGTCATGCCCTCATGGTAGCAAGGGGCTTCTCCCCCTAGCGCAGGTGGGCCAGCACGCTCCTGGTGAAGGCCTCGGTGCCCGCTTGGCCGCCGAGGTCGGGGGGCGGGGTCTCTAGAAGGGCCTTGGCCACCGCCTCCTCCACCTTGCGGGCGAGCTCCACCAGGCCGAAGGCGTGCTCCAGCATCATGGCCGCGGAGAGGATGGCCGCGGTGGGGTTGGCAAGCCCCTTCCCGGCGATGTCGGGAGCGGAGCCGTGCACGGGTTCAAACACCGGGGTGCCCCGGCCCAAGGAGGCGGAGGGGAGGAGGCCCAAGGAGCCGGGCAGCACGGAAGCCAGGTCGGAGAGGATGTCCCCGAAGATGTTCCCCGTGACCACCACGTCAAAGCGGGCCGGGCTTCGCACCAGGTGCATGGCCATGGCGTCCACGTACTGGTGCTCCAGGGCCACGTCGGGGTAGCCCTGGGCCACCTCGGCCACCGTCTTCCGCCAAAACTCCCCCACCTCCAGCACGTTGGCCTTGTCCACGCTGGTCACGTGCTTCCGCCGCTTTCTCGCCGCCTCAAAGGCCACCCTGGCCACCCGCTCCACCTCGGGCTTGGAGTAGCGCTCGGTGTTCCAGGCCTCGGCCTCGGACATCCCCCGGGGCTCCCCGAAGTAGATCCCCCCGGTGAGCTCCCGCACGATGAGCACGTCCACCCCCCGGGCGATCTCCTCCTTGAGGGGGGAAAGCCTTTCCAGTCCCGGGAAGACCTTGGCCGGGCGGAGGTTAGCGAAGAGGTCTTGGCTTTTCCTCAGCGCGAGGAGGCCGGTTTCCGGCCGGATCTTCCTCGGAAGGCCGTCCCACTTGGGCCCCCCCACGCTCCCCAAAAGCACCGCCTCCGCCGCCTCCACCCCCTTCCGGGTGGGCTCGGGGAAGGGCTCCCCGTACCCGTCTATGGCCGCCCCCCCGAAGGGGAAGACCTCGTAGGTGAGGCCTAGGCCGTGAGCCTCGTCCAGGGCCCTTAGGACCTTAAGGGCGGCCTCCGTCACCTCGGGGCCAATGCCGTCCCCTGGCAGGACCGCCACCCTCATTCCGCCCTCCTGGGGTAGGGGAGCCTGCGGTCAAACGCCTCCAGGAGCTCCCCGGCCTGCAAGAGCTCACCGATGGGGTCCCAAAGCCCCTCCACCAGGGCCTCCCGCGCCTCCTCCCGGATGGAAAGGGGGGCGGCCCTCCCCCCGAAGCGCACCTCCTTACCCACGAGGTCAATCTCCACCTCCAAGGAGGGGTCTTCCTCCACCGCCTGGAAGAGGGCCTCGAGGTCCTCCTTGGCCAGGGTCACGCAGGGGAGGCCGATGGCGGTGGCGTTCCCGAAGAAGATCTCCGCAAAGCTCTCCCCGATGATGGCCTTAAACCCGTAGCGCTTGATGGCCTGGGGGGCGTGCTCGCGGCTAGAGCCGGAGCCGAAACCGGCCTCCACCAGGAGGATGGTGGCCCTCCTATAGCGGGGGTCGTTCAGGGGGTGGGGCTTGGGGTTCCCCTTCTCGTCAAAGCGCTCGTCGTAGAAGAGGTACTGCCCCAGGCCCTCGAAGGTGATGGTCTTCATGAAGCGGGCGGGGATGATGCGGTCGGTGTCAATGTCCTCGCCCCTTAGGGGCACCGCGCGGCCACGGATCGTGGTGAACTTTTCCAGCATGGCTTTACCTCCCGATCCCAAAGACTTCCCTGGCGTCCGCGATCTCCCCCGCCACGGCGGCCGCGGCCACCATGAGGGGGCTCATGAGGACGGTGCGCCCCTTTGGGCTTCCCATCCTCCCCTTGTAGTTGCGGTTGGAGCTGCTTGCGGCAAGCTCGTCCCCCTGGAGGCGGTCCGGGTTCATGGCCAGGCACATGGAGCAGCCCGGCATCCGCCACTCAAACCCCGCCTCGCGGAAGACCTCGGCGATGCCCTCCTCCTCGGCTTTCCTCGCCACCCACTCCGAGCCCGGCACCACCAGGGCCCGCACGCCCTTCTTCACCCGGTGCCCCTTGAGGTGGCGGGCCACCTCCCGCAGGTCGGAAAGCCGGGCGTTGGTGCAGCTCCCGATGAAGGCCACCTGCACCGGCACCCCCTTGATGGGCTGCCCCTCCTTGAAGCCCATGTAGGCCAGGGCCTCCTCCGCGGTGGGCCGCTCCTCCTCGGGGAGCTCGGAGAGGTAGGGGATGCGCCCGTCAATGGGGATGGCCTGGGCAGGGGTGATGCCCCAGGTCACCGTGGGGGCGATCTCCTCCGCCCGGAAGGTGACCACATCGTCGTAGTGGGCGTCGGGGTCGGAGCGGAAGGAGAGCCACCGCTTCTTGGCCTCCTCCCACTCCGCCCCCTTGGGGCCGTAGGGGCGGCCCTCGAGGTAGCGGAAGGTGGTCTCGTCGGGGTTCACGTACCCGATGCGCGCCCCACCCTCAATGGACATGTTGCAAAGGGTCATGCGGCTTTCCATGTCCATGGCCTCCACCGCGCTTCCCCCGTACTCGTAGGCGTAGCCCAAGCCCCCCTTCACCCCCAGGGTGCGGATGATGTGCAGGATCACGTCCTTGGCGTAGACCCCAGGGGCCAGGGTCCCCTCTACGTTGATCCGGCGCACCTTGAGCTTGCCCGCGGCGATGGTCTGGGTGGCCAGCACGTCCCGCACCTGGCTGGTGCCGATGCCAAAGGCCACCGCCCCGAAGGCCCCGTGGGTGGAGGTGTGGGAGTCCCCGCAGGCGATGGTCATGCCCGGTTGGGTGAGGCCGAGTTGGGGCCCGATCACGTGCACGATGCCCTGGTTCCCGCTCCCCAGGTCAAAGAAGGCGATGCCGTGCTCCTTGGTGTTCTGCCTAAGGGCGTCCAGCATGGCCTGGGCCAGGGGGTCCTGGAAGGGCTCGGTGCGGTCGTGGGTGGGGACGATGTGGTCCACGGTGGCGAAGGTGCGGTGGGGGAAGCGCACCTTAAGGCCCAGGTCCTTGAGCATGCCAAAGGCCTGGGGGCTCGTCACCTCGTGGAGGAGGTGCAGGTCTATGAAAAGCTGGCTTTGCCCGTTCCTAAGCTTCCTCACCTCGTGGGCTTCCCAAACCTTCTCGTACAGCGTCTTTCCCATGAGCCCTCCTTGGCAAAACCCCCCGGGCTTTGTGGGCCCGGGGGGAGTGCGGCAACGCCCTTTCCCTAGACCGGGCCCGCCCGGTCTAGGGATAGCAGGATGCCCCGCCGCATTGCCCCATAGCCTACCGGTCTCTGGCCTTGGGGTCAAGCTTGACGGAAGGGGATCCCTCCTCTACAATGACCCTTGCGTCTGCCGGGGTGGCGGAATTGGTAGACGCGCATGATTCAGGGTCATGTGCCCGCAAGGGCGTGCGGGTTCAAGTCCCGCCCCCGGCACCAGAAGGCCCCGCAAGGGGCCTTTTGCCTTTTCCGGCTTCTTTGCTATCCTTAGGCCATGAAGCGGGTTCTCTCCGGCATCCAGCCCTCGGGGGAGATCCACATCGGCAACTACCTGGGGGCCATCAAGCAATGGGTGGAGCTCGGGGAGAAGCTGGGGCGGGATGCCCTCTTCTGCATCGTGGACTACCACGCCCTCACCAACCCCCTTTCCTACGAGCCCGAGACCCTGGCCCAGCGCACCTTTGAGGCCGCCTTGGTGAACATTGCCGCGGGGCTGGACCCGGAAAAGGTCACCCTCTTCGTCCAGTCCCACGTGCCCGAGCACACCGAGCTTGCCTGGGTCTTCACCACCCTCACCCCCCTAGGGGACCTCACCCGTATGACCCAGTTCAAGGACAAGGCCAGCCGGCAGGAGACCGTCTGGTCGGGCCTCCTCATGTACCCCGTCCTGCAGGCGGCGGACATCCTCATCTACAAGGCGGACACTGTCCCCGTGGGGGAGGACCAGGTGCAACACATTGAGCTCACCCGGGAGATCGCCCGCCGCTTCAACGGTCTCTTCGGCGAAACCTTCCCCGAGCCCCAGGCCCTCCTAAACCCCAAGGCCCCGCGGGTGCCGGGGATAGACGGCAAGGCCAAGATGAGCAAGTCCCTGGGGAACACCATCGGCCTTTTGGAGCCTGAGGAGCGCATCTGGGAAAAGATCCGCCACCTTCCCGACGACCCCCAGAGGATCCGCCTTTCCGACCCCGGGGACCCAAGCCGCACCGTGGTCTTCACCTACCTCTCCTACTTCGCCCCCCCGGAGCTGGTGGAGGCCCTGAAGGAGGAGTACCGCCGGGCGGGGGTGGGGACCCTTACGGTGAAGCGCATCCTCTTTGACCACCTCATGCGCACCCTAAGGCCTATCCGCGAGCGGGCCGAGGCCCTGAAGAAGGAGCCGGACTACGTGATGGATGCCCTTCTGGAAGGGGCCAAGCGGGCCCGCGCCCTGGCCCAGGCCACCATGGAGGAGGTGCGGGAGAAGGTGGGCCTCCTCCTGCCTAAGAAGCGGCCGGTGCTCCGGTGATCCAGGTCCGCTTCCCCGGCTTCACCGGCACCCCCTGGGAGCTACGGGAGGCCCTGAAGCGAGGGCGGGTCTCCCCCAGGGCGGTGCCCGTTCTCGTGGTGATTGAGGAAGCCCTGGCCCAGCTTCCCCCTTCCCTAAGGGAGAGGAGCGAGGTGCTCCCCATCCTGGCCGAGCTCCTTCTCCTGAAGCTGGCCCCCGAAAAGGCCCTGGTGGAGGAAGGGGCGGAGGAGGCCCCCCTTGTGCGGCTTCTCCTGGACCTTTCCGAAACGGTGGCCTTCCTGGAGGAGCGCCTAAAGCGCCCCCGCCTCCCCGTGGCCCCGCCCCCCCTGCCCAGGCCCGCCCCCAGGCTTTCCCCCAAGGCCCTTTGGCAGGCGGCGAGGCCCTTCAAGAAAGCGGTCTTGGCCCTGCCCCAGGAGCCTTTTGGCCTAAGGGAGGCCTGGGCCCGCCTTAGGGCCTTCCTAAAGGGGCGCACCCCCTTCCACCGCCTCCCCCTAAAGGGCTGGGCGGAGCGGGCCGTGGGGTTTGCCGCCCTCCTCGAGGCCTTCCGCCTGGGGGAGGTGCGCCTGGAGCAGGAGGCCAACTTCGCCCCCCTCTACGTGGAGCCCAAAGGGGCCCTGAGGGAGGAGCTTTCGGCCTAGGCTTCCTTCTTCAAAGGGGTGTGCGCGGAGGACCCCCATCCTCTACAAGGAAGGGCCCTGTCTGGTGGTGGAGGTCCTTTCCAGGGCACCGAGGCCATAGACCGCCGGGAGAAGCTTTGGCGCTACCGGGAGATCCCAAGCCTCCAGGGCCACCTTTTGGTGGAAAGCCGCGCCCCTAGGGTGGAGGCCTACACCCGGGGGACGGAGGGGTGGCTTTACGAGCTGGTGGAGGAGGGGGCGGTGGAGGTGCCCTGCCTGGGGGTGGGCCTCCCCCTGGAGGCCATCTACGAGGGCGTGCCCTTAGAGACCGGCGGTGAGCCAGGAGTATAGGCGCTGGTTTATGCGGCCTAGGAAAGCGCGGAAGAGGGTTCCGGGCTTCACCCGCGCTCCTTCAGGTCGGCTTCCGTGTGGCCTTCGGGAGGGAGCAAAGTCGGCCGCCTCCTCCCGGAACGCTTCTGGCAGGCGTTCCAGGAGGGTCTTGAGCCCGTCTAACCCGGGAGGCCATACAGGCGGCCCTTCTCTACGCCGCCGAGGCCATGGGGCGGGAGGGCCTTTATCCCTACCCCGGACGGGCAGCGTGAGGTAAAGGCCTAAAGCCCTTCAGGCCGTTACACTGGAGCCATGAGCGGTCCTGAAGAGCTGCTTCGGCGCATTACCTTGGACCCGGAGATCAACCACGGCCAGCCTACCCTCCGGGGCCTGCGCTACCCGGTACGGGTGATCCTGGAGCTTCTGGCCAGCGGGATGACCCCGGAGGAGATCTTGGAGGACTACCCCGACCTGGAGCGGGAGGATATCCAGGCCGCCCTCCTCTACGCCGCTCGGCTCAGCGAGGTGGGGGCGGTGCTGAGGGTGGCGTGACCCGCTTCCTGGTGGACGCCCACCTGCCCTTCCGCCTGGTGCGCCTCCTGCGAGAGCGGGGGTACGATGCCCTCCACACCTCGGAGCTTCCCCGGGGGAACGCCACACCCGACCGGGAGATCAACGCCCTTTCCCTTCGGGAGGGGCGGGTGGTGGTGACCAAGGACGGGGACTTCGCCCGAAGCCTGGTGCTGGAAGGGGCTCCCTACAAGCTCCTCCTCATCTCCACCGGCAACATCTCCAACCGGGAGCTGGAAGCGCTGTTCCTGCGGGAGCTGGATCGGCTGGTGGGGCTTTTGGCGGCTTACCGGTACGTGGAACTGGGACGGGAAGTGATTATAGCGCACTTTTGAGGTGGCCTCGAGCTCGAGGAGCCTGGGGCGTACAATGTCCCTCGTGGGCAAAGCCGCTAAGGTCCTAAAGCCCATGGCGGCCGAGGCCTACCTGGCCTGGGAGGAAGGCCAGCCCCTCCGGCATGAGCTTGTGGAGGGCGTGCCCTACGCCATGGCGGGGGCCAGCCGGGTGCACAACCTCCTGGTGGGCAACCTTTACGCCCTCCTCCGGCCCCAGGCCCGGGCCAGGGGGTGCCGCGTCTACATGGGAACGGTCAAGCTCCGGGTTTCCGAACGGACCTTCTACTACCCCGACCTCATGGTGGTTTGCGCCGGGGAGCCTCCCCACACCCACTACGAGGAGGCCCCTTGCCTCCTGGTGGAGGTCCTTTCCGAGGCTACCGAGGCCATAGACCGCCGGGAGAAGCTTTGGCGCTACCGGGAGATCCCAAGCCTCCAGGGCTACCTTTTGGTGGATAGCCGCGCCCCTAGGGTGGAGGCCTACACCCGGGGGACGGAGGGGTGGCTTTACGAGCTGGTGGAGGAGGGGGCGGTGGAGGTGCCCTGCCTGGGGGTGGGCCTCCCCCTGGAGGCCATCTACGAGGGCGTGGACCTGGAGGGCTGAGGTGGGGTAAGGGGGCAGGGGGAGGCCTGGCCTCCCCCTGCCCATGGGCTTGCCCCTTTCAGGGGCGGACGGCTAGGGTTCCGGTGGCACCGTCATAGACCACTTCCGAG
Source organism: Thermus sp. (assembly GCF_037444525.1). Taxonomy (GTDB): domain Bacteria; phylum Deinococcota; class Deinococci; order Deinococcales; family Thermaceae; genus Thermus. The sequence continues at coordinate 5,139 of NZ_JBBIMD010000058.1, read as the reverse complement.
TGCGTGGCTCCCTTCAGACGGAGGCGGATGGAGAAGTTGGTGGGGTCTGGGTAGGAGATGGTGCACTCTACGACTGTGGAAGGTTTGGCACCAAACCCCTGGGTGCAGTCCGTGAGGTTTTGGGGTAGGGCCCCGGTGGAGGGCTCCCGCAGGGCTTCCAGGTCGGTGGCCACGCTCCGGGCGTAGGTTTGGCCGGCAATGAGGTTGGCCTTTTTCCGGGTGGGAGTGACGGCAAGGTAGAGGAGGCTGAGGAGCAACAATACGATGACTAGAGCCACCAATAACTCCACTAAGGCGAAGCCCTTGGTAGTCCTCATTGGCCCGTCCTCCTGTGAAACCAACCCCGGGCTTCTTTAGCCCGGGTTGGCTTACGATGAGACCTAGGCTACGCTACTATCGTACTACTCGTCTACTTTAAGTACTTTAAGCTGGCCCGTCGCGCTGTCGTATTCAACTTTGTCGCCGGAACCGTTGGAGTATTCAACTGTAATCTTGAAGTCCGTATCGTGGTTAGTTCGTTCAACGGTGCAGTCGGTTACGATAGCAGGCTTGTTGACGTTATCAGGGCAAGTATTTACAGTGACCTTGCCCGTGGTGGGGTCGCGCTGAGCCTCGATTTCGGTGGCCAAGTTCCGGGTGTAAGCCATTGCAGCAGAGTCGTTGGCCCGCTTCCGAGCGTTCAACAGGTTGGGCACCAGCACCGCGGCCAAGATGCCGATGATGGCGATGACGATCAGGAGCTCAATCAGGGTGAAACCTTTCGCGTTCCGCATCTTTCTCTCCTTATCCTTTTCCTATCATTCCCCGCGCGGGATGATGTGCGCGGTCCATAAGAGCCTTGCAGCCTTCCAGCCGACCAACCGCCGCACCTTCAACTTACCTTTTCTTAACCCTTTTCACCTCCTTCCTGGGGTCTATTATCTATCTCCCTTTCCCCCCTTGTCAACCCCCCCTTTTGGGGGGGTCAGCCTCAGGATGGGGGAAGGGTGTGAAAGGCTCCCCTCAGCGCCGCTCATAGGAGAGGATGAGGAAAGCGTACCGCCCCGCTACCCGGTCCGCCAGGCGCAGGGCGTAGGGCTTGTTGGCCCCGGTGTTCACGAAGACCACCTCCGCCGACTGGCCCGCGTTGCAGGAGGTCTGGTTCCCGGCGCTGGTGGTGCAGAACTCGCCCGACATCACCGAGCCGATGAGCACGTTCTGCTTCACGATGCGGAAGGTGCCCCCGGCGTAGAGGGGGGCGGCCATGTACCGCCCCTGCTGGTAAAGGTCCCTTTCCACCACTAAGCCCAGCACGTGCTCGGGAAAGAGGCCCTGAGATTGGTTCGGGAGGAGGTTACCCCCCACCGTGAGGTTCCCCCCACTTCCCCCTTGGCGCAGCACGGCCAGGGTGGCGTTTTTGCGGTTTCCCGTTTGGGCCTGGTAAAGGGTGTCCCGCTTCAAGACCAGGTCAAACCCCTCCAGGGCCACGGTGCCGTAGACCTCCAGGGTGGCCGGGTTGCCCGCGAGGTAGCGGAAGCCTCCCTTGGCTCCGCTTGGGAGGGTGTAGGAGCAGTCCACCGTGTTCCCATCAAGCTGCACCGTGCTCGAGCCAAAGGCGGCTAGGCAGGAGGCGGGAGGCAGGGGAGGGGCAGCCAGGAGGGGCCAGCCGATGATGGGCAAGGGGTTACCCCGGACGATGCGGAGGCTGTTCGCGGCATCCTGCCGGATGCACTGCCGCCAGCTCTTGCCCTCCCCGCACCCTCCAGGGCCGTCCAGGGTGGGGAAGGTGGGGGGGTCGGAGAGGTCAAAGCCCCCGATGGCCTCGGTGCAGACCCCTTTGGTGCGGGTGCACACGTCCACCGCGTTTCCGGTGATGTCCTGCATGCCCCGGCCCACGAAGACCCCCTTCACCCGGTTATCCGGCTCCCCAATCTGGGTGCTTCCCCCCACGGAGATCTTGCCGTACTGCACCCTCAAGGAGGCGCAGAGGTCCTGGGCCTGGCGGTTAGCCTCGGTGACGTAGTTTTGCAGGTCGCCGTAGGCCCTCAGGTCGTACCAGTTGAGGAGGCTGAAGTTCCCGTTGGAGGAGATGACCTCCTGGTCCGGGTTGTTTGGGTCCCCCACGATGTAAATCCCCCCCCGGATGGTGGCCCCGCCGTTCAGCCACCGGTTGGCCTGACCGCTTCCGGCGAAGATGGCGAGGTTTAGGGGGCTAGGGGTTTCCAGGAGGATGGTGGCTTGGACCCGGGCCCGGGCCCCCGAGGACTCCCCCCGGGAGATGAGGGTGTAGACCCGGGGGGCGCTGGTGCGCACCAGGGTCACGGTGTAGCGCCCCACAGGGCGCCCATTCGCATCCACCACGGCTTCGTTCTGGGCCAGGGTCATGGTGTCGCCGGTGAAGGCCTCACCCGGGTCTATGACCCCGTTTCGGTTCCAGTCAATCCCCGCGCTAAGGCTGGAGTAGCAGACCGTGCTTCCGCCGGTGGTGGGGTTCCCGCCGGTGCGCTCCTGCCAGACGTACTGCTGGAAGAGGGCGGTCTTGTACTTCTGAAGCCCCGCCTCCGCCGCGTAGAAGGCCTGGACGGAGGAGGTGTCGTTCCGGGTGATCCAAAGCTCCAGCTGTGTGGTGAAGAAGGTGCCGAAGACCAGGAGGGCGACGAGGAGGAGGAGGCTTAGGGTGACCACCAGGGCGATTCCTTTGGGTTTTCTCATGGGTCCCTCCTATTGGACCGGCTTGAGGTTGGGCATGAGGACTTCCTGGGTCATGGCGTAGCAGAGCCTGTCCCTAGGGCAGGTGAGGGTCAGGCCGCTCACCGTGGTGAGGCTTCCCCCGCCGCCACGCACCGGGGTGAGGCTATACCCGGCCACGGTGAGGCGGGCGGAGCGGGGGTAGGCGCTGGCACCGCAGTCCGGGGTGTTCTTCACGCTCCCGTCAGAGCAGAGGTACTGGATGTCCAGGGCCAGGATCCCGTCCGCCAGGGCTTGAGGGCTTGGGGTGCCGGTGAGGCACTCGGTGCCGCTTCCTGGGGTGATGTTCACGTCGCTCCTTTGGAGGGTGTCCCCGTCAAAGGTGTAGTCCACCCGGCGGCAGGCAGCGTTTTGCTCCCGGAGGCTCGTCACGTAGCGGAGGGTGAGGGTGTCCTTGGCCCCCCCGTCCGCACCCAAAAGGACCCCCACCAGGGTGAAGCCCACGCTCTGGGTGCCCCGGGTCCAGTACTTGGCCCCCGCAAGCTGCAGGTCTCCCGAGACCACCTGCATGACCATGCGCACCCGGTCCTGGAGTTCGCCCTTCGCCTGGGTGAGCCGGCCTGTTTCCGCGGTGGCCACGAAGTAACGGAGGCCCACCGCCAGGGCGGTGACCAGGAGCGCCAAGGCCACCAAGAGCTCCACCAGGGTGAAGCCGTGCCTCTTCATGGCCTTCCACCTCCGGGTTCGGGGCAGGGGCGGGGCTTGTCGTGGGTGGGGGAGGGGTAGACGTCGTAGCAGGTGATGCGGCGCCCCACCGTTACCCTGGGCCCCTTGGGGTGGGTGGCGGTGACCACCACCGTGAGCACCCCTTCCCCAAAGCGCCCGCCCTCGCCGATGTAGTCCCAGTCAGCCCGGATGCCCTCGGGGCTCGTCCTTTGGCCGCTGCAGGCCACCGTCCTCAAGGCGGTGCGGATGCCGGAGCCCGTGGGCGGCGTGACCGGGGTGGGGCAGCCGTAGTAGTAGTCAATGAAGTAGAAGCTCCGGTAGACCCCGCCCCGCTCCTCGTCGGTGTAGGTGTTTTGGGTGGAGCTGGTTTCCGTCCTCAGGGCCTGGGCGGAGAGGTCTTCCAGCACCTGCACGGCGAAGGCCTTGGTGTCGGAGGCGAAGCGGCTTTGGGCCGAGGTCCTCAGGCTGGAAATCTGGCTGGTGAGGAGCGCGGCGAAGGCGATGCCCAGCACGGCCAAGGCGATGAGGATTTCCAGAATGGTGAGGCCCTTTCTCACAGCACCCTCCCTTGGGGGGAAACCCGAAGCTCGCGGGTGTAGGTGCCCGCGCGGTTTTGCAGGCGGACGGCGGTTCCGGCGAAGCCCTGGGGGATGCCCCGGGGGTCAAAGGGGAGGACGGTGGGGCTTTGGGGAGCGCTGAGGCGCACCCTTCCCCAGTCCCCCTGGCCGAAGCGCACCTCCTGGAGGACCCGCTCGCCCGCGTCCAGGCTTCCGTCCGCGTCCTCGTCTATGAAGACCGCATAGCCCCCTCCCGCTCCCAGGCTTGGGTCCAGGAGGAGGCCCACGAAGGCGTTTTGGCGGATGGCCTCGAGCCGGGCGCGGACCACCTGTTCGGCGAGGCCTCTGGTCGCTTGGTTTACCGCCTGGGCATCGGGGTTCAGACGGGGGAGGCCCAGGGCCAAGACAAGGCCCAAAACCGCTAGGACCAGGAGGAGTTCCAGCAGGGAAAACCCCTTTCTCACGCTTCTTAGCTTGGACCCCGCCGGGCCTCCTGCCTATCCCCCAAAAGGGGGGGTTACTCCAGGCGGGCCCGCCCGGCCTGGCTCACCACCACCTTTCGCAGGTGCCTGCCAGGGGGGTCGGTGAGGGCGATGGTGGCGGTGATGGGTTTGGCCGGCACCCCCCGGGGGTCAAAGAGGAGGGGAAGGTTGCCCAAGGCGCTCCTCTCCGGGGCAAGCCGCACCCGGGCCCAGGGGCCTTCCCCGAAGCGCACCGTCTGGACCTCTTCCCCAGGGTCGTAGGCCCCGTTTGCGTTCCGGTCCACGAAGGCCACGTATCCGCCGGCCCCTTCGGTGAAGACCTGAAGCCCGGCGGGGGCGTTTTGGCGGATGGCCTCGAGCCGGGCGCGGACCACCTGTTCGGCGAGGCCTCTGGCCGCTTGGTTTACCGCCTGGGCATCGGGGTTCAGACGGGGGAGGCCCAGGGCCAGGGCGATGCCCAAGATGGCCAGGACCAGGAGAAGTTCCAGCAGGGAAAACCCCTTCAAGGCCGGAGGAGGGTGATGAGGGCCAGGGCCACCCCCAGCCCGGTGAAGACCAGCATGGTGCGGTTGAAGGCGGCGTTGATCTCCGCCTTGACCTCTTGCCGGAGGCTGTTGAACTTGTCTTCTACCTCCTGCCGCAGGCCTGCGATTTCAGCCTTCACTTCTTGTCTAAGGCTTGCTGCCTCGGCCTTGACCTCCTGGCGG
>NZ_JBBIMD010000057.1:0-14502 GCF_037444525.1 Thermus sp. | reverse complement strand
GGCTTCGCCCTCACCTACCTGGGGCTTTACCTCTCCATCCTCCTCGCCGCCCGCCTCCTTCGCCTAAGCCCAAGGACGGCCAAAAGCCTTGCGGTCTGCAGCCTCTTTCCCAACTCCGGCAACATGGGGCTTTCCCTCACCTTCTTCGCCCTGGGGGAGGCGGGGCTTTTGCGGGCCGTGGTCTACTTCATCCTCTCCAGCGCGGTGATGTTCGGCCTGGGGCCGGCCTTCATCCGGGGTGGGGGGCTCCTCGAGGGCCTCCGCTTCACCCTGCGCCTGCCCCTCTTCTACGCCCTCTTCTTGGGCCTCCTCCTCAAGGGGCTTGGGGTGGGGCTTCCCTTCCGCCTGGACGAGGGGGTGCGCCTCATGGGCCAGGCGGCCATCCCCGTCCTCCTCCTCACCCTGGGGATGCAGATGGCTAAAACTCCTTTCCAAGTGGGGGCCTTTGAGCTCACCGCCAGCGGCCTCCGCCTCCTCCTGGCCTATGGGGTGGGGCTCCTCCTGGGGCTTCCCCGGCTGGAGCACCAGGTTTTGGTCCTCCAGTCCGCCACCCCCATCGCGGTGAACGCCTTCCTCCTCACCCGGGAGTTCGGCCAGGACGCGACCCGGGTGGCCCGGAGCGTGGTGGTCTCCACCTTCCTAGCCTTTTTGACCCTGCCCTTGGTCCTCTTCCTCATCGGGGTCCGGTAGACGGGGGGTGCCCAGGTCCAGCTGGAAGAGGACCTCGCCCTCCCAAAGGCCAAGAAGGCGGTGGTACCCCTCTCCCAGGGGCAGGGAAAGCCCGTAGTTGCCCGGCCCCTCCAGAAAGAGGGCCCTTTCCAAAAGAAGGGCCTCCCCCCGGTACCACCTGAGGTGGAGGTAGCCCGGAGAGGGGAGGCGCTCCACCCTTAGGGAAAGCCGGGCCTCCTCCCCCTCGGGCTGGAGCCGGGCCACCAGGAAGGGGCGCTGGAGGGGTGGGGGCTTACCGGGGTCCAGGGGGAAGAAGGTGTAGCGGCACCCCACAAGGAGGAGGGCGAGGAGGAGCCCCCTCACCGCCCCACCCCCGCGGTGCAGAGGGCGAGGAGGGCCAAGGCGGCGGTCTCCGCCCGGAGGATCCTCCGGCCCAGGGTGACGGGCCTAAAGCCTCGGCTCTCCAGGAAGGCCACCTCCTCCTCCGCAAACCCCCCCTCGGGGCCCACGGCCAGGGCCAAAGGCCTCTCGGGGTCCAGCACCTCCCCCACCCGCGCCCCCGCTCCAGGATGGGCCACGAGGCCCTGGGCCACCTCCGGGACCTCCTTTAGGGGGAGGGGGGGAAGGACCTCGGGGACCCTAAGCCGGCCCGACTGCTTGGCCGCCTCCACCGCAATGGCCCTAAGGCGCCTAAGCTTCTCCTCCCCCATGCCCTTGGGCACGCTGTGGCAGGTCACGAGGGGCTGGATGCGGGTGGCTCCGAGCTCCGTGGCCCCCCGCACCACCTCGGTCAGCTTGTCCCCCTTGAGAAGGGCCACGTAGAGGACCACCTCCACCCCCACCTCCCGCTCTGGGGTACGCTCCTCCAGGATGCGGTAACGCACAGGGGGGCCCAGGTCCACCACCTCCGCCAGGGCCTCCCGGGTCTCGTCAAAGACCGTGAACCGGTCCCCCACCCGCGCCCTCAGGACCTCCACCAGGTGGCGGCCCTCCCGCAAGGGGAGGACACCGGAAAGCCCCGGGCTATAGGCGCGGTGTGGCCGCATAGAGGACCCACTCCCCCGCCCCTTCCCGCTCCAAAACCCTAAAGCCCGCCCTCTCCAGCGCTTCCTCCACCCCTCCCGCCTTGGCCTCCAGGATGCCGGTAAGGAGGGCCACGCCGCCCGGCCTCAGGACCCGCCTATACCCCTCGGCCAGGGCCTGGTGGAGCTCGGCGTAGAGGTTGGCGAGGAGGAGGTCAAAGGGCCCATGGGGCAGGGCCTCCTCCAGGCTTCCCCAGAGGAAGCGGGGGGAGACCCCGTTCCTGCGGGCGTTTTCCTCCGCCTGGGGGAGGACCAAGGGGTCAATGTCCATCCCCAAGGCCTCCATGCCGAGGAAGGCCGCCCCTATGGCCAGGATCCCCGAGCCCGTGCCCAGGTCCAGGGCCTTGCCTCCGGGATGGGCGTAGCGGCCCAAGGCGGCCAGGGCCATGCGGGTGGTCTCGTGATGGCCGGTGCCGAAGGCCATGCCGGGCTCGAGGACGATCCTTTTCCCCTCCCCCTTCCAAGCGTGCCAGGGGGCGAGGACCACGAAGGGCCCCGCCTCCACCGGCTTAAGGTCGCGCTTCCAAGCAGCAAGCCAATCCTCGTCGGGAAGCTCCTCCCACCGGCCCCCGAAAGGAAGGTCCAGGGGCGCGGGGAAGTAGGCCAGGACCTCCCCCGCCCGTTCCTCCAACCCCCTCGCCCCCCAGTCAAAGAGCTCGGGAAGGAGGGGGTCCAGCTCCTCCAGGGTGCCCTTTAGGCGGTAGACCCACACCCCCCTATTCTAGGGGGGCCACCCGGTAGCGGCAGCAGGCGCCGCCCTCCGCGATGCGCTCCTCCCGCACCAGGGGCAGGGCCAGAGCCTCCTGGTAGGCCAAAAGCTCCGCCTGGCAGAGGGTCCCGTGGGCCTGGGAGAGGGCGAGCTTAGGACATCGCCGCTGGCAGAGGTAGAGGACCCCGTCCTTTTCCTCCACCTCCGCCTCGTAGCCCCGAGCCCTTAAAAACTCCGCCAGGCGCTCCAGCCTTGCCCCCAAGGGGAGGCCCTCGAGGCCTAAGGCGGCCAGGTCTTTCAGGTAACGGCCCTTGAGAAACTCCACCGCCCCCTCGTTCCCCAAGACGCGCTCCAAGCCCGAAAGCATGTCCGCACAGAGGGCCACGTAGGGGGTGGTCTCGTCCCGGGCCCGGTAGACCCTATAGGGGCGGCCCCGGCTTGGGCACTTCTTGAGCTCGGAAAGGACCAGGCCCTTGGCCTCCAGGTCCTGAAGGTGCTTCTGCGCCGCCACCCGGCTGATCCCCAGGGTCTCCGCCAGTTCCTTAGCGGTGAAGGGCTTCAGGCGGAGAAGCTCCAGAGCGCGCTCTTTGGTGCCTTCCAGGAGAAGGGCCATTTTAGACCATGGGCAGAGGTAGGAAGGTCTGGACGCTTAGGGCGGCGGCGAGCTCCCGGGCCGCCTGCAAAAAGGCCCGGGCCTCCGGGCCCTCCGGATCCTGGACGAGAATGGGCACCCCCCGGTCTCCGGACTCCCTTAGAGGAAGGGTGAGGGGGATCCCGCCCAGGAAGCGCACCTTAAGGGCCTCCGCCAGCTTCTTCCCGCCCCCCTCCCCGAAAATGGGGGTGGGCTTACCGCAGTGGGGGCAGAGGAAGTGGCTCATGTTCTCAATGACCCCCAGGATGGGCACCTGGACCTTCGTGAACATGTCCGCGGCCCGCTCCGCGTCAATGAGGGCCACCTCCTGGGGAGTGGTGACGATGACCCCCCCGGAGACCTGGGTGAGCTGGGCCAGGGAGAGCTGGACGTCCCCCGTGCCAGGGGGTAGGTCCACCACCAGGTAGTCCAGCTCCCCCCAGTTCACCTCCTCCAGGAACTGCTTCAGGGTGCCGTGGAGGATGGGCCCCCGCCAGATCATGGCCTGGCCCGGAGGGACGATGTTGGCCATGGAGAGGACCCGAATCCCATAGGCCTCCAGGGGGAGGATGCGGCGGTTTTGATCCACCTTGAGGCGCTGGCCCTCGAGGCCGAACATCTTGGCCTGGCTGGGGCCGTAAAGGTCGGCGTCCAATAGGCCCGCCTTGGCCCCCTCCCGGGCCAGGGCCAGGGCCAGGTTGGCGGCCACGGTGCTCTTTCCTACCCCGCCCTTCCCCGAGGCCACGGCCACCACGTGCTTGACCCCGGGGATGGGGTACTGCTCCGGGGGGCGCACCCCACCCCCGAAGCGCACCCGCACCTCCTCCGCGCCCAGGGGCTTAACCGCCTTCAGGATATCCGCCTCGATCTGGCCCTTTAGGGGGCAGGCGGGGGTGGTGAGTTGGATGAGGAGGTCCACCCGCGCCCCCTCCACCCGCACCTCCCCCACCATGCCCAAGGAAACCAAGTCCTTGCCCAGCTCGGGGTCCAGGACGTGCCGAAGGGCCTCGAGGACCCGCTCTTCCGTCAGCGCCATACGGGGCCTAGAGTATACCAGGTGAAAGTTTTGGGCAAGGGGAAATCTCACAGTTTTCATGGGTTAGGATAGGGCGTGTACCCCGAGTGGCAGAAACAGCGTTTCTTTGAACTCCACCTGGCCTGGTTGGTCCAAGGGCCAAGGGGCTACGACCTCCTCTTCAAGGTGAACCCCTATAGCCTTCACCGCACCCGGGAAGAAGCCCTGGAGACGGCCAAGGCCCTCCTAAAGGGGAGCCTGGACCAGGACGAGCGGGTGGGCCGGGCCAAGGCCCCGGTGGTCCTGGAGGAGGACGACCGGACCCGCTTCCTCCTCCTTTTGGAAAGCGGCAAGGCCCTCCTCCCCTTGGACCGCTACGCCCTCTACGGGGAGGTGGCGGAGGTGGAGGAGCGCCTCCTCTTCCGCGCCCCCTTCCAGAACCCCAGGTGCCCCTTGAGGAGCCTGGAGGGCCAAAGGGTGCGCCTTTTCAAAACCCCCCTGAACGACCCCGAGACGGAAAGCGAGGAGGTGGCCCGGGGGGTGCTCCGCCTCTTCCCGGAGGGCCTGGAGGTGGGAAGCTTCCGCCTCCCCCTTCCCCCAGAAACCCCCATTGAGGGCCTGGCCTACGAGGAGGCCTTCTTTGACCTGGGGCCGTATCACTACTACCTGTACGCCCTGGAGGAAGGAGATGGCTGAGAAGGGCCTGACCCCGGAGGAAAAGGCCGCCCTCCGAGCGCGCCTGAAGGACCAGGCTGGGGAGGAGGCGGTCCTCGAGGCCATAAGGGCCCTGCCCGAACCCGACCGCACCCTGGCCCAAAGCCTCCACGCCCTGATCCGGCGCTACGCTCCGGGCCTTTCCCCCAGGCTCTGGTACGGGATGCCCGCCTACGCCTTAAAGGGAAAGGTGGTCCTCTTCTTCCAGCCTGCCTCCAAGTTCAAAACCCGCTACGCCACCTTGGGCTTCACCGACGCGGCCAAGCTGGACGAGGGGCCCCTCTTCCCCGTGGCCTTCGGCCTAAAGGACCTCACCCCTGAGGTGGAGGAGGCCCTCGCCGCCCTCATCCGAAGAGCCACCAGCTAGAGCCCTTTCAGGATTCCCTCCGCCTCCTCCGCGTACTCGTCCCAAGGGATGAGGACCACGCCCCCCTCGCCCCGGGCCGGGTAGTAGGGGAGGTCCAGGCGCAAGGGGGCTTGGAGAAAGGGGGCTTCCCGCACCCAGGCGGGCGGAGGCCTCAAGGGCCTAGGGCGGAGCAGGAAGCGGGGAAGGAGGAGGAAAAGCACCTTCAGCATCAGTTCCTCCGCACCTTCTTGTTGAGGAAGTCCAGGAGGAGGTAGCGGCCGATGTTGCCGGGGTGGGTGAGGTAGGCCTTGCCCCGGGTGATCTGGGAAAGCTTCTTCACAAAAGCCAAAAGCTCGGGCTCCCGGGCCAGCATGAAGGTGTGGATGGGGATCCCCTCCCGCCGGGCCAGGGTGGCCTCCTTGAGGGTCTCCGCCAGGATGAGGGGGTCCAGGCCCCAGGCGTTCTTGTAAACCTCCCCGCTGGGCAGGGTGATGGCCGAGGGCTTGCCGTCGGTGATGAGGATGATCTGCTTCATCTCCCCTCCCATCTTGCGGAGAAGGGTACGGGCGAGCTCGAGGCCAGCCTTGGTGTTGGTGTGGTAGGGGCCCACCTGGACCATGGGCAGGCGGGCCAGGGGGATCTCCTCGGCGGTGTCGTGGAAGAGGACAAAGCGCACCTGGTCCCCGGGGAACTGGGTGCGGATGAGGTGGGCGAGCGCCAGGGCCACCTTCTTGGCCGGGGTGAAGCGGTCCTCCCCGTAGAGGATCATGGAGTGGGAGCAGTCCAGGAGGACCAAGGTGTTCATGGCCGCGGTGTACTCGGCAAGCTCGATGACGAGATCCTCTTCCAACAGGTTCTCAAGCCCTCTGGGCAGGGCCCTTTTTAGGGTCTCGGTGACGTGAAGCTCCAAGGGGTCCCCCCACTCAAAAGGCTTGGTCTCCCCCACCCGCTCCACCCCCGGGGCGTGGTGGGGGGTGGGGTGGAGGCCGGGGGCGTTGCGGCCCAGAGCCCCGAGGAGCTCCCTAAGGCTTTTCAGGCCCAGGAAGTCCGAGGCCTTCTCCGTGAGCTCAAAGCGGGCCTCCCCCGCCTCTCCCCGGTACCCCCCTTGGGCGGGGCCCAGGGGGTCCTCCCCGGGCAGGCGCAGGTAGCCTGCCTCCTGGAGCTTTTCTATCATGCGCTGGATGGCCCGGTGGAGCCTGGTCTCCTCCATGCGGTTCGCAAAGCGGGCCTCCCGGAGCCAGTCCTCGGGGACCAGGTCGTTCTGCAGAAGGGCCTGGAGGAGTGCGTCGTAAAGGTCCTCGAGGCTCGGCCTCCGGTCCGGATCTGGGTCGTAGCGCTGGAAGGGGTCCTGGAAGCCCGAATCCAGGAGGAAGTCTTCCAGGAGGGAGAGGATCTCCTCCGCGCTGAGCTCGGACGGGTCCCCCTCGTAGCGGCTATAGCGGATGGCCTTCATGGAGTCTCCCCAAGACGCTTCCCATCAGACGGGCGTAGCCCTGCAAGCAGCGGTAGATGGCCTGGGCCAGGGCCTCGTTGTAGGTGCGGACGGTGAGGTTGCGATCGTCGCCCATCTGCAGGGCCAGGCGCACCCCCTCCTCGTCCATGAGCCCCACCTCGCCCGCCAGGCGGAAGACCCGCTTGGGCGAGGCCGCCTCCAACCCCTCCTCCCGCAGATAGGCCTGTAGGGCTTTCCAGAAATCCTCCAAGGTGCACTCAAACCGCGGGCTGGCCGCATCCCGCTCCACCGGAGAAAGGTTCTCCAGCCCAGAAAGCTGGAAGAGGGTGGCCAGGGCACGCTGGGCCACGGCCAGCCGCTCTAAACCTCGCCCCATAACACCCCCTCCTCCAAGACCTGGGCGCGGAAGGCAGGGTCGGCCTCGGCCAGGTCCACCCGGTGGACCACGGGGGCCTCCTCCAGGGCTTCCCGTAGGAGGGGGAGGAGGTGGGCCAAGGGCCTTTCCGAAAACAGGGCCAGGTCCAGGTCCGACCCCCGCCGAAGCGTTCCCCTAGCCCCCGAACCGACGAGGTAAAGGCGCACCCCAAGGCCCTGGAGGTGGGACCTTAGGGCCTCCAGCACCGCTTCCCGCTCCCTCTCAAGGCTAGTTGCCATAGCTCCTTTCCCGCTGGGCCGCCTGGTAGCTGGCCTCCCCCCGGGCGAGCTTCCTGCGGCCCACCAGGCCTTCCAGGACGAACTCCGCCGCGGAGAGGAGGTGGCCCCCTTCCTCCGTCCCCGCAAGGGCCCGGGCCGCCTCCAGAAGCCCGGGCACCTCGGCGAAGCGGGCCAAGGCCTCCTCCACGTCCCCCTCGGGCACGGTGAGGAGGTTTCCCTCCTCAAAGTAGACCAGGATGGGTTCCGCCCGCACCCTGTACCGGGGGAGGACCATGCCGAAGGCCTTCTGGACGATCTCCCGGGCCACCCTTTCCGCCCCCTGGAGCTCCCCCTCGTACTCCAGCTCCAGCTTGCCGGTGATGGCGGGAAGGGCCTGGTAGAGGTCCAGGGGCCGGGCCACAGGGGGCACCCCCTGGAGGAGGGCCCGCCTTTCCGCACTGGCCGCCACCACCTCCAAAAGGCTTATGGCCAGGCGCTGGGAAACCCCCGCGGTCTGGTCCACCCGCCGGTCCTCCCGGGCGGCGAAGGCCACGGCCTCCACGGAAAGCCGCACCCACTCCGGCACCTCCACCCCCTCGGGGAGGAAGGCCTCCTGGGCGCTGATCCTCATGCCCTCCTCCAGGGTCTTGGGGTAGTGGGTGCGGATCTCGCTCCCGATGCGGTCCTTAAGGGGGGTCACGATGCGGCCCCGGGCGGTGTAGTCCTGGGGGTTGGCGGTAAAAACCAGCCAGACATCCAGGGGAAGCCTTAGGGGGAAGCCCCGGATCTGGACGTCCCCCTCCTCCAGGATGTTGAAGAGGGCCACCTGGACCTTGGGGGCCAGGTCCGCAAGCTCGTTCACCGCGAAGATCCCCCGGTTGGCCCGGGGCAGGAGGCCGAAGTGGATGGCCTCGAGGTCGGAAAGGGCCGTCCCCCGCCGGGCGGCCTTGATGGGATCCATGTCCCCGAGAAGGTCGGCCACGGTGGTGTCGGGGGTGGCGAGCTTCTCCACGTAGCGATCTTCCCGGGAAACCCACACGATGGGGGCGTCGTCTCCGGCCTCCTCCAAAAGCCTCCTCCCTTCCGGAGAAATGGGATTTAGGGGGTTATCCCGAAGCTCCGTGGGGAGGGCGGGGATCTCCTCGTCCAAAAGGGCGGTTAGGCTTCTCAGGATGCGGCTTTTGGCCTGGCCCCGGGTGCCGAGGAGGATGAAGTTCTGCTTGGCCAAAATAGCCTGGACCAGGGCGGGGATCACCGTGTCCTCGTAGCCGTGGATGCCGGGGAAAAGCCGCTCCCCCCGGGCAAGCTTGGCCCGAAGGTTTGCCCGCGCCTCGTCCTTGACCGTCCGGCGGAGCCGTTCTATGGGGTAGGTGCGCTTGAGTTCGCCCAGGGCTTTGGCCTTCACCCTTCCAGTGTAGCCAAGGAAACCTTTGGGGTATGTGCCAGGGAGCACCGAACCCCTCCCAATCCACGCCTAACCCCTTTCTCATGGCCCAGGCGTAAGGTGGCCCTGGATGGAGATTCACGGGACCACGATCCTAGCCGTGCGCAAAGACGGCGTTACCGCCCTCGCGGGGGACGGCCAGGTCACCTTCGGCCAGACGGTCTTGAAGCGGGGCGCGGTGAAGGTGCGGCGCCTCGAGGTGGGCGGGGGGGTCCTGGTGGGCTTCGCCGGGGGGGTGGCGGACGCCCTGGCCCTCCTGGAGCGCTTTGAGGAAAAGCTACAGGAAGCCAAGGGTAACCTCCTCAAAGGGGCGGTGGAAACGGCCAAGCTCTGGCGCACCGATCGCGTCCTCCGCCACCTCCAGGCCATGATCGTGGCCGCGGATCGGGAGAACCTGGTCCTCCTCTCGGGAAGCGGCGAGGTCATCACCCCAGAAGAGCCCCTTCTCGCCGTGGGATCGGGCGGGCCCTACGCCCTGGCTGCGGCCAAGGCCCTCCTGCGCCATAGCCCCCTCTCCGCCCGGGAGATCGCCGAGGAGGCCATCCGGATCGCCGCCGAGGTGGACCTCTATACCTCGGGCCAGGTGACCGTCCTCACCTTGGGGGAAGCATGAACCTCACGCCTGCGGAAATCGTCCGGGAGCTTTCCAAGCACATCGTGGGCCAGGAAGCGGCCAAAAAGGCGGTGGCTGTGGCCTTAAGGAACCGTTACCGCCGCAAGAAGCTCCCCCCTGAGATCGCCCGGGAGGTCACGCCCAAGAACATCCTCATGATCGGCCCCACCGGGGTAGGCAAGACGGAGATCGCCCGCCGACTGGCCCGGCTCGCCGGGGCCCCCTTCGTGAAGGTGGAGGCCACCAAGTTCACGGAGGTGGGCTACGTGGGCCGGGACGTGGACTCCATCGTGCGCGACCTAGCCGAGGCCAGCTACCAGCTCGTCTTGGAGGAGATGAAGAAGAAGGTGGAGGAAAAAGCCCTCCGCCTAGCAGAGGAGGAGCTCGCCACCCTCCTCCGCACCTCCCCTTCCGAGGTCCGCTCCGGCCGCCTGGACGCCCTTTCCGTGGAGGTCCAGGTGGAGGAGGAGGTGGCCCTGCCCTTCATGGGGGTCCTAGGCGGCGAGGGGTTTGGGGGCATGGGCGAGATGCTGAAAGGCCTCCTCCCCAAACGGCCCGTGCGCCGGCGGATGACGGTGAAGGAGGCGCGGGAGGTTCTCAAAAACCAGCACGCGGAAAGGCTCATAGACAAGGAGGAACTCAAGGAAGAGGCCCGCCGCCGCGCCCAGGAGGACGGCATCGTCTTCATAGATGAGATTGACAAGGTGGCCCGCCGAGAGGGCACCATCGGCCCCGACGTCTCCGGGGAAGGGGTGCAGCGGGACCTCCTCCCCATCGTGGAAGGCACGGTGGTCTCCACCCGCATCGGCCCCATCTCCACGGAACACGTCCTCTTCATCGCCGCGGGGGCCTTTCACGTGGCCAAGCCCTCGGACCTCATCCCCGAGCTCCAGGGCCGCTTCCCCATCCGGGTGGAGCTCTCCCCCTTGGGGGCGGAGGAGTTCTACCGGATCCTGAAGGAACCGGAAAACTCCCTCGTCCGCCAGTACACCGAGCTCCTCAAGGCAGACGGCACAGAGCTCGTCTTCCACGATGAGGCCCTTCGGGCCATCGCCAAAGCCGCTCACCGGGCCAACCAGGAGCTGGAGGACATCGGGGCAAGAAGGCTCGCCACCGTGCTGGAGCGGGTTTTGGAGGAGGTGAGCTTCCAAACGGACCTGGGCCGGGTGGAGATCACCCGGGCCTACGTGGAGCAGAGGCTGGAGGCGGTCTTTGCCTCCAAGGACCTTTCGCGGTACGTGCTCTAGAGGTGCGGTATGCGCTGGTTGATCCTGGCCTTTGGACTTTCGGCCCTCGGCGCCTTGGCCCAGCAAACCCCCCCACCCCCACCCCAGACGGTCCAGCAGGACCCTCTGCGCCTGGGGGTGCAGCTCTACGCCCTGGGCCGCTACGAAACCGCCCTGGAACTCTTTGAGCGGGCCCTAAGGGAAAAACCGGGCGACCCTGAGGCCCAGTACTGGCTGGCGCGGACCCAGCTCAAGCTCGGCCTCCTGAACCCCGCCCTGGAAAACGCCAAGGCCCTGGTGGCCCGAAACCCCCGGTACATGGGGGGGTACATGGTCCTGGCGGAGGCCTACGTGGCCTTCTACCGTGCGGCAGAGGATAAGGAGCGGGCCAAGGGGTACCTGGACCAGGCCCTTTCCGTCCTGAAAGACGCGGAGAGGATCAACCCCAAGTACGCTCCCCTTTACCTCCAGCGGGGCCTGGTTTACATCCTCTTAGGACAAGGCACCCAGGCGGAGGAAAGCCTGAAGAAAGCCTTGGCCTTGGAAGACACCCCCGAGGTGCGCAAGGCCTTGGCAGAGCTCTACCTGGCCATGGGGCGCCTGGACGAAGCCCTGGAGCAGTACGCCAAGGCGCTGGAGGAAAGCCCCAAGGACATGGACCTCCGGGTCCGCTACGCCTCGGCCCTCTTACTGAAAAACCAGGCCGCGGAGGCCGCCCGGGTGCTGGAGGAGGGGCACCGGCTTAAGCCTCTGGATGCCGAGGGCTGGTACACTCTGGGCCGGGCTTACCTTCTCCTTGGGCGGAAGAAGGAAGCCGGCATGGCCTTGGAAAACGCTTTGGCTTTGGCCCCTCTCCGCTTCCCCGCCGCCTACGCCTACTTGGGCCAGATTTACCTGGACCTGGGGGATGCCCAAAAGGCCAAGAGCCGCTACACCGTGGCGGTGAGGCTGGAACCCAAAAACCCCGAGTACCGCTTGGGCCTTTGCCTGGCCAACGAGAAGCTGGGGGACAAGGCGGGGGCCCGGTACCAGTGCCAAGAAGCCCTGAAGCTGAAGCCAGGGTACAAGGAGGCGGAGGAAGTCTTGAAGCGCCTCTAAACGTTGTCCTACTCCCAGGCGGCCCTTTTGTGAGGGCCGCCCCCCTTTTGGTTCCGGAGGAGGATACACTAACCTTGCCGTGTGGCGTTACCAGAAGGGGCAACTGCTCCCCGAGAGGTTCCCCCTCCCTCAGGAAGCCACCCTCCTCCTTGCCGTCAACGGGGAACCCTGGACCGCCCTAAGCTACACCCCAGGGGAAGAACTCCTTCTCGCCTTGGGCCACCTTTACCTGAGCGGGGCCATCCGGGACCTGGCAGGGGTTAGCTGGCAAGTGGGGGAGGGTGTGGTGAACGTTAACCTCCCCCAGAGACCAGCGCAAGGGGTGGGAATGCGGGACAGCGGCTGTGCGGCAGGGCTCCGCTTCAGCGAGGCCCCCCTCCACCCCCTACCCCAGGTTCCCCTAGACCCCAGCCTGCCCCCCAGGCTCCTAACGGAGCTTCGCCAGCGGGCCCGGGCCTACGCGGAAACCCGGGGCATCCACGGGGCGGCCCTTTTTGACCTTAAGGGCCATCTCCTCTACCTGAATGAGGACATCGGCCGCCACAACGCCATGGACCGGCTCATGGGATACATGCTCCTAGAGGGGGTTAAGCCCCCTGTCCTTCTTGCGGTGACCGGACGGGTAAGTAGGGAAATGGCGGCCAAGGCCATCGCCATGGGCGCGGTGCTCCTGGCGAGCCGCACGGGAGCCACCGCCCCCGCGGTGGAGCTAGCCCAAACCTACGGGCTCGCCCTGGCCGCCTACGTGAGGCCCGAAAGCTACCGCCTCTACGCCCCGGGAGGCGTTCTCCTACCCGCAAGGGGCTAGGCCTTTTCCTCCTTCTTCTCTTCCCCCTCCGAAAGGCCTTTCTTGAACTCCTTCGCGGACTGGCCAAGACCCCGGGCCAACTCCGGAAGTTTCTTCGCCCCAAAGAGGAGAAGGACGATGAGAAGGATGAGGATGATTTCCATTGGTCCTAGGCGCATAGGGCCATGATAGCACGCTTGACCCCATCAGCGGGCAAGTGATATGGTGGCCTTTGGGGTTTAATACCCCGGGGCGTAGCGCAGGCCGGTAGCGCACCTGCTTTGGGAGCAGGGGGTCGCCCGTTCAAATCGGGCCGCCCCGACCAGGCGGGAGTAGCTCAGTTGGTAGAGCATCGGCCTTCCAAGCCGAGGGTCGCGGGTTCAAGTCCCGTCTCCCGCTCCACAAAGCCGGGGTGGCGACACCCCGGCCAAACTTTGGGGCCCGTAGCTCAGTGGACAGAGCAGCCGCCTTCTAAGCGGTAGGTCGGGGGTTCGAATCCCTCCGGGCCCGCCAATCTTGAAGGACCTCCCTGGCCCACGGGGCCAGGGCATTTCCGGTGAAGGGGGGACCAGGGGGAACGCGAACCCCAAAACCCCCTGTCCGAGTGGGGCGGAAGCCGGGTAGGTCATCACCGGGAGGCTTCCCCTCTTTATCGTGCATCGGCCCAGACCCTCAGGTTTACGCCCCCAACCCAAAAGGGAACCCATGTACCCGCCAGGCCCATTAGATCCCGCGGCTTTAATCCGGAAGCGTTGGGGGGAGTATATAGCCCTCCTGAGCGACCCAGAGGCCCAGGACGACATCGCCGTAACCGCGGCCTGGGCGGAGTTTGGGCTCTTCCACCAGTTCCTCCTCCGCGCCCTGGAGGCGGACCCGGAGGCCACCCAAGCCTTGGTCTTGGAGATTTGGAGCCGCCGGGAGGAGTTGGAGCGCATTCTGGGGGTCCGGCTCCCTGAGGGCTGGCTCCGGGAGTTTGGGCTACAATAGGAGGTGGCCCCAGGGTGGGCGCGCGGTCGCGCCCGGGGGACTCCCCCCTCGGGTGAGGAAAGTCCGGGCACCATAGGGCAGGGTGCCAGCTAACGGCTGGGCGGGGTAACCCGACGGAAAGTGCCACAGAAAAGAGACCGCCAGCGGCCCTGAAAGGGGTGCGGGCAAGGGTGAAACGGTGGGGTAAGAGCCCACCGCCTGGCCTGGCAACAGGCTGGGGCACGGCAAACCCCACCCGGTGCAAGGCTCGGTAGGGAGGAAGGGCTTGCCCGGCCCGCCAGAACCTCCGGGATGAGCCGCTTGAGGCCATGGGCGACCGTGGTCCCAGAGAGATGGCCGCGGAAACAGAACCCGGCTTACGGCCCACCCTGGGCTAAAAGGCCACGCCCTAAGGGGTGTGGCCTTTTCCTTTGCCGGGGTGTGGGAGAAGGGTGGGGTGGAAGTGGGAGATGGTGGAAAATCGTGGGGAATGGTGTTATACTTCCCTTCAGAAAACCTTCCAGGGGCATGGCCCAAATTGGAGCTAGGGGGAGGCCTCAAGCCGGGGAAGGTGGGAGAAGGTGGGAGATGCCCTTCGGGGAGTACCAGTACAGCCTGGACGATAAGGGGCGGGTGGTCATTCCCGGCCCTTTTCGCGACTTCCTCGAGGACGGCCTGGTGCTCACCCGGGGGATGGAGGGCTGCCTTTATGTCTTCCCCTCCGACCGGTGGCGCAAGATTGAGGAGCAGCTCGTGGGCCTCCCCCTCACCGATGCCGAGGCCAGGGCCTTCGTCCGCTTCTTCTACTCCGGAGCCCACAAAACCCGCATGGACAACGCTTCCCGCATCCTCATCCCACCCCCCTTGCGCCAGTTTGCGGGGCTAAAGGAAGGGGGGGACGTGGTCATCGCCGGGGCCCCAGGAAGGTTGGAGATCTGGAGCTTGGAGCGGTGGTGGCAGGCCATAGAGGAGATTCTGAAACGCCCCCCAGCCCCAGAGGCCCTGCGGGGGCTTGTGGGATAGGGTATGGAGATTCTGAAGCATATTCCCGTTCTGTACGAAGAAGCCCTGGACCTCCTGGCTGTGCGGCCTGGGGGGCTTTACGTGGACGCCACC
>NZ_JBBIMD010000056.1:0-15317 GCF_037444525.1 Thermus sp. | reverse complement strand
CCTCGGCGATGTGGCCGTAGTAGGCCATGACACCCGTGAGGAAGGCGGCCAGGCCCATGAGGCCCAAGGCTTGCGAGGCCCGCTCATCCCCCCCGCGCGCCAGAACCTGGGGGTGCCACCGCGATCAACCCAAGAATGAAGGCCAAGGAGCGAGGCTCAAAAGGCCTTCTCCAGGACAAGGCGCTTGACCTCGAGGATCAGGGCGTTCGCATCAATCCCCCGGGGGCAAGCCTCGGTGCAGTTGTGGGTGTTGCGGCAACGCCAAAGGCCATCCCTCCCCCCAAGCCAGCCGGCAAGCCGCTCGGAAAAGCCCCGGTCGCGGGTGTCAAATAGGAAGCGGCGGGCCTGGACGATGGCCGCAGGGCCGATGTAGCGCCCGGCAGACCTCCTGGCAGCCCCGATCCTTCACACCGATGCAGGGCTCACAGATCGCGTGGGGCATCCCACACCTCCAGGCTCCCAGGGTAGGCCCCGAAGAGTCCGGAAGGCCATGGCCAGGGTCAAGCCCCTAGCGCCCTCCCAAGCCACAGGGGGAAGGGCCCCCACCGCGGTTTTGGCGGGTAAGGCCCAAGACCAAGGGCGTAGAGGAGCTTCCTAGGGGGAAGCGAGGGGTGCCTTGCCCACCCGCTCCAGCCAGGCAGGGGGCACATAGCTGCACCTGGGCTCGCTGGCCAGGTGGTCCCCAGTCTCCGCCCAGGCCCGGGCCCGGCTCCCCCCGCACACGTAGCGGTACTCGCACACCCCGCACTTGCCTTTTAGGCGGTCCTTGTCCCGAAGCTCTTGGAAGAGGGGACTATTCTGGTATATATCCAGTAGGCTTTGCTCCCGGACGTTGCCCGCATAGAGGGGCAGGAAGCCGGAAGGGGCCACGTCCCCCGTGGCCGAGACGAAGACGAAGCCGTTCCCGTCCGTCACCCCAAGGCGGGAATGCTCCATGCCGTCTTGGAAGTACTCCCTATAAAGGCTTTCCCCCGCAGCCAGGGCACGGTCTTTTGCCCCTTCTTCGGCCCTCCTCTGCAGGACCACCCGGCGGAAGTGGTGGGCCTCCGTGGTCTTCACGTGGAAGGGGTAGGTTTTGGAAACCTTGTAGAGCCAGTGGAGGACCTCCTCAAAGGCCTTGGCGGAAAGCTGCTTGAGGAGAGCCCCCCGGCCCACGGGCACCAGGAAGAAGAGGCTCCAGAGCACCACCCCCATCTCCTTGAGGAGGTCGGGCAGGGCCCGGATCTCAGGCCAGGTGTCCCGGGTCACCGTGGTGTTCACCTGGGTGGGAAGCCCCGCCTCCTTGGCCCAGGCCAGGGCCTTTAAGGTCCGCTCAAAGGTTCCCCTCTCTCCCCGGAAGGCGTCGTGGGTCTCCGGCGAAGCCCCGTCTAGGGAAAGGGCCAGCCGGGTAACCCCGGCTTCCTTTAACCGGGCCACCATCTCCCGGGTGAGGAGGGGGGTGGCCGCGGGGGTGAGGCCCACCTTGAAGCCCAGCTCGCGGGCCCTCCCGATGAGGAGAAAGAGGTCTGCCCGGGCCAAGGGGTCCCCCCCGGTGAGGAGGAGAAGGGGCTTAGGGCGGTAGGTGGCCACCTCCTCTATGAGCCTCAGGCCCTCTTCCGTGGAGAGCTCCCCGGGGAGGGGATGGGGCGCAGCGGAGGCCCGGCAGTGGCGGCAGGCAAGGAGACAGGCGTTGGTAACCTCCCAGGCCACCAGATAGGGGTAACGGGCGAAGTCAGGGCGTTCCATAAGGACGATCCTTTCTCATCCAGGGGCCAAGGGCCATGACCGGGGTCAAGGCCGGAGAGGGGCTCCTCCCCGGCCCAAGCCCCTCAGTAGATGTCGTAGGCGGTGTTGTACACGTTGAACTTGCCCGTGGGCGTGCGCACCCAGTCCCCGGTGATGCGGGCCTTCTCCTTAAGGGTCAGGGCATCGTAGATCACGATGAAGGTGGGGGTGTCCTTGGAGCCCCAGGCGGAAACCCAGATCTCCGTGCCGCCCTTGTTGAACTCGGGGTGGACCATCCGCGCCTTGAGGTCCTGGGCCCCCGGTACCTCCCAGCATTTGGCCACCTCCAGCTTGCGCTTGTCAATGGCGCATAGGCTGGCCGCGGCCTGGGGGCTCGGGCTCATGGGGAAGTCCACAATGACCCAGGGGCTATTGGGGTGGGTCTTGATGAAGAGGGTGCCGGTGTAGGGGAGCTGGATGCGCTTGACCGCCTTCCAGGCGTACTGCGGGTGCTTCTCCGGGTCCACCCCCACCACGGTCACCTCGGGGCTACCGATGTTCCCCGTGGCCCAGACGGGCCCGTAGGTGGGGTGGGTCCAGTTGGAACCCCGGCCCGGGTGGGGCCTGACCCCGGCCTCCACCTCCGCCACGAACTCCCGGGTCTTGGTGTCTATGACGATGAGCTTGTTCACCGCGTTGGCCGCCACGATGAAGTAGCGCTTCAGGGCCCAGCCCCCGTCGTGGAGGAAGCGCTCGGTGTCAATCATGGTGATGGGCAGGGGGCGGCCCTTCTGGCCCAGCTTGGAATAGTCCACCAGCCAGGTCTGGCCGGACTCCTTCAGGTTCACGATCCACTCGGGGTTGAACTGGCTGGCCACGATGGCCGCCACCCGGGCCTCCTGCACGAACTCCCCAGCCCCCTTGGTGTAGGACATGGTGGATACCATCTTGAGGGGCTCGAGGGTCAGCCCGTCCAGGATGACCATGGTGGGGGGCCAGTAGCACCCCACCACCGCGTACTTGTCCTCATAGCCCTTGAACTTGCTGGACTCAATGGAGCGGGCATCCACGCAGGGCTTGGACTCCGCCACCACCCGGGGCGGGTTCATCCAGAGGTCTATGAGGCTGGCCTTACCGTCCCGGCCGATGGCCATGAAGTAGCGCCCGGTGGCAGAGGAGCGCAGGATGTGGGTGGCGAAGCCGGTGGGCACGATGGTCACCAGCTCCTTCTTATCCCCGTCAATGATGGCCACCTGGCCGGTGTCCCGCAGGACCTGGCCGAAGAAGTTCTGCCAGTTGCGGGTGTGCTCGGACTTGGTGGGCCGCTTCTCCGGGGGCACATAGACCTTCCAGGTCTTGCGGATCTCCTCGTAGGAAGGAATGGGCGGGGCCGGGGGTTCCTCCAAGAGGAAGCGGGCCATGAGCTCCGTCTCCTTCTCGCTCAGGATCCCCTGGCGGCCCCAGTCGGGCATACCCCCGGGCAAGCCCCCGAAGATCACCGCCTTTAGGTACTCCACACCCCGCTCGGCCATCTTTTTGGGATCCAACGCCGGCCCCGTGGCCCCCTTGCGGAGCACCCCATGGCAACCCGCGCACCGGTCAAAGAAGATCTGCGCCGCCTGCTCCTTCTCCCCGGGGGAAAGCCCCTGGGCCCAAGCGCCTGCCCAAAGCAAAGCCCCCAAGACCGCCAAGACCGCACCGACCCTCCGCATAGCTTTACCTCCAAAACGAGGATAAAGTAGTCCTAATAGGACATGTGTCCCAAGACAAACGTCCCTACCGCTAAGCACCCTGCATCCAACAATCTTCCCGGGGCTTGGAGGGAAGGCGCGCTGGGCTCTCTTTCTGGGGGCCCCACCGAAGCGCGAGCTTCGGTGTGGTGCTTAAATCCCTCCAGGCCCCCTGGGGCCCGGGGGGCAAGGCAAGGAGGGCCTCAGTGCCCCTTATGAACCTCCTGCGGAACGGGGGCGTAGACCCTAATGATCCCCCGCATGTAGGGGTGGACGCTGCAGATATAGGTGTACTCCCCAGGCTGGGTGAAGGTCACCCGCCAGCGCTCCCCGTGGGCCAGCTTAGGGGAGACAAAGGGCTCAGGGCCCTTCACGTTCACCACCACCGCATCGTGGCGGCCGGTCCTTTCCCCTTCCAGAAGGTCAAACACGTCCTCGTTCACAAACTCCACGGTGGTGCCCACGGGCACCTCCACCACCTTGGGGTAGAAGGAGTTGCCCACCATCTGGATGGTGACGGGCAAGGGGTCCAGCGTCCTCTCCCCTACCGTCACGGGCAAGAGGGCCAGGTCCGGGGCCTGGCGCACGGTGTGCTCGTGGAGAGGGGTGCCGAGGCCATACGGGTCCAGAACGCGCTTGGCCTCCGCCGGTGCCTCCTTAAGGGCCTTGGGGCCTTCCGCTCGCACCTCGGCCACCCGGGGGGCGTCCTTCTTAGCCCGGAGGATGCCCAGGGCCCCCTTGATGGCCGTCCCGAACACGTGGGTCACCAGGGTGTAGTCCCCTTCCACGGGGGGCACCCGCCACTCAATGACTCAGGAGTCCGAAGGCCCCGCCAGGGCGGTCTGGCTTCCCTTCACCACGTTGTCAGGGTTGCCCTGGTAGTACATGTACTCCCAAACGCCACCCACCACGTGGAAGGTGCTGGTCAGGTTGGGGCCCGCGTTCAGGAAGTAGATGCGGATGTAGTCGCCGGGGCGGACGGGGATGGGCTCCTTGACGTAACGGAAGTTCTGCCCGTTGAAGACCACGTAGGTGGGGCGGCCGTCAAAGAAGTCCCGGCCCGAGGCGTACCATTCGCTCTGGACCAGGTAGAGCTTGAGGTCGGGGGCCCGGCCCAGCTCGGCCTCGAGGCGGTACTTCTTCTTGGGTGCCACCACGATCATCCCGTGCTGCCCACCCATGGTGTGGGCCATGATGCCGTGGCCCCCCGGGGCGCAGTGGTACATGAAGACCCCGGGGAAGTCCGCCTGGAAGCGGAAGACCCGCTCTTCCCCCGGCTGAACGTTGCCCAGGAACTTGGAGGTCTGGGTGTTGGCCGCGTGGATGGAAAGGCCATGGGCCACGAAGTCCTCATTCCTCAGAACGATCTCCACCGCATCCCCTTCCTCCACCACCATGAGGGGCCCCGGGCTCATCTCGTTGAAGGAGAAGCCCTTGACGTACACCCCTTGGTCCACGGGGAAAACGCTGGAGTGGGTGGTAAGCTCAAAGCGCTTCACCGCCGCCAGGGCTGGGAGGCTTAGGCTAAGCACCAGAAGGGCCGCGATCCGTTTCCACATCTTTCCTCACCTCCTCGGGAAGTCAAACTCAGACTTCCCTATCCGAGATAAACCCTAGCGCAGAGGGGGCAGGACAGGTATCCTTGTGACATTTGTCCCAAGAAAACCCCCTTTCCAGGCGTTACCCTGGAGGGAGGTTGCGGCGGCTGGCCCTGCTCCTAGGGTTCCTCTTCAGCGGGCTGGGGTTTTGGGAAGCTTCCTGCCCATCTTGCCGGCCGCTCCCTTCTTCCTCCTGGCGGCCTATTTCTTCTCCCGCTCCAGCTCGCGCCTCGAGGCCTGGGTCCTGAACCTTCCCCAGCTACCGGGTGGGGCATCCCCTTTAGGGCCAAGGCCTTGTCCACCCTCCTGGCCCTTTCGGGGGGCTTCCTCAGCCTCCTCCGCCTGCCCCACCCCCTGGCCCAGGCCCTGGTGGTGGGCCTCATCGCCTATGGGGTGAAAAAGGTGCCCACAAAAACCCCCACCGGCCAAGGCCGGTGGGGGTCGTAAGGGAAAGGGCTAGTGCGCGTGCTCCTTCTCGTGGAAGGTGGTCACCACCCACCACATTCCTTGAGGTAGGCAAAGGTAAACCACGCTGCTAAAGGCTATGAGGTACTTCCAGAAGGGGTCCAGGTGGGGAGGAAGGATCATGCCCAAAGCTCCTAGGGCCTGAAGAAGGGCGAAAAGGTAGGAAAAAGCCACGATACCGGGCCTCTCCAACATCCGCCCCAGGGCGTAGAACATGGCGTAGAAGCCCGCGGCCGAGACCATGAGCATGCCGTAGAGCATGAGGTCGCGCACCGCCTCGCTAGTCATGGGCCCCCACCTCCTTGGACACCTGGGCCTGGCCCTTGCCGATGGTGATGAGGTCCCAAAGGAGGACCAGGTAGCTCACCAGAAAAAAGACCCCAAAGACGAAGCGCCAGACCATTCCGTTTTGGAACCAGGGGTGGGTCTGGGCCTCGATGTAGGCCTGCCAGGTGCTCCCACCGATGGCCCGCTCCACCATGGTCTGGGTGAACCCAGCCACGGTCATGGCCGCGCTCATGCCGAAGATGCCCACCACCATGAGGACAAAGGCCCACTTCCAAAGCCTGGAGTCAAACTTAGAGAGCTCGGGCCGGCGCACCTGGTGCAAGGCCATGTAGATCACCGTGAGGATGGCGGTCACGTAGGCCCCGAAAAAGGCCAGGTGGCCGTGGGCAGGAGCAAGCTGGGTCCCGTGGGAGTAGAGGTTGATCTGGGGCAGGGTCTGCATAAAGCCCCAAACCCCAGCCCCGACGAAGTTCCCAAAAGCCTGGGCGATGGCCCAGAAGAGGGCAGGCTGGTTCACGGTCTGCATGCGGTGGACGCCCGCGTCGTACACCGCGTGGACCACCATGGCCACCAAAGGGATGGGCTCCAAGGCGCTGAAGAAGCCCCCAAGGCCAAGCCAGTACTCAGGGGTGCCGATCCAGAAGTAGTGGTGGCCGAGGCCCAGGATGCCGGTGCCGAAGACCAGGGCCACCTCGAGGTAAAGCCAGGTTTCCACGATGCGCCTGGGGGTACCGAGGAGGTGCATCAGGGCCATGGCCATGATGGAGCCCACCAGAACCTCCCAGGTGGCCTCCACCCACAGGTGGACCACCCACCACCAGAAGTACTGGTCCATGGAGATGTTGGGGGTGTAGTGCATCCCCGCGGTGTAGAGGCCGGCCAGGGCCACCAGGTCAAACATGAGGACCGCTGCCACCCCCGTGATCTTTCGGGCCTTAAGGGCCGTGGCCACCACGTTGTAGAGGAAGATGGCCATCACCGCCACAATGCCGATGTCGGCCCACCTGGGAGCTTCTATGTACTCTCGGCCTTCGGTGATGAGCCACAGGGTAAGGGCGTTGCCCGGCCCATACTGGACCAGGAGGTAGACCAAAACCACCACGCCCACCGCGGCGATAAGGGTAAAGAAGGCGAACCGAGCCAGCCGGATGCCCACCACCTCCCGTCCGAGCTCGAGGGGCAAAAACCAGTACACCCCCCCCATGAAGCCCAGAAGGAGCCAGACGATCATGGCGTTCACATGCAGCATCCGGTTGGTCATGAAGTTGAGCTTGCCGTAAAAGAAGTTAGGATCCAGATACTGCCACGCGGCGAGAAGGCCAAAGAGCACCTGGGCCCCAAAGAGGGCCAGGGCCACCCAGAAATACCAAAGGGCGAGCTTCTGCGACTCGTACAGCTTGCCTTGAGGCATGGCCTGCGTCATGCTTCCACCTCCTTACTGCACCCCTGCAAAGCGGTCAGGGAAACCGTTGGTGTCTATGGCCGACATCCACTTGAGTAAGGCCACCAGCGCCCGGGCCTCTTCCTCAGAAAGGTGCAGGTTGGGCATCCTGCGGGCGAAGGTGGGGTAGCGGTCGGGGTGCTGGAGCCACTCAGCCATGGCCTCCTCCTTGGTGGCCTTACCCGTCATGGGCTTGACCATGGTTTCCCACTTGGGGTCTAGCCACGCGCGGGTGAGATCCGGGGCAAAGTACGCCCCGTTGCCTAGAAGGGTGTGGCAGTCCATGCAGTTGCGGCTCTGCAGGGTCATCTTGCCCTTGTTCACCAGGGCGTAGGCCTCAGCCTCGCTCCAAACCCGGCCGAAGAACCCCGTCTCCTCACCGATGACGGGGAGATCGCGCCGTTTTTCGTAGTCTCGCTTAAGGCCGATTTCCCGGTTAATGACCGCGTAAGCGGGCACCCGGGCCGAACCCTCGCGGATCTGGTTCAGGGAATCCACGGTGAGGTAGACCAGGATCCCCGACATGATGAGGCTGCTCACCACCGCAGCGTTGCGCCAGAAACGGGGTTCTAGCCACCCAGAGCCCCGCGAAAGCCATAGGGTCAGCGCCACGGTGGCAAAGAGAGCCCCGATGGTCGTCTCTATCCAGCCGATCTCCACGGCTTTTCACCCCCTTGGGTTTTCACCCGGCCTTAATCTCCGATCCGCCTATCCAAGTAGGCTATGACCTAGATCAAGGGGCAAAAGTCCCTAGCAACCTCTGAAAACTTGGAGTTAAATCACCTATTATAGGGGTTAAGCACCCTTCATTCCAAAAGCTTCCAGAAGCCCACGGTAAGGGCGTGCTATACCCTATTGGGACCCCCGCCCCACCGCAAGGTAGGGGCCCCTAGCGAACCCGCCCCTTCCAAAAGGCCAGGCCCACCAAGCCCTCCCAAAGGGCCAGGACAAGGCCAAGACCATCGGCAGGGGCCGGTCCCCCCCAGGCCCACCCGTAGGGGGTAGGAAGGGGCAGGCCCCAAAGCCGGGTGAGCCCGTACAGGACCGCCAGGAGAAGGGCCAGGACGAGGGAAGCCCACCTAAGCCCCTCCCCAACCCCCCGAGACGCCTCGGGCAAGGCCCAGTGGAGAAAAAGGAGCACATAGCCCACCCCACCTTGAAGGATCAGCCCCACAAGCAGGAGGAGCTCATAGACGAAGGTTTCGGCCTCTCCCCCGTAGGCCCTCCGGCCAAGGCTGGCCAGGAGTTCCCCACAGAACCCCTGGTAGCCCAACGTCGCCCCGAGGCCCTGGAGGTGGACCGGAACCAGGGCCAAGAGGGGGGGGAGCCAAGAGGGCATGCCTTCAGGATACCCATGCTGGATGGGACGTTTGTACTTGACAGGGGGCGCGGGGAGGTCTACGCTATTTCTGGACAAAGATATCTTAGTTTTGGAGGTGGGGCATGCGGAACGTACAGGAAAAAGGGCACTGGCTTCTAGACAACCCCTGGCTTCTCCTTCTCCTCCACACCGCGTTGTTCGTGGGCCTCTACCTGGTGTGGGGGTGGATGGACATCGCCCGCGTGCCTAGGAGCTAGCGGAGGAGCGTATGGCCCTTTGGACGTCACCCAAAAGCTGGCTGGAGGAAAAGGTTGCTCCGGAAGAGCGGGTCTGGCTGATCTTAGCGGCGCTCTTCGCCATCGTCTTCCTCTCGGCCTTCATGGGCCTCTGGCACCTCACGGGTAGCCAGACCACCCACGGGGAGGCCTACCGGGTGGACCCCGCCGCCTACCGGGAGCAAGTGCTGGCCTTCGCCCAACGGCACCAGGTGGGGGAGCTGAACGGAATCCCCGTGGTAGCCCCGCCCCCGGGGGATGTCTACCTGATGGCCCAAACCTTCACCTGGTACCCGGTCCTCAAGCTCAAGAGGGGGGGGACCTACCGGCTCCACGTGGCCTCCTTGGATGTGCCCCACGGGTTTAGCCTTTACCCCCACGAGTGGAGCATCCAGCTCTACCCGGGGTACGAGTGGGTCTACACCTTCACCCCCACCAAGGCGGGGGAGTACGCCCTGGTCTGCAACGACTTCTGCGGTCTTGGCCACCACACCATGGTGGGCCGGATCCTCGTAGAGGAGTAAGGAGGTCCGTATGGCTCTACCCTTGGAACGCACCTGCCCAGCCACGGGTCTAAGGCTTTTCAGCGCGGCGGAGACCCTGGTCAAGTGGAACGCGGTCACGGCGGTGGTCTTTCTCCTCCTGGGCTTCCTCTGGGTTATCCCCACCACCCTAAACCGCGTCCTCGGCCCGGGGGTGGTCTCCCCCAACCTCTACTACCAAGCCACCTTCCTCCACGGCTGGAACATGCTCATCTTCTGGATCCTCTTCTTTGAGGTGGCCCTCCTCTACTTTGCCGCCTCGGCCATCCTCAAAACCCCCCTGGCCTGGCCCGGGCTGGCCTGGACCGGGTTCTGGCTGATGCTGGCCGGGGCCCTCCTCATCAACTACCTGGGCATGGCCCAGCCCCTCACCTTCCTTCCCTTCACGCCTTATGTACCCCTGAAGGCCCCGCCCCTCTTTTACCTGGCCGTGATCCTCTTCGCCGTGGGGGCCATCCTTGGGGTCCTGGTCTTCTTCGGCACCCTCTACCGGGCCTGGAAGGCCAAAAGCTACGGCGCCTCCATGCCCCTGGCGGCCTTCGGGGCCCTCACCGCTGCCATCTTGGCGGTGACCACCCTGCTCTCCGGGGCCATCGCCTTCATCCCCGCCTTCCTCTGGTCCTTGGGCCTTCTCCCTAGCCTGGATCCCCTTTGGTGGCGGCACACCTACTGGGGCTTCGGCCACGGGGCCCAGCAGGTCAATCTGGCGGCCATGGTGACCGTCTGGTACCTCCTGGCGCTCTTCACCGTGGGGGGCACCACCCCCAGCGAGCGCCTGTCGCGGATCGCCTTCTTCCTCTACCTGCTGGGCATCAACCTGGGGTCGGCCCACCACCTCCTCACCGAACCCACAGGGGCCCTTTCCAGCGCCTGGACCTGGGTGAACACGGGCTACCTCATCCACGTGGCGGTCCTGGGGAGCCTGATCCACGCCTTCTCCATCCCCGCGGCCCTGGAGCGGGGCCTAAGGCTTAAGGGGTTTGGCCAGGGTCTCTTCGGCTGGCTTCTCCGGGCCCCCTGGTCTAACCCGGGCTTCTCCGCCCTGGTCCTCTCCGTGCTCCTCTTCGGCTTCCTGGGCGGGATGAGCGGGGTGACCATGGGGTCTTACGACGCCAACCTCAAGTGGCACAACACCCTGGCCGTGGTGGGGCACTTCAAGGGCACGGTGGTGGCGGGAACCAGCCTGGCCTTCATGGGGATCACCTACTACCTGCTCCCTCTCCTCTTCCGGCGGGGGGTGGTCCTCCCTAGGCTGGCGAGCCTCCAGCCCTGGCTCTTCGGCCTGGGCATGGCCCTGCTCTCCCTGACCATGATGCGCCTCGGCGTGGCGTACGGCCTACCCCGGCGCTTCGGGGACACCTTCGGCTTTGGGGGGAGCCCCTTCGCCTTCAGCTACCCCCCTGAGGCCTCCGCGCTCCTGGCCCTCATGGGCATCGGCGGGGCCCTCAGCCTCCTGGGGGGCCTGGCCTTTGTGCTGGTGGCGGTGGGCACTCTCCTCGCCGGCAAACCCTTAAGCGATGAGGAGGTCCGCGCCACCTACGAGGTGCAGGTCCAGGAAGGGGATGCGCACCCCAGGGGGGTTTACACCTTGGCCCTGGTCTTCCTGGGGGTTTTCCTCCTCTACTACCTCTATAACCACTGGTTCCTGTCCACGGCCTGGCCCATCGGGGCCCAGTAGGCCTCCCTCCTCTTTGGGGGTGGCCCTTTTCCCGGGGCCACCCCCCTCTTAGAGTGAAAGGGGATGAAGCCGCGCGCACTCCTCAAACGCGAAGAGTCCTACGCCCTCCACGCCCTTCTACTCCTGGCAGAGGAACCCGGTCTTTCCGCCCAGGAGGTGGCGGAAAAGCTCAAAGCCCCCCCCGCCTTCATGGCCAAGGTGCTGCAGAAGCTGGCCCAAGCTGGGCTGGTGGAAAGCCGGGTGGGGCGAAAAGGTGGGGTCTGGCTCAAGGAGTCCCCGGAGGCCATCAGCCTCCTTCGGGTGATGGAGGCCCTCTCGGGACCGGTGGTCCTGGACCTTTGCGCCACCCTAAGGCGCTGCCCCACAGAGGAGCGGCGGGGGTTTTGCCACCTCAAGCCCAACCTGGTGCGGATGAACCTGGAACTGCGGAAAATCCTGGCTGGCCTCACCCTGGCCGAGCTCTTGCCCCAAAACGCTCCTTGACCTGGGTCATGGCTGTGGGGGGGGCCTCGAGCCACCCTGGGGGCATGGCGCTGGACCTGAAGACCACGGTCAACGAGATCCTGAAGGCCCACCCCGAAGGGGTGGCGCTCCTGAACCGCTTGGGCCTGGACACCTGCTGTGGGGGAAGCCTTCCCCTGGAGGAGGCGGCCCGGGAAGCCGAGCAGGACCCCGAGGAGGTCCTTAAGGCCCTGGAGGCCTTCTTAAAGGAGGCGAGGCCGTGAACCTCCTGGAAAAGGCCCGTTACGGAGCGGTGCGGGGGGTGGAACTCCTGGCCGACCACGCCGAGGTCCGGCTGGTCCTCTTTAGTCTCCAGGAAGGCCAGGAGGTGAAGGGGCGGGGGGAGCCCCGGGTTTTCCTCCTGGCCCTCGAGGGCCAAGGGGTCCTCTGGGCTGGGGAGCGCTCCCTAGACGCCCAGGCGGGAACGCTGCTTATGGCCGAACCGGGAGAGCCCCACGGGGCCAGGGCGGGCCAGGGCCGCTTCCTGGTCCTCGGGATCATCGCCCCCAGGCCATGATCGCCGCCAGCCGCCTGGCCCTCACCACCGCTCTCCTTTGGCTGGCCGCGGCCGGTTTGGTGGGGCTCCTTTTGGGCCTTGGCCTTCTCCCCTACACCTGGCGGCCCGCCCACGCCCACATGAACCTTTTGGGCTTCGTGAGCCTCATGATCTACGGGGTGGCCTACCACGCCCTGCCCCGGTTCCGGGGGGTGGTCTTCCGGAGGCCCGGGGTGGCCCTTTTCCAGGTGGCCCTGGCCAACCTGGCCCTCTTGGGCATGGTCCTGGGCTGGGGGCTGGGCACCACAAGGCTTTGGGGAGGGTTTGCCCTTTTGGAGTACCTGGCCCTCCTCCTCTTCGTCCTCCTCATGCTGGAGGTCCTTTGGCGGTAGGGACACCTGTCCTGGAAAGTCTCCCCTAAGGTGAAGCCATGCAGAAGAGCGCGCCCGTCCCTCTAAGGAGCGTAGCCCTCCCCACGGAGCATGGGGGGTGGGGGTTCACCCTGGAGCCCCTCCTCCTCGCCCTCCTCCTCGCCCCGGGAGCCTCCACTCTGGGGCTCTTCCTCCTTGGGCTTTTCGGCTTCCTGGCCCGGCACCCGTTGAAGCTCGTCTACCAGGACCTAAGGCGGGGCAAGCGCTACCCCCGCACGGCCCTCGCCCTCAAGGTGGCCTCGGGGTACCTGGCCTTAAGCGCCCTGGGGCTCCTCCTCGCCCTCGTCACCGCCCAAGGGCCCTTCCTCCCGCCCCTCCTTCTAGCCCTTCCCTTAGGGGTCTACGCCTTCTGGGCGGACGTGCAAAACCGCGCCCGGGACCTTTTCCCCGAACTCGCCGCGGCCCTCTTCATGGCGAGCCTAGCCCCCGCGGGGGCCCTGGCGGGGGGGCTTGGGGCAGAGGTGGCCTGGAAGGCCTTCCTGGCCCTAGCCCTTAGGGATGTGGCCGCGCTCTACTACGCCCGCACCCAGGTCCTAAGGGCCCGGGGCCAGAACCCCAAGCGCCACCCAGCCCTTCTCGCCCTCCTCTTCGCCGCCCTCTTGGGCCTGGCCCTCCTCCCCTGGACCGTGGGCCTGGCCTTAAGCCTCCTGGCCCTTTACGGCGCCTACGCCCTTTTCCGCCCCCCGGTGCCCGCCCGGGTCATCGGCTGGACGCAGATGGGTTTTGGGCTCCTCGTGGTCCTGGCCACCACCCTGGGCTTTACCTTGGAGGGCCTCCCCACTGCCCTCCTGGGGGTGCCCCTCCTCCACCGCTACCTGGGCTTTGGCCTCATCGCCCTGGCCTTTCTCGCCGGGGGGTACCTTCTTTGGCGGAAGGCAGTGCCCCGGTTTGTGCGCATCCTGGTGGGGCTTTACGACCTCAACGCCCTTTTCGGCCTCCTCTATTTGGCCTTGGGAGGCAAGCTCCTACCCCACCCGGTCCTGGCCCTATTGGGCGTGGTCCTCCTCCACCTGGCCCTGAAACGGCCCCACCCTTGGCCTGCCCTGGGGTTTTGGGGGCTTGGCCTTCTTTTGCTGGTCCGCTAGGAGTCTTGCCTGAGGGGTCTTCTTGGGTCTATAGTTCGTTAAGATTTTCACGATTCTTCCTGCTCGTGCTTACAATCTCCCCCCTTGGTGATCAGCCCCACATCCCACCTACCCCTCGAGGCCCATCCTAGAGGTATGGCGCGAACCCTCCTTTGGCTCTCCGCCCTCCCCCTGGGGATTACCCTCTGGCTCCTCCTGAACCCCCCCACCCCAAGCCGCTGGGCAGCACCTATCCAGGCCCCTCCCGAGCGGTTAGAGGAGGTCTATCAAAGGGCCCACCCCGCGGTGGTCCTGGTCCAAGACAAAGGCGGCGGCCAGGGCACCGCCTTCTTCTACGGTCCCAGGCTCCTCCTCACCGCCTACCACGTGGTGGCGGAAGGGGGGCCCTTTGCCCTCCTCCTCCCGGACCGAAAGGAGGTGACGGCCCGGGTGGTGGGGTTCCACGAGCCCTTTGACCTGGCGGTGCTGGAGAGCGAGGCCCCTTCCGGCCGCTGGCTGCCCCTGGACTTTGCCCGCGCCCCCCGCCCGGGGGAGGCCCTCCTCCACATCGGCAACGGACGGGGCCAGTTCATCGCCCCCCGGTACGGCCGGGTGGTGCGGCTTGGGGTGAGCCCCTCCCCCTTCCTGCCCCAGGGCCTGGTGGAGACCTCCCTCCCCCTGGCCCCCGGGGACTCCGGGGGGCCGGTGCTGAGCGGGGAGGGGAAGGTGGTGGGGGTGGCGGTGGCCATTGGGCAGACGGAAGAAGGGTTCCGGAGCTACCACACCCCCCTCCTGGGCCGGGAAGGGGTGGTGCAGGGGCTGGAGCGGGGGGAGAGGGCCTACTGGCCCTACCTGGGCCTCCGGGGGCCCAGGGCCCTCACCCCGGAGCTGGCCAGGGAGCTGGGCCTCCCCCCCGGGGGGGTGCTGGTGGGGGAGGTGGTGCCGGGCGGGGCCGCGGACCGGGCGGGGCTTAGGGGCCTCGAGGCTGGGGGAATCCCCGACGTGATCCTGGAGGTGAACGGGGTGGCGGTGGGGAGCTTTGAGGACCTCCTCCGGGAGGTGCGCCGCTACCAGGTGGGGGACCGGGTGGTCCTAACCGTGCGCCGGGGCGGGGCGGTCTTCCAGGTGGAGGCCACCCTAAGCCCCTTCCCCGGCCGCTAGGCCCCGATAGGTGGGAAAGCCCAGGCCCTCCGCCAGGAGCACGGCCCGGGCGATGGCCCGGGCCAGGGCGTCCGCGGCGTAGGCCCCAAGGCGCAGGAGGAGGGGAAGCCCCACCCCCCGCCCGTCCCCCAGGGCCAGGGCGAAGACCAGGTCCCCGTCCAGGGGGGTGTGGGCCGGGCGGAGGGCGCGGGCGATCCCGTCCTGGGCCATGATGGCGAGGCGCTTGGCCTGGGCCTTGGTGAGGGGGGCATCGGTGAAGACCGCGGCCAGGGTGGTGTGCCCGCCCAAGAGAAGGGGGTAGCGGTAGTCCTCCGGGTGCCCCCGGTAGCGGGCGAGGTCGGGGAGGAGGGTCCGTTCCTCCTCCAAAAGGCCCTCCGTGTAGAGCCGGCCCGTGAGGGGGTGGAAGGGGCGGCCTAAGCTGTTCACCACCGCCAGGGCCCCCACTCCCACGCCTTCCTCCAGGGCGTAGCCGGCAAAGCCCACCCCGCCCTTCACCCCGCCCGCCAGGGCCCCCGTCCCCGCCCCCACGCTCCCCTCGGCCACCTCCGGCCCCGCCCCCTGGCAGGCGGCGTAGCCCGCATCGGGGCCGGGGGGCCGGAAGACCGCCCCTCGGCCGAGATCG
>NZ_JBBIMD010000055.1:0-15573 GCF_037444525.1 Thermus sp. | reverse complement strand
CGGGGGATTTTGATTTTGCGGGAGTAGCTCAGTTGGTAGAGCACGACCTTGCCAAGGTCGGGGTCGCGGGTTCAAGTCCCGTCTCCCGCTCCACCATGGCCCCCCAGGCTTAAACCTGGGGGGCTTTTTATTTAAGGCTTTCGTCGGAAAGCCAGTCGGCCCAGGTTTCCAGGTGAGCGGCGTCCCCCACGGTGATCACCTCCCCTTCGGGGTGGAGGAGGCGGGTGATGGAGGTGTTCTGGATGTGGAACCTGCGCCAGGTTTCCCCCGGAAGGTCCAGGGCGAGCTTGAGGGCTGCCCGGATTACCCCACCGTGGGTGACCAGGAGGTGCCGTCCAGGGGGGAGGCTCTCCACGAAGGCTTGGAAGCGCTCCGCCAGTTCGGCCATGCTCTCTCCCCCAGGGCGGCGGGCGTTCCAGGGGTCGGCGGCGGCCTGCCGGAAGAAGTGGGGGAAGCGGGCCTCGGCTTCCTGGCGGGTCAGCCCCGCCAGCTCCCCCACGTGGATCTCTCGGAGGAGGGGGCTCGTCTTGAGGGGGAGGTTCAGGACCTGGGCCAGGGGTTCTGCGGTCTCCCGGGCCCGTCGGAGATCGGAGGCGTAGAGGCCGTCAAAACCCTGTTGGCTTCGGGCCAGACGTTCGGCTAGGCGGAAGGCCTGGCCGATGCCCCTGGGGGAAAGGGGGATATCCAGGTGGCCTTGGAAGCGTTTTTGTACGTTCCACTCCGTTTCCCCGTGCCGGATCAGCCAGAGCTCTTTCATACGAGGCGCACACCCTGCCCCGGGACCACCCAGCCTACCCGGTAGGCTTTCACCAGCCTCATGGCCCGCTCGGCCTCCCCTTCGGGCAGGAGGAGGAGGAGACCAAGGCCCATGTTGAAGACCCGGTACATCTCCTCTTCGGGGATCTGCCCTAGGCTTTGGAGGTAGGGGAAGACGGGGGGGATGGGCCAGGTGCCCCTTTGGATCTCCGCCCCTAGGCCCTCTGGGAGGGCCCGGGGTAGGTTCTCGTACACCCCGCCCCCGGTGATGTGGGCGATGGCGTGGACCTCCACCCCCTGGGCCTTCAGGGTTCTAAACTCCCGCAGGTAGGCCCGGTGAGGCCGGAGGAGGGCCGCTTTCAGGCTCTCCCCGAGCTCGGGGAGGGGGGCCTCGAGGTCCAACCCCTCCACCAGCCGGCGGATGAGGCTATACCCGTTGGTGTGGGGGCCCGAAGAGGGGAGGGCCAGGATGGCATCCCCTTCCCGCACCCGTTCGGGGCCCAGGATGGCCGTCCGCTCCACCACCCCCACCAGGGTCCCCACCACGTCCCAGGCCCCTTCCCGGTAGACCCCGGGCATCTCCGCGGTCTCGCCCCCTAGAAGGGGGAT
Source organism: Thermus sp. (assembly GCF_037444525.1). GTDB lineage: Bacteria > Deinococcota > Deinococci > Deinococcales > Thermaceae > Thermus. The sequence continues at coordinate 14,208 of NZ_JBBIMD010000055.1, read as the reverse complement.
GCCCTGGGCCCGGCAGGCCTCGGCCAGGGAGCGGAGGAGGTCGGAAAGGATCTCGGGCTCCAGGCGGCTTGCTGCCAGGTAGTCCAGGAAGAAGAGGGGCTCCGCCCCCTGGCAGAGGAGGTCGTTCACGGAGTGGTTCACCAGGTCAAACCCGAGGCCGGAGACGTCCCCTACCCTTAGGGCCAGGAGGGTCTTGGTCCCCACCCCGTCCGTGGTGGCCACCAGGACCGGGTGGTCCATCCCCTTCAGCTTCCCCGCGTCCCATAGCCCCCCAAAAGCCCCAAGGCCCCTTAAGACCTCGGGGGTATAGGTGGCCTCCAGGGCTTCCCGGGCTCCCCGTAGGGCATCGGCCTTGGCCTCAATGTGGACGCCTGCGTCCTCGTACCGCACGGCCCTATCCTACCCCAAGGGCTTCTTGGAGGAGGCGGCGCACCAGCTCGGGCTTGGCCTGGCCCCGGGTTTTGCGCATCACGTAGCCCAAGAGGGCGTCCAGGGCCTTGAGCTTGCCTTCCTGCACGCTCTTGGCCGCTTCAGGGAGGGCGCTTAGGGCCTCCTCCACTACCCTTTTCAGGGCCTCCTCGTCCGCCACCACCCCAAGCCCCCGGGCCCGCACCAAGGCCTCGGGGTCCTCGCCTTCCAGGACCTCGGGAAGAAGGGCCTTGGCCACCCGGCTGGTGATCTCCCCCCGCTCAAAGAGGGCCAAAAGCCGGCTCAGGTTCTCCGGGGTGAGGCGGGTCTTTTCCAGGGCGAGGCCCCGTTCGTTTAAAAGCCCCACCACGTCCGCCAGGAGCCAGTTGGCCAGGGTCTTGGGGGTGGCAAGGCAGAGGGCCAAGGCCTGGTCAAAGAAGCGGGCGAGGCTTGGGGTGTAGGCCAGGGCCTCCGCCTCTTGGGGCCGTAGGCCCAAGGCCAGGTAGCGGGCCTCCTTGGCCCAGGGGAGCTCGGGCATACGGGCTTGGACCTCGAGGAGCCGCTCCTCCCGGATGGCCACCGGGGGCAGGTCGGGCTCGGGGAAGTAGCGGTAGTCCGCCTCCTCCTCCTTGGTGCGCATGGGGTAGGTCTTGCCGCTTCCCTCCTCAAAGCCCATGGTGGCCTGCTTCACCCGCTCGCCCCGCCTTAGGATCTCCGTCTGGCGGCGGATCTCGTACTCCAGGGCCCTTTGCACGCTCTTGAAGGAGTTCAGGTTCTTGATCTCCACCTTGGTGCCCAGGGGCTCCCCCGGGCGGCGCAGGGAGACGTTGACGTCGGCCCGCATCTTGCCCTCCTCGGGGCTAGCCTCGGAGACCCCAAGGGTCTGGGCCAGGGCCTGGATCCTTTGGAGGAAGAGCCGGGCCTCCTCGGGGGTCTTTAGGTCGGGCTCGGTGACGAGCTCAATCAAGGGGGTGCCTGCCCGGTTGAGGTCTAGAAGGGTGCGGTCCTCCAGGTGGAGGCTTTTCCCCGCGTCCTCCTCCAGGTGGAGTCTGCGGATGCGCACCGCCCTTTCCCCCAAGGGAAGCGCCCCTCCCTGGCCCAGGGGCAGGGTGTACTGGCTGATCTGGTAGTTCTTGGGGAGGTCGGGGTAGAAGTAGTTCTTGCGGTGGAAGAGGAGCCGATCGGGCACCCGGGCCCCGAGGGCCAGTGCCAGCATGAGGCCCAGGTTTAGGGCCTCCTCATTCGCCACGGGCAGGGTCCCCGGAAGGCCTAGGCAGACCGGGCAGACCTGGCTGTTAGGCGGGGTGCCGAAAGGGTCCGCGGGGCAGCCGCAGAAGATCTTGGTCCGGGTCTTGAGTTGAAGGTGCACCTCGAGGCCGATGACCGCCTCGAGGGGGCCGGTGGCCTCACCCCACATGGGCCCAGTTTACCGGATCACCTAGGCCGGACCTCCTTTTCCCCCACCCCCGCTAGGCGCATGAACTCCTTGGGGTCCACCGCCCGGGCCAGGCCCATCTCGTAGGTGATGAGCTTGCGCTTGTAGAGGTCCGCAAGGCAGGCGTCCATGGTGATCATCCCGTACTGCCCGCCGGTCTGGATCACGCTCCTGAGTTGGTGGCTCTTCCCCTCGCGGATGAGGGCCCTCACCGCGGGGGTGGCGATCATGAGCTCGTAGGCCAGGACCCGGCCGCCTCCAAAGGCCTTGGGCAAAAGTTGCTGGGTGAGCACGGCCACCAGGTTATTGGAAAGCTGCACCTTTACCTGCTCCTGTTGGTTCTCGGGGAAGACGTCAATGATGCGGTCTATGGTCTCGGGGGCGGAGTTGGTGTGCAGGGTCCCCATGACCAGGTGGCCGGTCTCCGCGGCGGTGATGGCCGCGGCGATGGTCTCGTAGTCCCGCATCTCCCCCACCAGGATCACGTCTGGGGCCTGGCGGAGCACGCTCCTTAGGGCCTTGTGGAAGCCGTGGGTGTCCGAGCCGATTTCCCGCTGGTTGATGATGGCCTTTTTGTGGCGGTGGAAGAACTCTATGGGGTCCTCTATGGTCACGATGTGCACGGGCTTGCGCTCGTTGATGTAGTCAATCATGGAGGCCAAGGTGGTGCTTTTGCCGCTACCCGTAGGCCCCGTGACCAGGACCAGGCCCCTGGGGCTTAGGGCGATGTCGGCGATGGCCTTGGGCAGGCCCAGTTCCTCAAAGCTCTTGATGGTGGCGGGCACCACCCGCAAGACCCCCCCCACGCTCCCCCGTTGGAGGAAGACGTTCACCCGGTAGCGCCCCTTGCCCGGGAGGCTAAAGGAGAAGTCCAGCTCCTTCTCCTCCTCAAAGACCCGCTGCTGCTTCTCGTCCATGAGGGCGTACATGAGGCGGCGGGTCTCCTGAGGGGTCAGGGGCTCGTACTCCGTGGGGTGGAACTCCCCGTCCACCTTGATCATGGGCGGAAGGCCCACGGTGATGACCAGGTCGCTGGCTCCCCGCTCCACGGCCAGGGAAAGCAGGTCTACGATGTCCGGTGCTTTCGGCATGGTGCACCCCTTTACTCAATGGTACGCGCCAGGACCTCCTCGAGGGTGGTGATCCCCTGGAGGGCCTTGTAAATCCCGTCTTCTCGCAAGGTCTTCATGCCCTTTTTCCGGGCGATCTCCTTGATCTCCGTGGCCGGCTTCCCCGCCGCGATGGCGTGGCGGATCTCGTCGTCCACCACCAGAAGCTCGTGGATGGCGTAGCGGCCCCTATAGCCTGTGCCCCCGCACCGCTCGCACCCCAGGCCCTTGTAGAGCTTGGCCCCCCGGATGTCCTCCTCGGAAAGGCCCAGGCGCCTTAGGGCCTCGGGGTCGGGGGTGATCTCGGTCTTGCACCCATCGCACACCTTGCGCACCAACCTCTGGGAGAGCACCCCGATGAGGGCCGCGGAGATGTTAAAGAGCTCCACCCCCATCTCTTCCAGGCGGGTGATGGCCTGGGCGGCATCGTTGGTGTGCAGGGTGGCGATGACCAGGTGGCCGGTGAGGGCAGCTTCAGTGGCGATCTTGGCGGTTTCCGAGTCCCGGATCTCCCCCACCATGATGATGTCTGGGTCCTGCCGCAGGAAGGCCCTAAGCGCGCGGGCGAAGGTGAGCCCGGCCTGGGGGTTGACCTGGGTCTGGTTGATGCCCGGGATCTCGTACTCCACGGGGTCCTCAATGGTCTGGGTGTTCTTGTCGGGGGTGGCGATGCGCTTCAGGATGGAGAAGGTGGTGAAGCTCTTCCCCGACCCTGTGGGCCCGGTGATGAGGAAGATCCCGTAGGGCTTGCTGATCACCTCCTTGAAGCGCTCGAAGACCCCGGGGGCAAACCCGAGTTCCTCAATCTCGGGGATGTCTGAGGCCTTCTTGAGAAGGCGCATCACCGCCTTCTCCCCGTAGACCGTGGGCAGGGTGGAAAGGCGGAGGTCCACCAGGATGCTTCCATCCCGGTAGCGGATGCGTCCGTCCTGGGGAAGGCGCTTTTCGGCGATGTCCAGCCCGGCCCGGGTCTTGATCACGTTGATGAGGGACGGGAGAAAGCTCCGCGAAAGGGTCGTATAGGTGCGCAAGGCGCCATCGATCCGCATACGGATGAGGAATTCTCTTGGCCGGGGCTCGATGTGGATGTCCGAGGCTTCTTTCAGGTAGGCCTCCCGGACCACCTGGCGGAAGAGCTTTTGTGCTTCTGACTCGTCCCCTATTGTGGTGGGTTCGGGTTCTTCTTCCTCCTCTTCCTGGAAGGTAAACTCCTTTTCCAGATCCAGGCTTTGGCTACCCTCTATGAGCCTGGCGATGGCCTCCTCGGTGGCTACCAGGGGCTGGATCTTGTAGTTCATCCCCTTAAGCCTCAGGATCTGGCCTACGGTGTCGTAGGCAAATGTGTTCCTGGGGTCCCGCATGAGGAGGTAGAGGGTCTGCCCCTCCACCCGGTGGGGGTAGACCCCGTAGCGCTTCATCTCCTCCACTGGCAGGAGGCCCTTGAGACTGGGGTCTGGGGGTTCTTCCCTTGGGTCTACGTAGCGGTAGCCCGTTTGGGCGGCAATGGCCTGGGCTAGGGCCTCGGGCTTGAGCTTCCCTGACTGGACCAGGGTGTCCTCGAGGCGGCCTCCCCCCTGCCGCTGTTTCTTGAGGGCCTCCTCCACGTCCTCGGGGCGGACCAGGCCTAGCTCCACCAGGATCTCCCCCAGGGGCTTGGCCTTGGGGAGGGTTTCCTGGACCGCCAGGGCCTCTTTTAGGGCCTCCCGGGAGAGCTTGCCTTCCTGGACCAGCACCTCCCCGAGCCGCCCCTTTTCCGGGTAGGCGCGGTGGAAGAGGGCTTCCCAAGCCTTGGGGAGGGTGAGGTAGAAGCGGGCGGGCCGGCCCAAGAGCTCCTCCACCTGGGCCTTGTGCCGGGGGTCGGAGAGGATTACCTCCACCTTGCCGTCCCTAAGCCCCACTGGCACCGCCCCGTAGCGGAGGGCATCGGAGCGGAGGAGGAGTCGGTTGGCCTCAGGGGAGGGGGTAAGCCCTGCGGTGTCCTCCAGGAACTCCAGGCCGTTCTGCTCCGCCAGGACCCGGTAGAGGGTCTTCTCGTCCAGCCCCTTTCGCACCAGGATCCGCCCCAGGAGGTCCCCTGTTTTCTCCTGTTCCACCAAGGCCTCTTCTAAGGTTTCCCGGCCGATGAGCCCCTTCGCCACCAACAGCTCCCCCAGGCGCATCTCCTCCCAGCTGGGCCCTGAGGGGGGTGGGGGTACGGGGAGGCCGAGCTCGGGGTAGGCCTTGGCCAGAGCATAGAGGAAACTGCTCTTGGTGGTCTGGTAGGGTTCCACCACCAGGCCGGTGAGGTCCTCCACCTCCTCTAGGGCCAGGGTGTCCAGGGGGTTTACGAAGGCCACCCGCACCACGCCCGCCTCCTCGTCCAGGGCGAAGGGGATGGCCTGGAGCTCCTTGGCCTTCTCCGCGGGGAGCAGGGCCCGGGCCCTGGGGGGGATCTCCAGGGTGTGGAGCTCCACCAGGGGGATGCCGAAGTGGTCCTCTATGGCCTGGGCGATGCGGCGCTCGGAGAGGAGGCCCATGTCCACGATGACCTCCGCCAGGGATCCCCCCACCTCCCGGTGCCGCTCCAGGGCCATCTGGAGCTCCTCGTCCGTGAGGAGGCCCGCGTCCAGGAGGATGGCCCCTAGCCGTTTATCGCCGATGGTCAAGACGCTCATGGTTCCGTGCCCTCCCAGGGTCTTCTAAATGGAGTTTCCAATAGCCGTATGAAACGGGTGTAAAAGAACTCCTGCTCCCGAAGAGGGGGGACCAGGACCGTGTAGGCCCCAAGAAGGTTCCCACCCAGGATGTCCGTGAAGACCTGGTCCCCCACCACCGCCACCTCCCGCGCGGGGAGGCCTAGGGCCTTTAGGGCCTTCCTGAAGCCCGCCCAGGGCTTTAGGGCAGGGGCATGGCCGGGAAGGCCCAACTTGTTTTGGATGCGGGCAAAGCGCTCGGGTAGGGCGTTGGAGAGGAGGTAGACCGGCACCGCCCTCCTAAGCTCCTCCAGCCAGGCCAGATGGGCCTCGGGCACCTCCTCTTCCCCGTAGGGGAGCAAGGTGTTGTCCAGGTCCAGGATGACCCCCTTTAATCCCCGCTCCCGAAGCCAGGCGGGGGTGAGGTGGAGGAGGGAGGGAAGGGCGGCCTTGGGCCGGAGCATGCCCCTATTGTGCCACGCACCCCCTTACAAGGGGCTTAAAGAAGAACGAGCCCCCACATCCGTCCCGTCCTGCCCCGGTCCCGGCGGTGGGAGAAGAGGGTGGGCTCGCAGTGGGTGCAAAGCCCCACCCGGTAGATCTGCCCCTCGTGGATCCCCCCCCGCCGGGCCTGGAGGAGGAGGGCGGCCTCGAGGTCCAGAAGGTACTTCCCCGGGGCGCGGGGATCGGGGCGGAAGGTGGGGAGGCCAGCTTCTTGGAAGCGCTCCGCCACCTCCTCCCCCACCTGGTAGCACCCACCCCCGATGCCGGGGCCGATGGCCAGGTGGGTCTTCCTAGGGTCCAGCCCCGCTCCTTCCAAAAGGGCGAGGGCCTTGGGGAGGATTCCCCCCACCACCCCCCGCCAGCCCGCGTGGAGGGCTCCCACGGCCCCCCCAGGGTGCCAGAGGAGGACCGGGTAGCAGTCCGCCACCCCCACCCGGAGGAGGAGGCCCTTTTCCCGGGTGAGGAGGCCATCTCCCTCCCACACCCCAGGGCCTTCCGCCCAGTGGACCACGGTGCCGTGCACCTGCCGGAGAGCGGCCACCCTAGGGTTCCCGAAGGCCAGGAGGACCCGGCGCTGGTTCTCGGCCACCTTGAGGGGATCGTCCCCGGTGGCGGGGGAGAGGTTTAGGCTCCAGAAGGGACCCTCCGAGACCCCCCCAAGCCGGGTGGTGAAGCCGTGGGGGGTGGGGAGGGGGGTGGTGAGGAGGGGAACCATGCCCCCATTCTGCTAGGGAAGTGTGCCCAAATACCCCTTATCTCCATAGGCTTAGGTGTATGCTAAGATTATGCGGACGGACCGGAACCAGCTCCGCTTCAACCAGGCCCTGCTGGTGGTTTTCCTCCCCCTGGCGGCCCTTATGGACTGGCCTTGGCTGGTCTTCCTCCTCTTCCTCCTGATGGCCAGCCAGCACACCCCCTGGGACCTCATGGTGGCCCTAAAGCGCCTCCTCCGGGTTCCCCCAACCCCCGTGGAGGAGGACCCAAGGCCCCACCGCTTCGCCCGCTCCTTGGGGGCGGTTTTCCTGGGCCTTGCCTCCTTGGCCCTACTCCTGGGCCTTAAGGGGCTTGGCTACGGCCTGGCCCTCCTCGTGGCCCTCCTGGCCTGCATCAACCTGGCCTTCGGCTTCTGCCTGGGCTGCTTCCTCTACCTCCACCTGCGCTACGCCCGGGCCCTCATAACCGGGCGATAGCCTCCAAGAGCTTCACCATCTCTATGGCGGTGAAGACCGCCTCCGCCCCCTTGTTCCCCGCCTTGCCGCCGGCGCGCTCCTGGGCTTCTTCTGAGGTGTTGGTGGTGAGGACCCCGAAGACGATGGGCTTTTCCGTCTGGAGCATGGCCTGCATAAGCCCTCCCGCTGCCTGGGCGGCCACGTATTCAAAGTGGGGGGTCTCCCCCCGGATTACCGCCCCCAAGGCCACCACCGCGTCCACGTCGGGGCGCTGGGCCAGGCGCTTGGCCACCAGGGGAAGCTCAAAGGAGCCCGGCACCCACACCACCAGGACCTCCTTGGGGTCCCCCCCGAGGCGGGCGTAGGCCTCCAGGGCCCCTTCCAAAAGGAGCTTGGTCACCCGCTCGTTGAACCGGCCCACGGCCACCGCGAGGCGCACGCCCTTGGCCGTGAGGATAGGGGATAGGGTCTTGCCCTGCACGAGGACCACTATACTCCGGCCATGGAGCGCTACCTCCTAGTGGCTTTGGGGGGGGCTTTGGGCTCGGTGCTCCGCTATGGGCTTGGGGCCTGGGTGCAAGGGCTTTGGGGGCCCTCCTTCCCCTACAGCACCCTCCTCGTAAACCTCCTGGGGAGCTTTTTCATCGGCCTGGTCCTGCGGTTTTCCCTGGAAGGGGTTCTTTCCGGGGAGGGGCGGCTTTTCCTGGCGGTGGGGGTCTTGGGGGGGTTTACCACCTTTTCCACCTTCAGCTACGAGCTTTTGGCCCTGGTCCAGGGCGGGGAGTGGGCCAAGGCCCTCCTCTACGCCAGCTTGAGCCTCCTCCTGGGCTTTCTGATGGTCTTCCTGGGCTACCGGCTGGGCGGGGCCTTGGTAGGCTAGGGGTATGGGGCTCAAGGGGGAGGCCAAGCTTCTCAGGGTCTTCATCGGCGAGTCGGACCGCCACGGGGGGCGGCCCCTCTATGAGGCCATTGTCCTCGAGGCCCGCCGCATGGGCCTCGCCGGGGCCACGGTTTTCAAGGGCTTCATGGGCTACGGGGCCCACTCCAAGATCCACACCGCCAAGATCCTCCAACTCTCCGAGGACCTGCCGGTGATGGTGGAGATCGTGGACGAGGAGGCCAAGATCCAGGCCTTTTTGCCTGTGCTGGAGGGGATGATGAAGGAAGGCCTGGTTACCTTGGAGAAGGTGGAGGTCATCCGCTACCAGGGGTGAGCTGGGCCCCACTTTCCCGAAAGGCCTTCCGCTAGGCTTGGGGCATGGAAGGGCGGGTTCCTCCTGGCCAGGTCCTCACGGAGCGCTTTCCCATCCTCACCTACGGGGAAATGCCTCTCATCACCCCAGAAACCTGGACCTTTGAGATCCGGGGCCTGGTGGAAACGCCCCTTCGCTTCACCTACCAGGACCTCCTCCATGAGCGCCAGGTGAACCTCACCCGGGACTTCCACTGCGTCACCCGTTGGAGCCGCCTGGACGTGGCCTGGGGGGGGGGTAAGGGTGAAGGACCTTTTGGAAAGGGCCCGGCCCAAGCCCGAGGCGGTGGCCGCCTTGGTCCACGCCTACGGGGGCTACACCACCAACCTTCTCCTGGAGGATCTCGTGCGGGAGGATGCCCTCCTGGCCCACACCCTTTTCGGCAAGCCCCTCCCCCGGGAGCGGGGGGGGCCGGTGCGCCTCCTCGTGCCCCACCTCTACGCCTGGAAGAGCGCCAAGTGGGTGCGGGCCATAGAGCTTCTGGACCACCTGGAGCTGGGCTTCTGGGAGCGGCACGGCTACCACTGGCGGGGGGATCCTTGGCGGGAGGAGCGCTTCCAGGAGGGGCCGGTGCCGGGGCATCTCCTGAGATTTAGAAGCAGAAAACCTTAGCATAATATTATCATGGGGGTGCCTATGGAGGCCCTAAAGCAGTGTGGAAGAGGCCCTAAAGGCGTACCGGGACTGCGAGGAACGGGAGGCCAGCGCCTACGGGCCCGAGTACGAACGGGTGACCTTCATGGAATGGGAAGCCCCGGCCCCCGACCCCTGCGCGGAGGCTTTCCAGGGCCTGGTGGGCGCGGTGCGGGCCTACGAGGCCCAGGGAGGACCTGGACCTGGGGGTCCACCGGGAGCGGGTCTACCGGGCGCTCTCCAAGGGGTAGGCCACGGGCTTCCCCTCCCGGAAGTAGTGGGCTTCCCGGTAGCCGGCTTCCAGGAGGAGGCGCCCCGTTTCGGGGAAGGCGTGGCCCACCTCCAGGGGGTCGTGGGCGTCCGAGCCCAGGACCACCCCGATGCCCATCTCCCGGGCCCTTCGGAGGAGGGCCGGGGCGGGGTAGATTTCCTCCACGGGCTTCCTCAGGCCCGCGGTGTTCACGTCTAGGAAAAGCCCCGCTTCGGCCATGGCCTTAAGGGCGGGTTCCGCCAACTCCAAAAGGGCCTCCTCAGGGAGGCGGTGGCCGAACTTCTTGGGCAGGTCCAGGTGGCCGATGGCGTGGAAAAGGCCGCTCCTTGCTGCCTGGGCCACCTCCTGGAAGTAGGCCCGGTAGATCTCCTTAAGGTCTCGCCAGCCGTACTCCTCCTGGTGGTCGGGGTGGTCCAGGGGCCAGGCCCCCAGGTAGTGGACGCTCCCGATAACGTAGTCAAAGGGGTAACTCCTCAGGAGGTGGCGTACGAAGGCCTCCGTCCCCGGGTGGTAGTCGGCCTCGAGGCCGATGCCCACGTAGAGGTCCGGGTTTTTCTCCCGTACCCGTTCCAGGGCCAGGAGGTAAAAGGGGAGCTCCGCGAGGCCCATGCGGCTTCCTGGGTCGTACCAGGGAGGCATGGGGCTGTGGTCGGTGAAGACCAGCCCCCTTAGCCCCTTTTTGCGGGCCTGGAAGAGGTACTCCTCTGGCGCGCCCTCCGCGTGGCCGCACAGGGGGGTGTGGACGTGGCTATCCACCATGCTCCCACTCTATCCGCACCACCACCCCCCGGTGGGCGAAGACCACCACCCTTTCCCCCAGGGCCTTGGAGAGTTCCAGGGAAAAGAAAGGGTCTTCCCCCACCTCCCCCGCCTCCTGGACCAGGTAAGGGATGAAGGGAGGGAGGAGGCGGGGGTGCCGTTCCAGGATGGCCTCCACCCGGAAGGCTCCTGCCCAGAGGCGTTTGAGGGCGAAGAGGGCCTCCTGGGGCGTGGGGGCCGGATGGGGTCCCCCCCCCAGGGGGCGCACCACAAAGGGCCCCCGCCCCTTTACGGCCTCCAGAAAGGCCTCCGCCCTTTCGGGCAGGAGGTAGCTTTCCCGGACACTCCTTTGGGCCTCCTCCGCCGCCCAAAGGAGCCTTTCCTCATCCACCCGCACCCCAAACACCCCCGCGAAGAGCCTCTCTATCCGCTCGGGCAGGTTGTTGAGCCGGTAGAACTCCTCCTCCAGGGCCACCGCCCAGGTGGGGACCACGGGAAAGCCCAAGGCCTTGGCCCTTTGGAGGAGGGCCAGCTCCCCAAGGCTTGGGGCCCTTTCCAGGGGGATTATTCCAGGGTCTGCCAAGGGCACCCTCAGACGAAGCGCACCCCTTCCGCCCAGGTGATCTTCCCTTGGTAGAGGAAGGCCACCTGGCGCAAGGTGGCCTGGAGGTCAAAGGGGGTGAGGGCGCTGGTGGCGTCCTCGGGAAGGACCACCTCGTACCAGCGGAGGGCGGCGGAGCCCGCGGTGTGCAGGACGCAGATGTTGGCCACGGTGCCCGTGACCACCACCCGCTTCACCCCCCATAGGTGCAGGTAGTGGTCCAGGGGGGTGCCGTAGAAGGCGTCGTAGCGGACCTTCTGAATGACCAGGTCCCCCGGTTCTGGCCGGAGTTCTTCCAGGATCTCTGCTCCCCAGGTGCCGGCCACCGCGTGCCGGGGCCAGATCCGAAACTCCGGGTCGTCCTCCCGGTGCCAGTCTTGGGTGTAGACCACCCGCACCCCCTTGGCCCGGGCCTTCTCCAAAAGGTGCCGGATGGCGGGGACGCTTTTGGGGGCGTCGGGCACGAAGAGGGCCCCTTGGGGATGGGCGAAATCGTTTTGCATATCCACCACGATGAGGGCGGTCTCCACCGCAGGGAGCTCCAGGGCTTCCGCTTTGGGGATTTCGGGCACTTCCACCATACCTTTATTCTGCCACCCTTGACCGGGGGTGGGGGAGGGGCTACACTTGGGCGCATGAAAATACGGGACCTTCTCCGTCAGGGTCCCAGGCCCCTCTTCTCCTTTGAGTTCTTCCCCCCCAAGACGAAGGAAGGGGAGGAGGCCCTTTTCCGCACTGTTTCTGAGCTCAAGGCCTTCCGTCCGGCCTTCGTCTCCATCACCTACGGGGCCATGGGGAGCACCCGCGCCCTGAGCGCGGCCTGGGCGAAGCGCCTTCTGGAGATGGGCTTAAACGCCCTGGCCCACCTCACCGTGGCGGGGCAGAGCCGGAAAGAGGTGGGGGAGGTGTTGGAGGGCCTGGTGGGGGTGGGAGTGGAGAACGTCCTGGCCCTCCGGGGGGACCCGCCCCAGGGGCAAAGGGTCTTTGTTCCCCATCCCGAGGACTTCCGCTACGCCTCGGAGCTGGTGGCCTTCATCCGGGAGCGCTACGGGGAGGCCCTGTCGGTGGGGGGGGCGGCTTACCCTGAGGGCCACCCGGAAAGCGAGAGCCTCGAGGCCGACCTCCGCCACTTCAAGGCCAAGGTGGAGGCGGGGCTGGACTTCGCCATCACCCAACTCTTCTTCAACAACGCCCACTACTTTGGCTTTCTGGAAAGGGCCCGGCGCGCAGGCATCGCCATCCCCATCCTGCCCGGGATCATGCCCATCACCAGCTACCAGCAGCTCCGCCGCTTCACCGAGGTCTGCGGGGCCAGCATCCCAGGCCCCCTCCTCTCCCGGCTGGAGCGCCACCAGCAAGACCCCAAGGCCATCCTGGAGATCGGGGTGGAGCACGCCACACGCCAGGTGGCCGAGCTGCTGGAGGCGGGGGTGGAGGGCGTGCACTTCTATACCCTGAACAAGAGCCCCGCCACCCGTATGGTCCTGGAGCGGCTGGGCTTCAGACCGGAACCTCTTCCCCAAAGGACCCCAGGCTCACCTCCTGCCCCCTGAGGGCCAAGAGCTTCCCCAGGGCCAGGAGCTTTTCCTCTTCCCCGTGGACCAGGACCACCCGCTTCTGGCCGGCAAGCCAGTCCAGAAGCTCGTCCTGCCCCGCATGCCCGGAGAAGCCGCCCAGGGTGTGGACCTCCGCCTTTAGGGGTACGGACTCCCCCAGGATGCTCACCCGCTCTGGGCGGGCGATGATCTCCGCCCCTAGACCTCCCCTGGGCTGGTAGCCCACAAAGACCAGGGCGTTTTTGGGGTCCCGGAGGCCGTGCTTCAGGTGGTGGAGGATCCGCCCCCCGTGGAGCATGCCGCTGCCCGCCAGGACCACCATGGGCCCGGGGGTCCGGTTTAGGGCCTTGGACTCCTCCACGCTTTCCACCACCTCTAGGCCTCGAGGCCAGAAGGGGTTCTGCCCTTTCAGGAAGTGGGCCTGCACCTCTTCGCTGAAGTAGGAGACCAGCCGGGGGTAAAGCTCCAGCACCCGGCCCGCCATGGGGGAGTCCAGGTAGATGGGGGTCCGGGGCAGGTGGTGGCCGTTTTGGTAAAGGAGGTAAAGGATTTCCTGCGCCCGCTCCACGGCGAAGGTGGGGATGAAGACCTTTCCTCCCCGGCCCAGGACCCGCTCCAGGATTTCCAGAAACTCCGTCACCGTGGCGGCAAAGGGGCGGTGAGGCCGGTCACCGTAGGTGCCCTCCGAAACCGCCAGGTCGGCAGGCGGGGGCAGGGAAGGGTCGGGGAGGACGGTCTTTTCCCGGTTGCCCAGGTCCCCGCTGTAGACCAGGGTCCGCCCTTCCCCATGGGCCACCACGAAGGCGCTTCCCGGAAGGTGCCCCGCCTGGCCGAAGGAGAAGCTTAGGCCGTCCAGTCGGAGCCACTCCCCGTACTCCAGGGGCCTTAGGTGCGCGTAGAGGGCCTCGAGGTCCTCCTCGGAAAAGAAAGGCTCCTCCATCACCCGTAACGCGTCTTCCAGAACGATGCGCATGAGGAGAAGGGTGGCCCGGGTGGCGTAGACGGGGCCTCGGTAGCCCTCCCGGAAGAGACGGGGAAGCCGGCCCACGTGGTCCAGGTGGGTGTGGGTGAGGAGCACCGCGTCCAACCCTTTGGGATCAAAGCCCAAAGGCCCCCGGTTCCGCTCCTCCTTCTGCTGGAACATCCCACAGTCCAGAAGGACCCGCTTCCCTTCCGCAAGGAGCAGGTGGCAGCTTCCCGTAACCTCCCGAGCGGCCCCAAAAGGTACGATGCGCATGCCCTTATCTTGACACTAAGGGGCCGGTGTGCTAGCCTATACCCTCGGACAGGGTCCCATCCCCGGTCCCGCCACCCTAGCTCAATCGGCAGAGCACCCGACTTGTAATCGGGGGGTTGGGGGTTCAACTCCCCTGGGTGGCTCCAAAAGGGAGCGTGGGCAGGTGCCCGAGCGGCCAAAGGGGACGGTCTGTAAAACCGTTGGCGCAAGCCTACGCTGGTTCGAATCCAGCCCTGCCCACCAAAAGGTGTGCCCGGCACACCGCCATGCGGGAGTAGCTCAGTTGGTAGAGCATCGGCTTCCCAAGCCGAGGGTCGCGGGTTCGAGTCCCGTCTCCCGCTCCACGAGCTCGCGTAGCTCAGCAGGTAGAGCACACCCTTGGTAAGGGTGAGGTCGCCGGTTCGAGCCCGGCCGCGAGCTCCATTTTTTTGACTGCCCTGGTGACCCCCAGGGCAGCTTTGGCGTGCAAGAAAGAAGGAGGACAGCGATGGCCAAGGGCGAGTTTATCCGCACGAAGCCTCACGTGAACGTGGGGACGATTGGGCACGTGGACCACGGGAAGACGACGTTGACTGCGGCGTTGACGTTTGTTGCGGCGGCG
>NZ_JBBIMD010000054.1:0-15602 GCF_037444525.1 Thermus sp. | reverse complement strand
CGCCTCCTGGCCCAGGGCCTTTCCCATAAGGAGGTGGCCGAACGCCTGGGGATTTCCGAAAAAACCGTGGCCACCTACCGGGAGCGGGGGATGGAGAAGCTGGGCCTGAAAAGCCGGGGAGAGCTCCTCCGCTACGCCGCCCGCAAGGGCTGGCTCAGCTAGGCCTTTAGGGCAACCCCAGCCCCTTCAGGTAGTCCAGGATGGCCCTGGCGGTCCGCCCCTCCCTTTCCGTGAGGAGGTCCAGGTGGGTGAGGCCGGGGAGGACCTCGGTCCGGGTAGGGGTCCTTGGGAAGAGCTCGGGGAGGCGGAACCCCTCCGCCCAGGGAAGAAGCCCCCTCCCCGCCCCAAGGCCCAGGACGGGGTAGGGGAGGGTCCTGGGCCTAAGGCCCGGCAGGACCTCGGGGTAACCCCCGATTTCCAAGAGAAGGCGCAAGGGGAAGTACCACTCGGAAAAGCCCGTCCCTTCCTGGGCGAAGGCCCGGAGGAAGGCCCGGGGGTCGGTGGCCTCCCCGGTGTCCTGCCAGCGGATGACCCCTTCCCTAGGCCCCCGGACGGTGCGCACCAGCCGCCCCTGGAGGAGGCCGAGGAGGCTGAACCCCTCCCGGGCCCAGGCTTGGCCTACGCTTACGGCAAAGAGGGGGAAGAGGCTGTAGTCGTCGTCCACCCGGAGGAGGGCCCGGGCTTCCCGGGTGGCCCGGTGGGGGCCGAAGGGGACGGTCTCCAAGGGCCTTTGAGCGGCCAGAAAGGCCTCCGCCTCCGCCAGGGCCAGCGCCTTCGGCCCCAGAAAGGGCAGGCGGAAGACAGGGTCGGCCCTGCCTGCAAGGAGGTCGGCAAGCCCGGGGAGAGGGCCAAAGGGCGTCTCCCTTCCCCTTTCCAGGGCCTCTTTGCCGAGTAGGGGCGGATTAAGGGTGCCGTCCAGGAGGACGAGGCCTTTTAGCTTTTCCCCGTGCTGGAAGGCGTACAGGGTGGCCAGGGCCGCCCCTAAGGAGTGGCCCAGGAGGACCACGGGGCCTCGCCGCCCCGCCGCCTCCACCGCCCGGTCCAGGTCCTCTAGGTGCACCTGAAGGCCAAAGGCCCGCAAGGGGCTGAGGTCGGGTTCCGCCAGGGTGGCGTAGTAGGCCAGGGGGTCTTCCTGAAGGAAGCCCCGGCGATCCTCGAGGCCGTTGGCCCGCCGCTCCCAAGCCCAGACCTCCACCCAAGGGGTCAGGGCCCGGATCTTCTCCGCCAATAGGGCAAAGTTGGTGCTTCCTCCAAGGAGGCCCGGCACGAAGAGAAGCACCGCCTGGGGGGCTTCTGCCTCGTACACCAGGGCGTAGCTCCGGTCTAGATGGGGTTGGCCGGTGTCCGCCCCGGGCAGGGCCCGGTAGACCTGGGCCAGCCCTAGCCCAAGGCCCAAAAGAAGCGCGAGGAGCTTACCCATGAGGCGAGTATGACGGATGGGACCTTGGGCGTTGGAGGCCCCGGCTACAGGGGCTTGGCCGCGGAGAGCCGGGCGTAGAAGGCGTGGGTTAGGGCGATGGCCAGGGCATCCGCCAGGTGGCTGGATTTGGGGGCCTCCTTAAGCCCAAGGGCCCCCCGCACGGCCAGGGCCACCGCCTCCTTGGGGGCGTGGCCGTGCCCCACCAGGGCTTGCTTCACCTGCATGGGGCCGTAGGCAAAGACCGCCACCCCCGCCTGGTGGGCGGCCACCAGCACCGCCCCCAGGGCCCAGCCCACCTTGTAGGCCAGCTCGTTTTGGCGGTAAAAGAACTGCTCCTCCACCGCCACGGCCTCGGGGGCGTGGGCCTCCAAGGCGGCCCGCACCCTCTCGTAGATCCGGCCCACCCGTTCCGCCGCCCCCTCCTTGCTGGAGGTCTGCACCACCTCCCCGTATAGGAGGGAGGCCCTAAGGGCCCCCTTTCCCCCTTCCACCCGAACCACCCCCAGGCCCAGGTGGGTGATGCCGGGATCCACCCCTAAGACGACCATCCCTCAGCGCTTTCCCGTGCGCAAGCGCCCTGCCGAGGCTTTCCCAGGCGTGGCTCCAAAAAGAGGGTTCGGCAGGTTTTTTCCTCGAGTCCCAGGGAGGGTTTTCACCCTAGTTCCCGCGCTTTGGGGGGTAGTCCCCGTCCCCGTAGCGCAGAAAGGCGGGGATCTCGTAGTTATAGGGGTCCAGGTGGCTCGCCCCGAGGTCAATGGGGCGTGCGGGGCGGGGCACCACGGTGCTCTCCCCGAACCCCGCGGCGATGAGGATAACCCTAAGCTCGTCCTGGGCCCGTTCGTCGTAGGTGACCCCGTAGAGGATGTCCACCTCCTCGTGGCCCGTGGCCTCCCGGATCCTCTCCACCACCTCCGCGGCCTCCATGAGGGAAAGCTCCTCCGAGCCCACCACGTTGAGGAGGAGCCGCCTCGCCCCCTCTATAGAGCGCTCCAGGAGGGGGCTTTGGGTGGCGGAGCGGGCGGCCTCCTCCACCCGGTTTTCCCCCCGGCCCGCCCCGATGCCCATGAGGACCTGGCCCGCCCCCTCCAGGAGGGCCTTTACGTCGGCGAAGTCCACGTTGATGAGCCCGGGGAGGTTGATGACATCGGTGATCCCCTTCACCCCGTGGTAGAGGACCCGGTCGGCGATGAGGAAGGCGTCTTTCAGGGTCATCTTCTTGTCCACCGCGGAGAGGAGGCGGTCGTTCTGAACCACCACCATGGCGTCCACCCGTTCCCTCAGGCGCTTGATGCCTTCCTCCGCGGCCCGCATCCTTCTTGGACCCTCAAAGCTAAAGGGCCGGGTGACCACGGCCACCGTAAGGGCCCCAAGCCTTTTGGCGATCTCCGCCACCACGGGGGCGCTCCCCGTACCCGTGCCGCCCCCCATCCCCGCGGTGATGAAGACCAAGTCCGCCCCCTCCAGGGCCTCGGCGATGAGGTCCTCCGTCTCGAGGGCCGCCTTCTCCCCAATCTCGGGGTTGGCCCCCGCCCCCAGGCCCCGGGTGAGCCTTTCCCCAAGCTGGATGCGGGTGTCGGCCAGGCTCTTGGCCAGCACCTGGGCGTCGGTGTTGGCGGCGATGAACTCCACCCCATTAAGCCCCGCCTCAATCATGCGGTTCACCGCGTTGTTCCCCGCACCTCCCAGGCCGATGACCTTGATCCGCGCTCCTTCCATACCCTCCCCCCTAGAATAGATTGCTCAGAAAATCCTTAATCTTGGCCAGAAACCCTGCCCCCTTAGCCTCCTCTTCGCCCTTCTTGGGCGTCCTCCGTTCCGGGGTGCGCACGGGCAGGGTGGCCCCGTAGCGCACCAGGCCCACCGCGGCCGCGTGGGCCGGGGAAGCCACCACGTCCGAGAGGCCCGAGACCCCTTGGGGCCTGCCGATCCGCACCGGGAGGTTGTACTGCTGCCGGGCCAGGAGGTCCACCCCCCGCATGAGGGTGCTCCCCCCGGTGAGGACCACCCGGTTCACCCGGATCTCCAGGGGTCCCATGGCCTCGTCCACGCTTTGGCGGGCCAGGTGGAGGATCTCCCGTAAGCGGGGCCGGATGATACGGGCGAGTTCTGGGGCAGGCACCTCCCCCAGGGTGCCCCCCTCCTGGTTGATCTCCAAGACGAGCTCCGGGTCCGCCAGTTCGGGAAGGGCGGCCCCGTACTTGCGCTTCACCCGCTCGGCCTCCTCAAAGGGGATCTTGAGGAGCTGGGCGATGTCGCCCGTCACGTGCTCGCCCCCTAGGGGCAAGACGGCGGTGTGGGCCAGGCGGCCGTTCTTGAACACCGCCACGTCGGTGGTGCCGCCCCCGATGTCCAGGAGGAGGACGGTCATATTTTCCTCCTCGGGGAGAAGGGCCCCCAGGCCGCTGGCTAAGGCCTGGACCACGAAGGCCTCCACCTCCAACCCCGCCCCCTCCACCGCCCGGCGCAGGTTGGCCAGGGGGCCCCGGCCCGCCGCCACCAGGTGCACGTCCACCTCGAGGCGCACCCCCGCCATGCCCACGGGGTCGCGGATCCCCTCCTGCCCGTCCACCCGGTACTCCAGAGGCAGGGCGTGGAGGAGCTCAATCTCCCCGTCCAGGGGGTAGGCCTTGGCCTGCTCTATGGCCCGCTCCACATCTGCCTCGGCGATGGTGTGCCCCCGGCGGATGGCGGCCAGGCCGTGGCTGGTGATCCCCTTGAGGTGCGGCCCCCCCACCCCCACCACCACCCGTTCCACCTTGATGCCCGCCACCCTTTCGGCCTGGAAGAGGCTTTGGCGGATGGCCTCGGTGGTCCTTTCCAGATTGACCACCACCCCCCGCTTGAGCCCCTGGGAGGGGACGGTGCTTTCGCCGATAATATCCAGAACCCCATCGGGGGCGAGTTCCCCGATGACGGTGGTGACCTTGCTGGTTCCTACGTCCAATCCGGCGATGATCATGGGCGTTGGCTCACCCCCCAAGAATACAAGAAAACCTGGCCCTTAGGCTTGGGCACTTGGGCATACTTTAGCAGAAGTTCTGTGCTGGGGGCAAAAAGGGTGACCTCGGGAAGCTCCACCCAGAACCCTGCAGGGGTGTAGCGGAGGCGGTGGGCCTCTGGGTAGGCCCGGGCCAGGGCCAGGAGGGCCTCTTTGGGAAGGGGCCCCCGGCCCACCACCTTAGGCCCCCGGGCGAAGGGGGCCCCCCCGGGGAGGAGGACCCCGTCCTCGGAGAGGGCCTGTCCGTCTTCTAGGGGGAGGAAGGGCTTCCGTTCCCGGACCACCACCCGCACCGCCCCCACCCTGGGCTTTTCCAGGGAGGCCTCGGCCACCCAGGGGTTGCCCCTAAGGGCTTCCGCCCGCCGGGGGAAGACCCAAAGCCAAGGATCCCCAGGGGTGAGCCGAAGGGCCTCCAGCACGGTTTCCTCCTTCAGGTGCTTAAGCCCCTCCACCCGCACCTCCTCCACGGGGAAGAGAACCAGGCTCCCCACGTAGAGGGTGGCCAGGAGGAGGCCCAGGACGGTCAGCCTAAGCCCCTTCACGGCCACACCTCCCATTCCAGCTCCAGGGGAAGCTCCTCCTGGATGGCCCGGACCAGGGCCAGGATGTCCTGGGCCCTGGCCCCGCCCAGGTTCACGATGAAGTTGCCGTGCTCCAGGGAGACCATGGCGCCCCCTACCCTTAGGCCCTTCAGGCCCCGCTGGTCTATGAGGCGGCCCGCGGACTGCCCGGGGGGGTTTTTGAAGGCGCAACCCGCGCTTTTCTTCTTGGGCTGGCCCTTCCTGGCCGCGTCCACCTCGGCTATGCGCCGCCGGATCTCCTCCCTTGGCCTCTCTTTGAGCCTAAGCCGCACCCGGGTGACGATACCCCCAGGGGGCAGGCGGCTTTGCCGGTAGCCGAAGCCGAGCTCCTTGGGCTCGTAGACCTGGAAGCGCCCCTCGTGGAAGATCTCCACCGCCTCCAGGGCGTCCGCCATCTCCCCAAAGCGGGTGCCCGCGTTCATCTTCACCGCTCCCCCCACCTGGGCGGGGATGCCGAGGAGGCCTTCCAGCCCCGAAAGCCCCTGCCGGGCTGCCTCCTGCACCAAAGGGGGGAGGAGGGCCCCCGCCCCCACCCACCCTTTGAGGTCCCACTCCGCAAAGACCCCTCCGAGGCGGATCACCCGCTCCTCCACCCCCTCGTCCATCACTAGGAGGTTGGATCCGTTTCCCAGAACCCGGTAGGGGGCCTCCGTGGCCTTTTTCAGGTCCTCCGGGGTCTCCACGGTCCAAAGCTCCGCTGGCCCCCCCACCCCTAAGGTGGTGTAGTCCTTGAGGAGCACGTGCTCAACCCTCATGGACCAAGACCTCCCCTAGGCGGTTCACGTCCCCTGCCCCCATGGTAAGCCAGAGATCCTCCGGGCCTAGCCGGCTTCGGGCGTAGGCCAGGGCTTCCTCCTTTCCTAGGAAGCGGGCTTCCTTCCCTAAGGCGGAGAGGCGCTCCGCGATCTTCCGGGCAAGCCCCTCCGCGTCCCCCTCCTCCCCGGCGGTGTACACGGGGAGGACCACCACCTCGTCCGCCAGGGCCAAGGCCTCGGCAAAGGCCTCCCAAAGCTCCGCTGTACGTAGGATGCGGTGGGGCTGGAAGAGGACCCGCACCTTTCGGCCCAGGCCCCGGGCGGCCTCGAGGGTGGCCCGCACCTCCGTGGGGTGGTGGGCGTAGTCGTCCACCACTAAGGCCCCCCGCACCTCCCCGAGGCGCTGGAAGCGCCGCCCCACTCCGGGGAAGCGGAAGAGGCCCTCCCGGATGGCCTCCGGCCCTACCCCGAAGCTTAAGGCGGCCAGGCTTGCGGCCAGGGCGTTTTGGACGTTGTGGGTCCCGGGGACCCTGAGCTCCACGGGCCCCAGGTCCTTGCCCTCGTGGACGAGGTGGAAGCGGCTTCCCAAGGGTAAGGGCTCCACCCCTTCTGCCCAAAGCGCCCCGCCCCGGCCAAAAAGCCTCCGGGGAAGCCCCTCCGAAAGCGTCAAGAGGAGGGGGTCTTCCGCGGGGAGGACCACCACCTGGGCCTTTTCCAGAAAACCCCGCATGGCCTCTTTCAGGGCGCCAAAGCTGGGGTGATAGTTGGGGGCCACCATCCCTTCCGGGGCCACGTGGTCGGCCTCGAGGTTGGTCACCACCGCCACCCCCACCGCCACCTCCCGGAAGAGGGGGTCGGACTCGTCCACCTCCGCCAGGCGGGGGCCCCTTCCGTGGCGGGCGTTCCCCGGTAGGAGGCTCAGCTCCCCCCCGAGGAGGACCCAGGGGTCCAGCCCCGCGGCGAGGAGGATGCTGGCTAGCATCCCCGTGGTGGTGCTCTTGCCGTGGGTGCCCGTGACCCCCAAGGAGGGCCTTTCCCCTAGAAGGTCCTTGAGGAGCTCCATCCGCCTCAGAACCCGTAGCCCCCGGGCCCTGGCCGCCCTCACCTCGGGGTGGTCCGGGGGGATGGGGGTGGGGACCACCAGGGTGTCCTCGTCCGTTAGGTGGTGGGGCCCATGCCCCTGGTGCACGGGGACGCCCAAGGCCTTGGCCCTGGCTCCCGGGGCCAGGTCGCACCCCGTGACCCCGTGCCCCTCGGCCAGGAGAAGCCGGGCCAGGGCGCTCATGCCCACGCCTTCAACCCCCATGATGTGGAACTTCCTCATAGCGCCTCCAGCCAGTCTGCAAGCCGCCCGGCCGCCCCCTCGGGGGAGAGGGCCGAAAGGGCTTTTTGGTAGACCTCCCTCTTCTCCAGCATCTCCACCACCTGGGTCCCAAGCCTAGACCAGTTCCCCAGGACCATGCCCCCCGCCCGGGCGTAGGCCAGGGCGTTGGCCCGCTGGGCCCCCCCGTCCAGCTTAGGGTCTAAGGGGAAGAGGAGGGCGGGGAGGCGGTGGAAGGCGGCCTCCGCCAGGGTGCCCGCCCCGGCCCGGGCGAGGAGGAGGTCCGCGGCGCTCATGGCCAGGGGGGCGTCCACGAAGCCCTGGACCCGGTAGTGCCCCTCCTCCAGGGCCTTGTAGCGCTCCACCCACCGGGGCCCCACCTGGTGGAGGACGGGGAGGCCTAAGGGCTTGAGGAGGGGGGGAAGCTTCTCGTTGAGCTCCAGGCTCCCCTGGCTTCCTCCAAGGACCAGGAGGAGGGGTTGGCTCTCCGGGAAGCCAAGCCTGCGCTTGGCCTCCTCCTTGGGGTGGCGCACCTCCCGCACGGGGTAGCCCACCACCCGGGCCTTCCCCCTCAGGAAGGGGGGTAAGGGGATGGGGAGGCTTAGGGCGAGGCCCCGGGCCCTTAGGGCCAGGACCCGGGCCGCGAGGCCCAGCTTGGCGTTTTGCTCATGGAGGAGGAGGGGGATCCCCATCCCCGCCCCCACCCAGCCCCCGGGGAAGCCCGCGTACCCCCCGGTGGAGAGGATGGCCTTGGGCCGCACCTCCAAAAGGAGCGCCCGGGCCCGGTTAAGCCCTTCCCTGAGCTTCCAGAACTCCCCTGGCCGGAAGGCGCTCCGGTCCAGCCGCCCTGCGGGGATGAGAGCGTAGGGGAGGCCGGTTTGGGGGAGGAGGCTGGCCTCGAGGCCCCCCTCGGCCCCCAGGTAGAAGACCCCGTGCCCCCGCGCCTTTAGCGCCTCCGCCACCGCCAGGGCGGGAAAGAGGTGTCCCCCCGTGCCGCCCCCGGTCAGGAGGAAGCAGGCCACGCCTTCCCCCCTTTCCGGCCCTCCCGCTCCAAGGCGAGGAGAAGCCCCAGGGCGAGCCCCGAAACGAGGAGCGAGCTCCCCCCGTAGGAGATAAGGGGCAGGGGCATCCCCGTCACGGGCAGAAAGCCCAAGGTGACCCCGATGTTGAGGGCCGCCTGCAGGGTGAGGTAGAGGGTAAGCCCCATGGCCAAGACCCCTTCCCCTCCAGGAAGCCTTAAGGCCACGGAAAGCCCCCGCAGGAAAAGGAGGAGGTACAGGAAGAGCACCATGGCCCCCCCAAGCCACCCCGTGGCGAAGACCACGCTGGCGAAGACCATGTCGTTGTGCGCCTCGGGGAGGTGGGGCAGGTTCCCCCCGGGCCCCTGGCCCAAGGGCCCCGCCAGGAGGATGGCCTTCTGGGCCTGGAGCACCTGGTAGGCGGTTTCCTTGGGGCTCGCTTCCCCCTTGAGGTAGGCCAAAAACCCCTCAAAGCGCTCGGAAACGTACTGGAAGCGGCTGAGGTAGGCGCCGGCGAAGGGGGCCACCACCAAAGCGCCCGAGAGGCCGATGGCCAACAGCCGGCGCCAGGGCACCCCGGCCAGGACCAGGAGGAGGGTGGCCAGGGTGGCCAGGAAGAAAGCGGTGGAGAAGTCCGGCTCCACCAGGACAAGCCCCACCGCGGACCCCACCAAAAGCACCGGCCCCAGGATGGGGTAGTCGTTCCCCTTGCGCTTCACGAAGGAGGCCAGGTAGGCCACCACCGCCACCTTGGCAAGCTCCGAGGGTTGGAAGGCCAAGGGCCCCAGGTAGAACCACCGCCGAACCCCCCCCGGGCCGTCCCCGAAAAGGAGCACCAGGAAGAGGAGGACCAAGGTGGCGAGGAGGAAGCCAAAGGCCCCCTTGAGGAGGAGCCTAGGGGGGATGAAGCTTCCCACCAGCAGGGCGATAAGGGCGAGGCCCATCCGGAGGAGGTGGCCGGAAAGGAGGCCGGGCTCGGCCACCCCCACCCCCAAAAGGCCAAAGGCCATGAGGAGAAGGCCGGTCAGGAGGAGGATGGGGTCCACGGTTCACCTCCCATGGCAAAGACCGCTTCCCGGAAGGCCTGGGCCCGGTCCCGGTAGTCCCGGAACTGGTCAAAGCTGGCCGCCAGGGGAGCGAGGAGGACGCTCCCCGCTTCCAGGCGGGCCAGGGCCTCCGCCACCGCCCGCTGCATGGTCGCCCTTCCGTCCTTCTCGAGGATCTCCACCACCTCCACCCCCCCTAGGGCCCGGGCCAAGCGGGGCCCGTCCCGGCCGATGGCCAGGACCACCCGCACCCGCCCGAGGAGGGGCCTTAGGGGCTCCACGTCCGCCCCCTTGTCCTCCCCCCCCAGGATCCAGGCGATGGGGGCGGGGGCCGCCTGTAGCGCCGCGGCCACGGAAGGGGTGCGGGTGGCGATGGAGTCGTCTATGAAAATCACCCCCCCTTTGCGGGCGAAGACCTGGAAGCGGTGGGCAGGCTCGGGAAGGGTTTCCAGGCTCCTCCTCAGAGCCTCCCCGTCCAGGGGGCGGCCCAGGAGGTCCAGGTAGGCCCGGGTGGCCTCGAGGGCGGCCTTTAGGTTGCTTTCCCTCGGGGTCTCCCCCGGGGCGAAGGGATAAAGCCGGGCGGGGCTCTTTAGGGCCTCCGCCCGCACCTTGGGGTCGGCCCCATTGTAGACCAGGGCATCTTCGGGGGTGAGGTTCTTGAGGAGGTTCAGCTTGGCCTGGTGGTAGGCCTCGAGGCTCCCGTGCCGGTCCAGGTGGTCTACCCCCAAGTTCAGGAGGACGGCCACCCGGGGGCGGAAGCGCACCACCCGCTCCAGCTGGAAGCTGGAAAGCTCGGCCACCGCCACCTCCGCCTCATCCACCACGCTCACCAAGGGCGGGTCCACGTTGCCCCCCTCTAGGGCCCTTAGGCCCTGCCCCCTTAGGAGGTGGGCGGTGAAGAGGGTGGTGCTGGTCTTGCCCGCGGTGCCCGTGATGCCGACGATGGGGGTTTTGCCCATGCGGTAGGCGAGCTCCGCCTCCCCGATCACCTCGGCCCCCCGGGCCCTTAGGGCCTCGAGCCTGGGGTGGGTGAGGGGCACCCCCGGGGCGGCCACCACCAGGGGGTAGTCCTGGGGGTCAGGGTCCTCGGCAAAGCCCAGGGCCAACGCCTCCGCCACCACCTCCTCCTTGGGCCGGTCGTCGTGGAAGCGGGCGGGAAGCCCCTGGCCCTTCAGGAAGCGGAGCACCCCAAGGCCGCTTCGGCCCAGGCCATAGACCAGGATCATCCCCCCACCCCCCCGAAGGCCAAGGCGGTGGCCAAGGCGGTGAGGAGGGCGAAGCGAAAGACCACCTTGGCCTCCCCCCAGCCCAGAAGCTCAAAGTGGTGGTGGAGGGGGCTCATCCGGAAAAGCCTCCGCCCCGTGCGCCGGAAATAGAGAACCTGGGCCACCACGGAGAGCACCTCCAACACGGGCACGATGGCCGCCAAGGGCAGAAGCCAAAGCTTCCCCGTGAGGACGAAAAGCCCCGCCACCATGGCCCCTAGGGCCTGGCTCCCCACGTCCCCCATGAAGACCTTGGCCGGGGGGGCGTTGTGCCAGAGGAAGCCCAACGCGCTCCCCAGGAGGGCCTGGGCGAAGGGGTAGGGGTAGAAGGGGAGGAGGAGGACCGCGGTGACGGAGGCCAGGAGGCCGTCCACCCCGTCGGTGAAGTTGAAGGCGTTGGCCGCTCCCACCACCGCCAGGAGGATGAGGAGGACGTCCAAGATGGGCCAAGGGGTGTAGGCCATCTGGCGCACGGTCCAGAGGGCGAAGACCAGGCCCATGAGGACCTGGGCTGCAAGCTTCTCCCTCGCCCTAAGGGGCCTTCCCAGGCTTCCTGAAAGGTCGTCCAGAAGCCCAAGCAGCCCGAACCCAAGCCCAAGGAGCCAAAGCCCCCTGTAGGGGTCCTGGCCCAAGAAGAGGTAGGCGAGAAAGCCCGCCAGGAGGAAGGCCACCCCGCCCATGCTGGGGGTACCCTCCTTCTTGAGATGGGTCTCGGGCCCATCGCGGCGGATCCGCTTCCCCAGGCCCAGGGCCTTCATCCCCGCGATCCAAAACCCGGTGAAGAGCCAGGAAAGGACGAGGGCTAGGGCCATACCACCTCCCGGCAGTCCAAAACCCTTGGCCCTGGGGTGAGGTAGACCCTTTCCCCCAAGGCGGCCATCCTGGTCCCTTCCGCCCACAGCTTAATCCCCGTTTCCCTAAGGAGGAAAAGCCGCCCCCCTGCCAGGAAGGCCACCCCGCAGGCCGTGGCCGCGGCCGCTTCCACGGGCGCCGGGAGGGCCACCCTTGGGCCCTGCGGGTGGAAGTAGGCCTCCCTTCCCAGGGCCACCACCTGCCCCGCCCAGGCCACCACCTGCCGGAAATCCCCTTCTTCTAGGAGGGCGCTTCCCATGTGGAGGCCCTTTTCCCCTACCCAAAAGAGCCCTTCTTCCGTAAGGGCCGCGTCCCTGGCCGGATAGGGGAGGAGGCCCCTTTCCGTGTACACCGCCTGCCCAAGCCCCACGGCGAGCCCGGGGCGGGCCCTTAGGAAGGTGGGCACCCCGGGGAGAGGAAGGCTTTCCAGGATCAGGCCATCGTAGCGGAGGAGCTCGTAGGGGTAGGTGGCGTAGAGGGCCTTCTCGTCTGCATCCAGGAAGAGGGGGACCCCCGGCAGGACCACCTGGAAGCGCCCCCCCACCAGCCCCCCTTCCGCAAACCCCCCGGGGTAGGGGAGGAGGGGCTGGGCCGCAAGGGGGGCGCAGGCGGCAAGGAGGAGGAGAAGGGCTAGGCGTCCCATAGCTCCAAGATCCTTTCCAGGCCGATGGCCCTCGAGGCTTTCAGGTAGACCAAATCCCCCGGGGCCACCCGGGCCTTGAGCCAGGCCAGGGCCTCGAGGAGGCCCTCCGCCGCCTCCCCCCCCAAGGCGGCCTGGGCCTTGGCGAAGGGCCCGAGGTAAAGGGGCCTTAGCCCAAGCCTCGCCGCCTCCTCCGCCACCTCGAGGTGCAGGCGCTTGCTCGCCTCCCCAAGCTCCCGCATCTCCCCGAGGACGGCCCACTTCCGCCCGGGCTGGGCGGCAAGCCAGCGTAGCCCCGCCTTCACCGAGAGGGGGTTGGCGTTGTAGGCGTCGTTGAGGAAGACCACGCCCCCTATCTCCTTCCGCTCCATCCGTCCCGGGGGGAGACGGAGGCTGGAAAGCCGTTCGGCCACCACCTCCAGGTCCTCCCCCAGCACCTCCGCCACCGCCATGGCGGCCAGGGCCCCGTAGGCGGGCCCTGGTCCCGGGTAGGGGAGCTGCACCCTGAGCCCCCGGTAGCGGAAGGCGCTCCCCTCCGGGCCGAGCTCCAGGTCTTCCCCCCGAAACGCCCCTTCTCGGAAGCCATACGTGGGGTAGGGCCTCGGAAGGTAGGGGAGGGCGAGCTCGCTCACCAGGGCTTCTTCCGCCTCCAAAAGCCCAAGCTCCTCCCGGATGGCCCCTTCCAGGGAGCCGAAGGCCTCGAGGTGCTCCTCCCCCAAGGCGGTGAGCACAGAGAGGTGGGGCCGGGCCAGGGCCATGAGTTCCGCCATCTCCCCCACCCGGTCCACCCCAAGCTCCACCACCGCGCCCCTCGCCTTCGGGTCCAGGCGGAGGAAGAAGCGGGCGAGGGGCGGGGCGGTGTTCTGGTTGCCGGGGGGTGCGGGGAAGGCAAGCCCCTGGGCCAGGGCTTCCTTGGTGGTGGTCTTCCCCGAGCTTCCCCCCACCGCCAGGACCTTCCCCGGGAAGAGCCCTCTTAGGGCGCTTCCCAGGCGGAGGAGGGCCTGGTAGGGGTCTTTCACCTCCACCGTGGCCTCCCCGGGGTGGTCCGAAAGCACCAGGCTTGCCCCCCGGGCCCGGGCCTCCGGGATGAAGGCCCGGCCGTGGACCCTCCTTCCAGGGAGGGCCACGAAGAGGCTTTTCGGGGTCACTTCCCGGCTATCCCAGTGAAGGTCCTGTACCGGTGCCCCCCCAGGGTGGAGGCGGCCCTCCACCTTTTCCGCCACCCACTCCGGCAAGACCTCTCTCACGTAGCCATTCACCCTCTACTCACCGCCCTCCAGCATAGGGGGAACCCCCCGGTAGGCCAAGAGCGCCGCGGCCATCTCCCGGAAGATGGGGGCCGCCACCTGGCTTCCGTGGACCTCCCCCTTGGGGTGGTGCACGGCCACCACCACGGTGAAAAGGGGCTGGTCCCCGGGCACGAAGCCCGCGAACCAGGCGGTGAAGACCTCCTGGGAGTAGCGCCCCCTCACCACCACCTGGGCCGTCCCCGTCTTGCCCGCAAGGCGGTAGCCCGGAAGGTAGGCCCTGGGGGCCAGGCTTTGGATGAGGGCCTTCCGGATCCCCCTTGCGGTCTCCTCGGAGAACACACGCTCTGGGGGCCTTTCCTGTCCCTGGAAGAGCACGGGCGGGCGGTAGCGCCCGTCCACCAGGGCGTTGAAGGCCGCGGCCAGGTGCAACGGGGTCACCAAAAACCCCTGGCCGAAGGTGTGGTTGGCGTAGGCCGCCCGGCTCCAGGCCTCCGGCGTCTGGTAGATGGGGGCCGCCACCCTGAGGCCGGGGAGGAGCTTGGAGTCGGTGAGGTGGAGTTTTTCCATGTAGGCAAAGAAGGTGGCCGTGGTGAGGCTTTCCGCTAGCCGGCTTATCCCCACGTTGGAGGAGTACTTCAGCACCTCCTCCAAGGTGAGAAGGGGGGGGTGGGGTACCACGTCCCGGATGGTCCAGCCGTCCACCTCCCGGGCCATGGGGGCTTCCACCCGCGTGGCGAGGTCCGCCGCCCCTTCCTCCAGGAGCATGGCCGCGGTGAGGGCCTTCATGGTGGAACCGGGTTCCAGGGGCACCAGGAAGGCGTGGTTCCGCCAGGAGAAGTCCTCCTCCGGGCTCCTCCTCGGGGCCTCGGGGTGGAAGCGGGGGGCGTTGGCCACCGCCAGGATCCGCCCGTCTGGGCTTAGAACCACCGCGCTGGCGAAACTGGCCCGGCTTTCGGCGAAGCCCTTCCAAAGCGCTCGCTCCGCCATGGCCTGGACCCAGGGGTCCAGGGTGAGGGTGAAGGAGCGCCCGCCCGCCAGGGCCCCGTTCAGGTCCCCTTCTAGGCCCTCGAGGCCCCGCCCCCCTCCCCGTTCCCCAAACCCCACGAGCTGGCTTGCGCTTTCCCCTAAGGGGTAGACCCGTTCCCCCTCCAGGGTGAGGGCCAAGGGGGTCCCGTCCACGGCGTAAAGCCCTCCCCGGGGCACGGCCAGGGCCTTGGGGGCAGGGGTGGGCCTTGGGGCCTGGGCCACCAGGGCGTGGACCCCTAGGACCAGGAGCACCAGGTAGGAGAAAGCCCCGAGAAGGACCAGCTGCACCCGCTGGACCCCTGCGGTCACCGCCCCCACCTCCCCTGGCTCATGGGCACCAGGCCGTGCGCTTCGGCCCAGTCCAGGACCCGGTGGGGGGTTACGGACCAGCGGGCCCTGAGGAGCCGGGCTTCTTCCGCCTTTAGGGCTTGGATCCGGGCCTCCAGCCGCTCCAGGCGGGCCTGCTCCGCCTGGTTGCGGTGGCCCAAGGCGAAGAGGAGGAGGAGGGCCAAGAGGTAGAGGAAGCCGAAGCGGAGCGCCGTTCTCATGGCGCCTCCTTTTCCGCAGCCCGGAGTTTGGCGCTTCTGGCCCTGGGGTTTTGGGCCACCTCCTCTGCCCTTGGGGTGAGGGGCTTTTTGGTGAGGACTCTGAGGCCGCTTTCCCGGAGGAAGCGCTTCACCAACCGGTCCTCCAGGGAGTGGAAGCTGATAACCACCAGCCGCCCCCCGGGAGCCAGGACCTCCGCCGCCTGCTTCAGGAAGTCTTCCAGGGCCCCAAGCTCATCGTTCACGTAGATCCTCAGGGCCTGGAAGGTCTTGCGGGCGGGGTGGCCGGCCTGCCGGAAGCCCACGGCCCTTCGCACGATCTCCGCCAGCTCCGTGGTGGTCTCAATGGGGGCCTTGGCCCGGGCCTCCACGATGGCCTGGGCGATGCGGTAGGCCCGGGGCTCCTCGCCGTAGACCCGGAGGATGCGGTAGAGCTCCTCTAAGGGAAGCCGGTTCACCACCTCCCCCGCCGTGGGGCCTTCCTGCCCCATGCGCATGTCCAGGGGGCCCTCCTTGGCGTAGCTGAAGCCCCGCCTGGGGTCTTCCAGGTGGAAGCTGGACACCCCCAGGTCCGCCAGGATGCCCTCCACCCGCTCCACCCCCAGGCTTTCCAGGACCCTCTTGAGATGGCGGAAGTTGCTTTCCAGCACCGTAAGGCCGGGGAGCTTGGGGGCCCGGGCGATGGCCTCTGGGTCCTGGTCCAGGCCGATGACCCGCCCCCCCCGTTCCAGGATCCCCCGGGCGTGCCCGGCCCCCCCCAGGGTGGCGTCCACGTAAAGCCCCCCAGGCCGCACAGCCAGGAGGTCCAGGGCTTCTTCGTACAGAACGGGAATATGCTTCAGAATCTCCATACCCTATCCCACAAGCCCCCGCAGGGCCTCTGG
>NZ_JBBIMD010000053.1:0-15663 GCF_037444525.1 Thermus sp. | reverse complement strand
CAACTCCGCGAGTGCATTTAAGGCAAAAACCCCGCGAAAACCCCTCTATACGCCTTATGTATATTCCAGGCTTCATCTTTCTCACATTTAGGGCCCCCTTGAACGCTGTTCCTAACAGTGCTCTTAAGGGGGTAGAGTCGCACGAGATGCTTCCCCGTCAGGGGATTGCGACCCCTCGGTGTGGGCGGCAATGGCGGCGATAAGGGCATGTCGCACGAGATGCTTCCCCGTCAGGAGCTAAACCCCCCAGGTTATCCCTGGGGGGTTTGCTTTTTTTGGGCGGAGGGGGCCTAGATGTACTTGTCCCCCCGCACCACCTCCACGTTTTCCACGTAAGCGATCACGGCGTAGTGGGGAAAGTAGTCCTCCTGAAGCTTTTTGAGGATCTTCAGGGCCACCTCCTCGCTCACGATGGTTTCCAGGTGGATGTTCTGCCCCTCCCAGTCCGCGCTCCTAAGGCCCCGGGACCCCTCCCCTCGGGCGGGGGTGATGGTGTACCCCTTGGCGCCTAGGCGCCTGATCTCCTCCACCAGCCTCTTCTCCAAGAGGCTTTCCGCCACGATGGTCACCAGCTTCAGCCGAACCAGCTCCATACCTCACCCCCCAAGGAGGCCCGAAAGGGCGTGGTAGAGGGGAATCCCCAAGACCAGGTTAAAGGGAAAGGTGACCGCGAGGCTAGCCGAAAGGTACAGGCTGGGGTTGGCCTCGGGCAGGGCGATGCGCACCGCAGCCGGGGCGGCGATGTAGGAGGCGCTGGCGGCCATGGCCCCAAGGACCGCAGACCCCGCGGAGGAAAGGCCCGCCAGGTGGCCCAGGTAAACCCCTAGGGAGCCGTGGAAAAGGGCAAGCCCCACCCCGTAGAGGACCAGGCGGAAGCCCACCTGCTTTAGCGCGGAAAGGCGGGAGGCCGCCACCATGCCCAGGTCCATGAGGAAAAGGGTCAGGGCCCCCTGGAAGGGGTCGGCGAAGAAGGCCTTCACCCTGGCCATGCCCTCCTCCCCGGAGAGGAAGCCGATGACGAGCCCCCCCAGGAGAAGGATCACGCTCTTGCCGGTGAAGACCTCCCGCAGGGCCTCCCCCATCCGCCCCGAGCCTCGCTTGGCGAGAAGGAGGGCGAGGACGATGCCGGGCACCTCCAGAAGGGCCACCAGGCTGGGCATGAACCCCTCGGCTCTCCCCCCTGCCGCCTGGACAAAGGAGAGGGCGGCGAGGAAGGTGACAGCGGATACGGAACCGTAATGGGCGGCTAGGGCGGCGGCATCGGGCCGAGACACCCGGAGGAAGCGGCGGGCCAAGGGGTAGGCGATGAGGGGCCGCACCCCCCCGAGAAAGAGGGTGGCCAAGGCGGGCAGGGCCACCTGGGCCAAGGGGGTATGGGAAAGCTCCACCCCACCCTTGAACCCGATGGCGAAGAGGAGGTAGATGGAAAGGGCCGTGTAGAGAGCTTCGGGAAAGGCGAGGTCGCTCCGGACGATGCGGGCGAAGGCCCCCAGGAAGAAGGCCAGCACCATGGGGGAAAGGAGATTGAACCTAAGGAGCTCTAGGGCCTCCATAGGCCTCCTTCTACCAAGGGGGAAAGGCTTGTACAATCCGGTACGATGCGGCCCTTGGTAGGCGTCATCATGGGCTCCAAGTCGGACTGGGCCACCCTGCGCCACGCGGCGGAGACCCTCGAGGCCCTAGGGGTCCCCTACGAGGTGCGGGTGGTCTCGGCCCACCGCACCCCGGACCTCATGGCGGAGTACGCCAAAACCGCGGAAGAGCGGGGCCTTCTGGTCATCATCGCCGGGGCGGGGGGGGCGGCCCACCTCCCCGGCATGACCGCGGCCCACACCCCTTTGCCTGTGCTTGGGGTGCCGGTGGAAAGCCAGGCCCTAAAGGGGCTGGACTCCCTCCTTTCCATCGTGCAGATGCCCGCCGGGGTTCCGGTGGGCACCCTGGCCATCGGCCGGGCCGGGGCGGTGAACGCGGCCCTTCTTGCCGCCAGCATCGTGGGCCTAAAGCACCCCGAGGTGATGGAGCGGCTTAAGGCCTACCGCAAGGCGCAGACGGAGGCCGTCCTGGCCCACCCCGACCCCAGGGAGGAAGGATGAGGGTGGGCGTGTTGGGCGGGGGCCAACTGGGACGGATGCTGGCCCTAGCGGGCTACCCCCTGGGGCTTTTCTTTCGCTTCCTGGATCCATCCCCGGAAGCCTGCGCGGGGCAGGTGGGGGCGCTTATCGCGGGGGACTTCCTGGACCCAGAGGCCCTAAGGCGGTTCGCGGAGGGGCTGGACCTCGTCACCTACGAGTTTGAAAACGTGCCCGTGGAGGCCGCGCGCTTCCTGGAAGGCCTCCTCCCCGTGCGCCCCACCCCGAAGGCCCTGGAGGTGGCCCAGGACCGGCTTCGGGAGAAGGCCTTCTTCCGGGAGCTCGGGGTTCCCACCCCCCCCTTCCACCCCGTGGAGGGCCCGGAGGACCTGGAGGAGGGCCTTGGGCGGGTGGGCCTCCCCGCCCTCCTCAAGACCCGAAGGGGGGGGTACGACGGCAAGGGGCAGGCCCTGGTCAAGACCCCAGAGGAGGCCCAAAAGGCCCTGGAGGCCCTTGGGGGGAAGGGGCTCATCCTCGAGGGCTTCGTGCCCTTTGAGCGGGAGGTTTCCCTTCTTTCGGTGCGAGGCCTTGAGGGGGAGGTGGCCTTCTACCCCCTGGTGGAAAACCACCACCGGGAGGGCATCCTCAGGCTTTCCCGCGCCCCCGCGCCCGGTCTTAGCCCTGCGCTCCAGGCCAAGGCTGAGGCCTACGCCAGGCGGGCCTTAGAGGCCTTAGGCTACGTGGGGGTGCTGGCCATTGAGTTCTTCCAGGTGGGGGAGGAGCTCTTTTTCAACGAGATGGCCCCCCGGGTGCACAACTCCGGCCACTGGACCATAGAGGGGGCGGAGACGAGCCAGTTCCAAAACCACCTGCGGGCCGTCTTGGGCCTCCCCCTGGGCTCCACCGCCCCCAGGGGCCATAGCGCCATGGCCAACCTCATCGGCCACCGGCCCGACTTCGCCCAGGTTCTGGCCCTGAAGGGGGCCCACCTCCACTGGTACGGCAAGGCGGTGCGCCCCGGGCGCAAGGTGGGGCACATCACCTTGCGCCTCGAGGCCCCAGGGGAACTGGAAGCCCTCCTCCCCCACCTCCTCAGCTTGGCGGAAGGGGCAAAATAGGGGCGTATGACCATCGCCGAACTGGAGGAAGCCCTTAAGGAGGAGGCGCGGGTCTTCCTGAACCGGGCGCAGGGCCTGAGGACGCCCCACACGGAAGACCTCTTCCAGCGGCGGGCCTACATCGGCCCTGAGGACCTGGTGGTGGAGAATTACCTAAGGCGGCGCCCCCTGGCCGCCTTCAACCCGGGGGCCGCTTTGGAAGGGGACATCCTCCACCTCTTCCCCCGCCTGGTCTTTGACTACTACAGCTACGCCTCAGCCATCGGCCACGCCGCCTTGCCCCTGAAAGACCTCCTCGCGGGGCAGGTGGAGGGGCCCATAGGGGTGCGCATCGTCCTCTACCCCACGGAGATCTTTGAGGCGGTGCGGGGCTGCGAGGACGCCCGGGCCCACCGCACCCCCCAGGGCTTCGCCCTCTTCTACACCGCGGTGGGGAAGATGGGGGACACCCGCAACACGGACAACAAGGACGTCTACACCGCCACCTTGGCCCTGGCCGAGCTGGACCAGGAGCTAAAGCTCCTCCGGAAGGACCTGGTGCGGGTGAGCCTCTCCAGGGAAAACACCGGGACCTCTCCTACCGGCACGGCCTCGCCCGGCTCTCCCCGGAAGGGGAGCTCCTCGGCCTCTCCAACTACCTCCTCGCCCCCCAGGGGCTTTACGAGGCCTACGGCGACCGCCCCCTCACCCTCTACGGCAACGGCCTCCTCCTCTATGGGGAGGAGCTCATCTGGGTGGGGGGGGTGGGGGACTACGCCATGGGGGCCTTCAGCGCGCCTTTGGAGGAGGTCCTGAGGCGGGTGCACCCGGTATAATCCGCCCAAAGGAGGAGAGGATGGAGCGGCTGGAACGGTTGCGGACGGTGGTGCGGGCGGCCAAGGACCACCCCCTATACAGGGAGAAGCTCAAAGGGGTAAACCCGGAAGGGCTCACCCTGGAAAGCCTCCATGAACTACCCCTGACCACCCGGGAGGAGTGGGTGGCCTACCTCAAGGAAAACCCTAGACCCCCCGGGGGGGCAAGCCTCATGCACCTCACCCCAAGCCCCCTCATGGGCTGGATGCCGGAGTACCTCTCCCAGGAGGACCTGCGCTACCAGGCGGAGGCCCTGGCGGCCCACTACAGGCGGCTTGGCATCACCGGGAAGAAGGTCCTGGTGGCCTTCAGCTACCACGTCTTCGCCGGGGGGTGGCTCTTCCACCAGGCCCTGTGGCGGGCCGGGAACCTGGTCTTCCCCCACGGGCCCGGGGAGGCGGGGCGGATCGCCGAGCTGGGGCAGGCCTACGGGTTTGACGTCCTAGTCACCAACCCCTCCTTCGCCTTCAAGGTGGGGCAGGCGGGGGGCAGGTTCCCCCTCCTCCTCGCAGGGGGCGAGCCCTTCACCTCCGTGCCCGGCTTCCGGGAAAAGGTGGAGGCCCTTTTGGGCGGAACCGCCCTAGACGCCTACGGCACCAGTGAGCTCGGCATCGTGGCTGGGGAGACCATGGCCAAGGATGGGCTTTGGGAAATCCCGGAGATGGCGGTCCTCGAGGTCCTAGACCCCGAGACCCTAAGGCCCGTGGCCGACGGGGAGAAGGGGGAGCTGGTGGTCACCGCCCTAAGCCGCACCCTCATGCCCATGATCCGCTTCCGCACCGGGGACCTGGCCATCGCGGAGAAGCGGGAGGGGCTCACCGTCCTGCCCCGCGGGGTCTTCGGGCGCACGGACGCCATGGTGAAGGTGAAGGGGGTGAAGCTTTACCCCACGGAGCTTGGGCCTATCCTCGCGGGCTTTGGTCTGGACCCCAAGGGCTTCCAGGTGGTGGTGGAAAGGAAGCTTGAGGGCACGGACAAACTGGTCCTTAGGCTCAAAGGGGAGAAGGTGCCCCCTGGGCTTATGGAGGCCATCCAGAAGGCCACGGGGCTCCGGGTGGACGAGGTGGAGCTCGTAAGCGAGCTCGCGGGGCCCTTGGTGGAAGACCGGCGCTTCTAGGTACCCCGCCCCCAGGAAAAGCATCAAGGTGGCCTGGCGGCTGACCCAGCCTGTCCTTCCTCCGAGTCCCGTAGGGATTTCTCAAGGCCAGGGCGCTTAGGCGCCCCGCCATAGCTTCACAGGGTACCTACGGGGCCACGGACAGGGGGCCCTTGTTACGTTCTTCTCATAAAGCGGGGTATACTGGGCCCTAAAGGCAGGGAAGCCCTCCCTAGGGTATAGTGAGGGCAAACTAGGAAGGAGGCAAAATGCGGTTCTTCGTGCTGGGGGATGTCTCGGTGGATCTCTTGTTCTTCCTGGAACGCATACCGGAGCCCGGGGAGGAGATCCCCTCACGCCGGGCCCTGATGAAGCCCGGGGGTGCGGGGGGCACCCTGGCCGCCCAGCTGGCCAGCCTCGGGCACAGGGTCTACCTGGCGGGCCGGGTGGGCCGGGACCCCTTCGCCGAGCTGGCCCTAAGCCGGGTGCGGGAGGTGGGGGTGGACCTCCGCCACCTGCAGGAGGACCCCGAGCACACCACGAGCTCGGTCCTCATCCTGGTGGTGCCTGGGGGGGAAAGGGCCATGGTGAGCGCGGAGGGGGCAAGCCGCTATCTGGACCCCGCCCTCTTCAAGCCCCGCTACCTGGACGGGGTGGACGCGGTGGTCCTCTCCGCCTACGCCCTGGTGGGGGGGCCTTCCCGGAGCTATGCGGTGGAGGTCCTGGAGGCCAGCAGGAAGCGGGAACTCCCCATCTTCGCCGACCTGGGCACGGGGGCGGTGCGGACCGCGGGGGCGGAGCTTTTGAAGTACCTCCGGGGGGCAACCTGGCTCCTCATGAACCAAACCGAGCTCCTCGCCCTCACCAAGGCGGCCTCCCTCTCGGAAGGGGTGGCCCGGCTTCGGGCGGAGGGGTTTGGGAACCTGGCCATCAAGGTGGGGGCCATGGGCTCCATCGTGGTGACCCCGGAGGGGGAAGAGCTTCTGGAGCCCTTTCCCATGGAGGACATCGTGGACTCCACGGGGGCAGGGGACGCCTACACCGCGGCCTTTGCCCACGCCATCCTTTCGGGGAAACGCCCCCTCGAGGCGGGCAGGCTCGCCAACCTGGCGGGGGCCCTGGCGGCCACGGCCTTCGGGGCCCAGGGAAGGCTCCTTAGGCTAGAGGACCTGGAAGTAGCGGCGCGCCAGGTCTAGGAAGGCAAGCCCCGCCCGGCCGCTCTTCTCGGGGTGGAACTGGGGGGCGAGGAGGTTTTCCCGGGCGAGGAGGGCGGCAAAGGGGGTGCCCTCGTACTCCCCTTCCCCCAAGGCCTCGGGGAGGAGGGGCCCATAGTAGGAGTTGGCGAAGTAGAAGTGGCGGCCCGAAAGGGTCTGGAAAGGCCCCCGGAAGCGGAGCCGGTTCCAGCCCATCTGGGGGACCCGGCCCCTAGGAAAGCGGCGCACCTCCCCCGGGAAAAGCCCGAGGCCCTTCACCCCAGGTGCCTCCTCCGAGCCCGCGTAGAGGACCTGCATGCCCACGCAGATCCCGAGGAAGGGAAGGCCCCGTTCCAGGTGGGAGAGGACCCTTTCCAGAAAGCCGCTTTGGCGGAAGGCGGCCATGACCTGGCCGAAGTGGCCCTGCCCGGGGAGGACCAGGAGGTCGGCCTCGGGGAAGGCCTTGGGTTCGGCCTCCACCCGCACGGAAAACCCCGCGGCCTCGAGGGCCTTGGCCGCGCTCTTTAGGTTCCCCGAGCCGTAGTCTATGACCAGCGCCCTCACAGCACCCCCTTAGTGCTGGGAAGCCCCTCCCCCGTGAGGCGGGTGGCCCGGTGGAGGGCCCGGGCCAGGGCCTTGAAGCTGGCCTCCAGGACGTGGTGGGCCTCCCGGCCCGAGAAGAGCCTAAGGTGAAGGGTGAGGCGGCCATGGTTGGCAAGGCCCCGGAGGAACTCCCTGAGGTGGTAGTGGTTCATCCCCCCCGCCGTTCCCTCCACCGGCCAATCCTCGGGGCGGAACTCCAGGTGGGGCCTTCCCGAGAGGTCCAGGACGCACAGGACCAGGGTCTCGTCCATGGGGGCGAAGGCCTCCCCGTAGCGCTCCAGGCCCCGCCCCTCCCCCAGGGCCTCCTTGAGGGCCAGGCCCAGGGTGATCCCCACGTCCTCCACCAGGTGGTGCACGTCCACCTCGAGGTCCCCCTTGGCGGAGACCTCCAGGAGGAAGCGCCCGTGGCGCTGGAGCTGGAGGAGCATGTGGTCCAGGAAGGGGAGGCCCGTGGCCACCTCCCCCCCCACGGGGCCGTCCAGGCCCAGGCGCACCTTGACCCAGGTCTCCGCCGTGGCCCGCTCCACCAAGGCTTCACGCATAGGCCACCTCAAAGGCCGCCCTCAGGAAGGCGTCCATCTCCTCCTTGAGGCCCACGGTCACCCTCAGGCACCCCTGGAGCAGGGGGTAGCGGTCCTGCCGCCGCACCAGAATCCCCTGGCGGAGGAGGTGGCGGAAGGCCTCTTCCGCATTGGGGGTGCGCACCAGGAGGAAGTTGGTGTGGCTGGGGTAGGGGCGCCAGGTGGGGTGCTCCAGAAGCCTACCGTACACCCGATCCCGCTCCGCCCGCACATGGGCCGCCACCTCCTCCACATAGCCCGGGTTCTCCAGGACCACCTCCAGGATGGCGCTGGTGTGGGCGGGGAGGACGAAGGGGGGCAGGACCTCCCGCACCGCCTGGGCCACCCCGGGATGGGCGAGAAGGTAGCCCGCCCGGATGCCCCCCAAGGAGAAGGCCTTGGAGAAGGTGCGCAGGAAGGCCACGTGGGGCCTTCCCCCGAGGAGGGCCCGGAAGTCCGTGCCGGCGAACTCCCGGTAGGCCTCGTCCACCACCAAAAGCCCCCCCACCTCCTCGGCCCGCTCCGCCAGGGCCCTTAGGGCCTCCTCCGGGAAGAGGGCCCCCGTGGGGGCGTGGGGGTTGGGGAGGAAGAGGACCCCCCCGGTGAAGGCCTCGAGGAGGGCCTTGAGGGGAAGCCCAAACCCCTCCAAAAGGGGCACCGCCCGGTAAGGGGTCCCCGCTGCCCGGGCCGCGTGGGCATAGTGGGGAAAGGAGGGGCTTAGGTCCAAGACCTCCTCCGCGGCCAGGGCCAGGGCCTGGATGAGGAGGTTGGACCCCGGGGCCAGGACCACCCCTTCTTCCGGCCAGTCCAGGAGGTCGGAAAGCCTCTTCCTCAGGCCCTCGGCGTAGATCTTTGGGTACCGGTTCCAGGGGAGGCGGGCCATGCGCCTTAGGGCCTCCTCCTTGAGGGGCGGGGGCAGGTCAAAGGGGCTTTCGTTCTGGTCCAGCTTGATGGGGGCCTCGAGGGAGGCGTAGGGGTAGGGGGCAAGGCCCCGGAGGTGGGGTTTGAAGGCCCTCATGGGTCAAGTATAGGCCCCCTCGCAGGCCCTCCCTACAAGAACCGCACCACCCGCTCCACGGAAAGGCGGTGGTGGGGAAACCCCTCCTCCGCCGGGTAGCCCACGGGGAGGAGGGCAGGGATGGCCGCGTGGGCGGGGAGGCCCAAAAGGGCCTTCACCCGCCCGGGATCAAAGCCCAGCATGGGCACGCTGGCCAGAGCGTACCCCTGAAGGATGAGGAGGAGGTAGCCCCAGAGGATGTAGCTCTGCCCCGCCCCCCACTGGGCCCGCGCCTCTAGGTCCATGCCATGGAAGGCCTTCAGGATAGCTTCCTTCTGGGCCTCCCGCCTCTCCCCCTGAAGGCCAGGGGGAATGACCTCGTCCAGGCGGGCCAGGGCGTCCTCCATGTCCGCGTAAAGGACCAGGACCACCGGGGCCTCCTCCACCTGGCGCTGGCCGAAGGCGGCTTCCTTTAGGGCGCTTTTTAGGGCCAGGTCCCTTACCACCAGGATGCGCCAGG
The DNA here is from genome assembly GCF_037444525.1 of Thermus sp. Lineage (GTDB taxonomy): Bacteria > Deinococcota > Deinococci > Deinococcales > Thermaceae > Thermus. The sequence continues at coordinate 6,652 of NZ_JBBIMD010000053.1, read as the reverse complement.
GCTGGAGGTTCCAAGCGGAAGGGGCCCTAAGGGCAAGCTCCAAGACCTCCCGAAGGAGGGGCTCGGGGATGGGGTCGGGCCGGTAGCGGCGGATGGAGCGCCTTTCCAGGGCCGCGGTGCGCACGTCGCTGGGCTTGGGCAAGGCCGTCATAGGGCCAAGGGTAAGGGCTGGGGGCAAGGGGTTTTGTGAATGAAAGAACAGAATAACCTGGCCTGCCCAGTCCTTTCTTTGGGGCCCCCGCTGAAGCCTTCGCTTCGGTGGGGTTTAGAAGTGGGCGTACCCCCGCCGGGGCACCGGCGCCCCCCGGAAGTACACCCCTTCCCCCTCCCCCACCCGCCCCGCGCGGAAGAGGGGAAGCCCGGCCTCCCCTGCCCGGGCCAGGACCTGGGCCTCCGCCTCCGGGGGGACCACCAGCACCGCCTCAAACTCCTCCCCCCCAAAAAGGACGAGCTCCACCGCCTCCTCCTCCCCCCCGGCGAAGGCCAGGACGTCGGGGTGGAGGGGGAGGGCCTCGAGATCCACCCGCACCCCGAGCTCCGCAAGCTGCCAGAGGGTTTCCGAAAGGCCATCGGAGGAGTCCAAGGCCCCCCGGAGGAGGCCCCTTAGGGCCAGGAGCCCCAGGCGGGGCAGGGGGTAGAAGGCGGCTTCCCGAATGAGGGGAAAGGCCCCCAGATCCCGCCCCTGGTAGTGGGCCCGGATGGCGGCCCCCACCCGCCCCCAGCGGTCCCCCGCCAGGTAGAGGAGATCCCCAGGGGAGGCCTCCCGGGGCAGGGGGCTTTGGGCGGGGCCGAACCCGCTCACCGTGAGGGCCACCTCCTCCCCCCGGTTGGTGTCCCCCCCAAGGAGATGGGCGCCAAGCCGCCTCGCCGCCTCCGCTGCCCCCTTCACCAGGCGCCTGGCGAAGCCCACCTCCAGGTCCCCAGGGAGGAAAAGTCCCAGGGTGAAGCCCAGGGGCCGGGCCATTTTGACAAGAAGGTCCGAGGCGGTGGCCGCCACCCCCCGGAAGCCCACCTCAAAGGGGCCCATCCCCACTAGGGCCACCTCCCGGTAGAGGAAGCCGTCCGTTTTCAGGAGCCAGGCCTCCCCTCCCATCCACACCCCCCCCGCGTCGTCCCCTGGGGGGAGGGGGGCCCCTTCCGGGTAGCCGATGGGGGCAAGGCCCTTGAGTAGAGCCCTTTCCCCGATCTCGCAAAGCCGCATGCCCCTAAGGTACAGGGTAAGATGGCAGGCGTGTGCCGGCTTGACCTATGCCGAACCCCGGCCCAGGGCCCCCTTCTCCTGGTAGAGGTCCTCCCGGCAGGAAGCCTCCTCACCGCCCTCCTCAGCCAGGGTGCGGAGGCGGTCTGGGTGGTCCCTGGGCCCAAGGTGGCCCGGATTCTCGCGGAGGAGCTCGGGCCCAAGGCCCTCCTCCTGGGCGAGGCCGAGGGGTTCCCCCCAGAGGGCTTCCACGGCCGCCTGGCCCTGGTGGACCTCCCGGGGCTTGAGGTGCAAGGCCGCCTCCCCATCCTGGCGGCACCCGTCCTCTACGAGAGCCTCCTCCCCGAGGAGGAAGAGGTCTACCTGGCCAACTTCCGCAACGCCAAAGCCATCCTGGAAAGGTTCTCCGGGGCAAGGGGCCTTACCCTAAGGCCTGCCGGAGCCCCTGAGCCCCTGCTTTCCGCCCTGGTGGCTTCGGGCTTCCTCCTCAAGCGCCTCCAGCCCGAAGGCCCCCCCCACATGGCCACCCTTCTCCTCAAGGCCTTCCCCGACCCGCAGGAAGCCCTTTTCCAAAGCGAGGAGGGCCAGGCCCTCCACCGCCAAGGGCGCGCGGAGGAGCTGGCCCTGGCGAGCCTCATCGGGATAGACCCGGTGGTGCCAAGGCTTACGGAAAGGCGCCGCTACCCCAAGGCGGACTACGGCCTGAGCCGGGACCGCCTGGCCTACCGCTTTGCACCATGGAACGGCTGACCCTCCTCGGCCTCCCCCTGGACCCCGTGGACATGGAAGGGGCCTTGGGGAGGATCGGGCGCTTCCTGGAGGAGCCCAGAACGCACCAGGTGGTCACCCTGAACCCGGAAATCGCCGTGCGGGCCCAGGGGGACGAGGCCTTGAGGCGGGCCATCCTCGAGGCCGAGCTCGTCACCCCAGATGGCGTGGGGGTCCTCTGGGCGGCCCGGCGGCTTTGCAGGGTGGAACTTAAGGAGAGGGTCACAGGCATAGACCTCACCCTAGCCCTCCTCAGGCGCTTTCCCGGCATCCGGGTCTACCTCCTTGGGGGGAGGCCTGGGGTGGCGGAACGGGCAGCCCAGGAGGTGGCCCGGCTTGGGGGGGAGGTGGTGGGCTTCCACCACGGCTACTTCCGGGAGGAAGGCCATTTGCTAGAGGAGATCCAAAAGAAAGCCCCCGACCTCCTCCTGGTGGGCATGGGGGAAAGGCAGGAGGTCTTCATCCACCGCCACAAGGCCCGCCTGGGGGCCCGGGTGGCCATAGGGGTGGGGGGCACCCTGGACGTGCTGGCGGGAGAGGCCAAGCGCCCCCCCCTTTGGGCCCAGAGGATGGGGCTGGAGTGGCTCTTAAGGGTGGGCCTGGACCCGAAACGCTGGCGCCGTGTCCCAAGGCTTTTCCGCTTCGCTTACATGGTCCTCAGGGAAAAGGGCTAGCATGGGGACATGAAACGGTTCCTCCTCCTTCTCTTCCTGGCCCCCGCCCTGGCCCAAGGGCTCGTCCTCCCTTTTGAGGGACCTAGGGGCTACCAGCTGGCCCAGGCCTTCGCCGAGGGGCTTAAAGCCCCCCCGCCCACCCTCCTCGCCCTCCTCCTCCCCGAGCCCCCCTGGCGGCAGGGGTACGAGCTCGTGGGGGGGCTTTACACCCGGGCTGGGGCCGCCTTGGCCTGGGAAATCGCGGGGGCGGACTGGGTCCTCTTGGGCCGGCAGGAGGAAAGGGGCCTCCGGGTGTTCCTGGCCCGGAAAGAAGGGGTGGAAGAGGGGCTCTTCCCCACGCCGGAGCTGGCCTGGCTCTGGCTCCAGGGGAAGGGCCTCGCCCCCCGGTACACCCCCCTCCCCGAGCCCCTCCTCTCCGAGGAAAGGCTCCGGGCCCTGGCCCAAGGGGAGGACCCAGACCCCTTGCACCGCTCCGCCTTGGACCTGAAGGAGGGCCGGGGGAGTGGGCTTTTGGAAGGCCTCCTGCCGGGGAGGCTCCTCCTCCTTTGGCAGGGGAAGCCTCCGGCGGCCTACCAGGCCCTGGACCTCCTGGCCCAGGGGAAGGAGGAGGAGGCCCTAAAGGCCGCGGAGGCCCTGGAGGGGGGGCTTTTGGACCGGCTCACCGCCCACCTCCTCTACCGGGCCCTGGAGGAGGGGCGCTGGAAGGCGAGCGCCCGGGCCTTGGCGGAGGCCTACCCCTACCTGGCCTTCGCCTGGGAAGAGGTGAGCTTCGCCGCCTTTGAGGAGGGGAAAGGGGAGGAGGCCCGGGAAGCCCTCCTCCAGGCCCTAAAACTCCGGCCGGACTACTGGCTTTACTGGACCAACCTGGGCTGGGCCCATTACCTCATGGGGGACCTCCCCCGGGCCATCCTGGCCTCGGAGCGGGCGGTGCGGCTTGGCCCAAACGCCACCGCCTACTACAACCTGGGGCTTTTCCGGGCCATCTACGGGGACTTCCTGGGGGCCAAGGCCGCCTACGACCGGGCCCTCAGGCTGGACGAGGGGGAGGAGGTGGAGGCGGCCCTCAAGGACCTGGAGGGGCGGGAAGAGCCCCTCGCCCTCTTCTTCCGGGCCTACCTCTCGGAGCGGGCGGGCCTCGAGGCCGCCCCCCTCTACCGGGCCTTCCTCTCCGCCCACCCCCGCCACCCCGTGGCCCCCTTGGCCCAAAGAGCCTTGGCCTGGCTGGAAAGGGGCGGGGTGGCCCTTACCCTCCAGAGGCTCACCCTCATCCCCGGGGACCGGGATGCGCGGCCCTTCCGGGCCGGGGAGGCCATCTTCCCCGAGGTGCGCCTCGAGGGCAGCCCCTACCTCCCCAAAGGGGAGCTCCGGGTGGCCTTACTGGGCCCTGAGGGGCAGGCGGAAAGCACCAAGCCCCTAGGCTTCCCGCCCCTCACCGCCGCCCTGGTGGAGACAGGCCCCGCGGTCACCCCAGAGACCCCGGGATGGTACACCCTGGAGGTCCGCTACGGCCCCGCGGTGGCCCGCCTCCCCCTGGAGGTGGGCTCCCCCAGCCTGGCCCGCCGGCTTTACGCCCTAGGCCTCCTTCCCAAAGACCTCTCCGGGCGGGACCTCCTGACGCCGGAAGAAGCCCTAGGGGAAGAGGGGGAGGTCCTCCTCCTCCAAAGGACCACGGAGGCCTTGAGGGAGGCCGCCCCCCTCGCCACCTCCGAGCGCCTAAGAAGCCCCCTGGAGAAGGGGCCCTTTGCAGGGAAAAGCGTCCAAGACCTGCTAAAGGAAGCCACCTCCGAGCTCGCCCGCGCCTTCTACGAACAGGTGGTGGAGGCCCCGGAGCTCCTTGGGGACCAGGACGTGGTGAACGCCTTTGTCAACTGGGTTCTGGGGTCTGTAACGCCGTAACGGGGCGGTAACGCCCGGCCGGTGCTACCCTTAATTTGGTCACATTAGACCAGATTAAGGAGGTGCATTGGCATGGGTATTCGGCATAGGTATTGGGGCATGGTAGCCCTGGCGTTGGCTCTGGGCGCCTGTTCCTCCCCGCAAACGGCCAAGCCCACCATGGTGGCCCCCAGCCCAAGGGATGATGCCGGCGGCGACCCTGCTCAGGCCTGTGGGGAGGTGGCCGAGCTGGACCTGGGCGGCCAAGGAACGGTGCTGGTCTGGAACACGGAAACCACCCTCTTCCTCCGGCTCGTAGCCCACGCCCCCTGGACCCTGACGGAAAGCCACGCTTACGCGGGACTGAACGCCCCCGCCGGGTGGTGGAGCTTCCCTGCCAAAGCGGTGCACGATCCCTACGTGGGCACCTTCACCTACGCCTTCGCCCTCGCCGACCTAGGGGCTGGGCCCGGGGATACCCTGCAGGTGGCGGGCCACGCCTTTCTCCTCACCCCCAGCTACGCCTTCGCCGAGGCCACGGCCCAAGGGGAAGTCACGGTGGCCCGGTGCGGGCAGACCCCACCCCCACCGGGGAAGGACATCGTGGTCTTCAACGACATCAACCCCTTTGACAGAACCGGCATGGCCAACCCCAACAACCGGCTCATGGCCAAGAACCTGGTGGGCTACGCCACCTCGGGGCCTCGAGGCTCCGGCACCAAGATCCTCTTTGACCGGGGTCGGGGTTCGGTGTGCGGTGGGACAGGGGAGTGCGGCGACGGAAACCTCTCTATGTTCCGAAGCGTCCTGCAGAGCGAGGGCTTCACCATAGAGGAGCTGAACTCCACCCAAGGCTCCATCACCCCTCTTCCCGCGGAGGTGAAGGTCATCTTCCTCTGGAACCCCAGGGAGACCTTTACCCCCCAGGAGGTGAACGCCCTGAAGGCCTTCGCCGATGAAGGGGGACGGGTGGTCTTCATCGGGGAATGGCAGGGCTACTACGATGCCATCACCCTGGAAAACGACTTCCTCGCCAAGATGGGGGCGGTGATGACCAACACCGGCCAGGCGGTGGACTGTGGATACAACACCCTCCCCCAGGCCTCCTTGCGCCCCCACCAGATCACCCAGGGCATGACCGACATCACCATCGCCTGCTCCTCGGTGCTTATCCCCGGGCCCAACGACTACCCCCTCTACTACGACCACACCAACACCAAGGTGCTCTCCGCGGTGGCCACCATAGACACCACCCCTATTCCCCTGAACTTCGTGGCCCCCACCCGGATCGTCCCTCAAACCCTCACCCTCCCCGCCTTGAACCCCCGCTCGGCCACCGGCTACTAGGCTTCCCCGGCCTTGAGGCCCCCTCCGGGGGGCCTCTTATACTGGGGTCCATGGACCCAGAGGCCAAAAAGAAAGCCTTGCGGAGCTTCACCTACGGCCTTTACCTCCTCACGGCCCAAGACGGGGAGGAGGTGGCCGCGGGCACGGTGAACTGGGTGACCCAGGTCTCCTTCCAGCCCCCCCTCATCGCCCTTGGGGTCAAGCGGGACAGCCACCTTCACGCCCTCATCGCTAGGACAGGGAGGCTCGCCCTCATGACCCTAAGGGCGGACCAAAAGGCCATCGCCCAGGACTTCTTCAAGCCCACCCAGCGGGAGGGGGACACCCTAAACGGCCACCCCTTTGAGCCCTCCCCCACCTTCGGCCTCCCCCTCCTCACCGAGCTCCCCTACTGGCTCGAGGCCGAACTCCGGGGCCTCCTCGCCCTGGGGGACCACAGCGTGGTGGTGGCCGAGGTGGTGGGGGCGGGGGTCAGGGAAGAGGCCAAACCCCTCGTCATGTGGGATACGGGCTGGTTCTACGGGGGCTAGAAACGCCAAAGGCCCTCCAGGGCTTCCTGGAGGGCCTCGCCTTGGTGGAGCCGACGGGACTCGAACCCGTGACCTCCTGAGTGCGATTCAGGCGCGCTCCCAGCTGCGCCACGGCCCCACGCGCCCTTTAGGATAGCGAGGGGGCCCTCCCTTGTCTAGTCCCTGTAGTTGGCCAGCACATTTGAGACTCTGTGGGGACCCCCTCCTCCTTGAGCTTGGCCAGGAACCCCAAGGGCGCAAGACCCCCCAAAGCCCGGTGC
>NZ_JBBIMD010000052.1:0-15712 GCF_037444525.1 Thermus sp. | reverse complement strand
GCCAGCCGGGCTCCCTTCCACATCTCCTGGCCGATGGTGGTAAGCTGCATTCGTGGGGACCTCCTTCATGTTGGAGTGGTCCCCACATTTTAGTTGGGGCAGTCTCACATGTGTTTGTCCGAGCACAGGTGCCCCTTCCTCCACCTTCTGTACCAGGGCCCGCACCTCCCGGGCCCTCTCCTTGTCGGCCACGAGGACGGTGTCCCCAAGCTGGGCCACCACCAGCCCCGAAACCCCCAGGGTGGCCACCATGCCCCCTTGGGTGTAGACGATGCACCCCCGGGTGTCCAGGCCCACGTGCCGCCCCGAGCCCAGGACCACGTTTCCCTCCTCGTCGGGCTCCAGGATGCGCTCCAGGGCCCGCCAGGTGCCCACGTCGTCCCAGGGGAAGGCGGCGGGCACCACCCGGAAGGCCTCGGCCTTCTCCATGACCCCGTAGTCGATGGAGACCTTGGGGAGGTTCGGGTAGACGGCCTCGGGTGGGGCGCCCTCCAGGAGAGCGGAGAGGGCCTCCCCGTGGGAGGGGAGGTGGCGCCGGAAGAGCCCGGCCATGGTGGAGGGGCGGAAGGCGAAGACCCCCCCGTTCCAGAGGTAGCCCTCCCGGAGGTACTCCAGGGCCCGGGCGTAGCTGGGCTTCTCCACGAAGGCCACCCCGCGGTACCAGCGCCCCTCCCAGGGGCCTAGGCGGATGTAGCCGTACTCCGTTTCCGGCCGGGTGGGGCGGATCCCCAAGGTGACCACCCACCCCTCCTCCGCGGCCTCCAACATGGCCATCAGGGCCTCCCGGAAGGCCGCCTCGTCCCCCACGTAGTGGTCTGCGGGCAGGGCGAGGACCGCCTCCGCCCCCTCCCGCATGGCCTGGGCTAGGCCCAGGAGGATGGCCCCCGCGGTGTCCCGCCCCTCGGGCTCCAGGAGGAGGCGGGCCCTATGGGCGTAGGGCAAGGCCGCCTCCCGGTGGGCCTCCCTCAGGATGAGGAGGGTCCTCTCCGGGGGAAAGAGGGGGGCGATGCGCTCCAGGGTGGCCTCGAGGAGGGTCCTTCCCCCAAAGAGGGGGAGGAAGGGCTTGGGCCGGTGGGGCTGGGAGAGGGGCCAAAGCCGCTCCCCCCGCCCCCCGGCGAGGACCAGGGCGTAGGCCTTCATCCCATCACCGCCTTTCGGTAAAGGGCAAGGTACTCCTCCGCCATCCTTCTCCGGGAAAAACGGCCCTCGGCGTAGGCGCGGATGGCCTTGCGGTCCAGACGGCCCAGGACCTCCAGGGCTTCCAGGCCTTCCTCCCAGCTTTCCACGAAGAACCCGGTCTCCCCGGGGCGCACGGTTTCCGGCAGGGCCCCAAGGGGCCGGGCCAGGACGGGCACCCCGCTCATCATGGCCTCCACGGGGGCGAGGCCGAAGGGCTCGGGGAAGTTGACCAGGTGGACTAGGGCGATGGCCCCGTCCAGGAGGGTCCTCCGCTCCTCAGGGGTTACGGGGCCCAGGAAGTCCCGCCCTTCCCCGAGAAGGGGGGCCACCTCCTTCTGGAAGTAGGCCTCGTCCTGGATGGGCCCCGCGATCTTGAGGGGCAGGCCCGCCCGTTGGGCCAGGAGGAGGGCCTCCTTGATCCCCTTGTCGGGGTGGATGCGGGAGAGGACGAGGAGGTGCTTCCCCCCAGGCCCCACCCGGTAGCGGGCCGGGTCCACCCCATGGTGGACCACCCCGAGGTAGGGGAGGGTGGGGTCCAGGTCCGCCTGGGAGATGGCCACGTAGTGCACGTGGGGCAGGCCGGCGTAGCGGCGGTAAACCTTCTTGATCTTCTCGCTGGAGAAGCCGTGGATGGTGGTGAGGAGGGGGGTTTGCAGGAAGGGGGCGAAGTAGAGGGGCATGAAATCGTAGTGGCTGTGCACGAGGTCAAACTCCCCCGCCTCCTCCATGGCCCGGGCGATGTGGAGGAACTCCTCCACTTTCCAGTCCGCCTCCGGGTCCTCCCAAAGGGGCCTGGGGGTGGTGCAGCGCAAGGGGGCCCGGGTCTCGGCGTCGCAGGTGGCGTAGAGGGTGACCTCCACCCCTAGGTCCAAAAGGGCCTCCGTGAGGTCGTAGACCACCTGCTCCCAGGGGCCGTAGCGCCTCGGGGGGACCCGCCAGGCGATGGGGGCCAGCATGGCCACCCTCACGGCCCCACCTCCGGGAAGGGGCCCTGAACCAGGGCCTGCCAGGCGAGGAGGTAGGAGAGGAGGGCCTCCGCCCCGCGGTTATGGTTAGGGCCCTTGGGCGTAAGGCCGTCCATGGGCCCAAAGGCGTCCACCAGGGGGGCCTTGAGGCGGTTCCTGCCGTGGAACCAGAGGAAGGCCAGCTCCGCCTTGGCCCGCTCCCCTAGCCTCAGGTAAAAGCTCACCGCCGCCTTGGCCTCGATGGGCTGCTGGTCAAAGGGGGGCTTGGCCTCGCCGGGCCGCAGGAAGGCGTTCCCTAGGGGTCAAAGAAGGGCCCCTCTGGATCCTCCTGAAAGTAAAGCTGGTCCAGGAAACCCTTGGCGCGTAGGGCCAGGGTCTGCGCCTCGCCGTCCCCGAAGGCCTGGGCGTAGGCCCAAAGGGCCTCCACCGGCCGGTGGTTGGCGTAGATGAGGGGCCCGGGGAAGGGCCAGGCCGCCTCCGCCTCCCGGAAGGCCCTGAGGAGGCGCTGGCCCAGGAGATGGGCGAGCTCGCGGGCTGGGGCGTCCCTTAGGGCCAAGAGGCCCAAGAGGGCGTAGGCCTGGGCCCGGGGCGCAGAAAGCCCCTCCACCGCCCGGTAGGCCTGCTCCAGGACGCTTCGGGCCGCCTCCTGCAGGTCGGGGAACCCTAGGCGCAGGCTGGCCGCGGCCAGGGCCCAGACCGCCCGGCCGGTGGGGTCTTCCACCTCCCCCTCGTCCTCGTGGCGGCCCTCGAGGCTCAGGTCATTCCGGAAGCGGCCGTCCTCCCGCTGCATGTAGGCCAGGAAGGCCAGGTAGGTCTGGGCCAGGGCCCGGTCCTGGGCCCCGGGGGGGAGGAGGGCCCGGGCGTTGTCGTCCGTGGTGTAGCCCTCTCCAAGGAGGGGAAGCCCCCCTCGGGCGTGCTCCAGGAGGCCCCAGCCCTTCGTCCGGGCCCTAAGCCACTCCAAGCCGAACACCGCCCACCTCCAGGAGGAGGTCGCGGTAAGCCCGGCCCACCCGGGGCCAGGTGAAGCGCCGCGCGTAGGCGTAGGCCCGCTCCTCCATGGCCATGAGGCGTCCGGGGTTTTCTGAAAGCTCCAGGATGGCCTGGGCCCAGGCCCCAGGGTCTTGGGGGAGGAGGAGGCCCCGCTCCTCGGAGAGGGCCTGGCGGGCGTGGCGGAAGGGGGTGGCGAGGACCACCTTGCCAAGCCCCAGGGCGTAGGAGAGGGTGCCGGAGGCGATCTGCTCCAGGTTGGGATAGGGGAGAAGGAAGAGGTCCGCCGCCCCCACCAGCTGGTAAAGCTCCTCCTCCGAAAGGTACCCCTCCCTTAGGAGGAAGGCCTCCCCCACCCCAAGCTCCCGGGCCAGCCCCTCTAGGGCCTCGAGGTAGCGCCGGCCCTCCCGCCGCTCCAGGTTGGGGTGGAGCCGCCCCGCCACCAGGTAGCGCACCCTAGGGTTTTGAGCCCGCACCTGGGCCAGGGCCTTCAGGGCCAGCTCCAGGCCCTTCCCCGGCCCCAGGAGGCCGTGGGTGAGGAGGAGGAAGTGGCCCTCGAGACCCAGGGCCCGCTTCAGGGCCTCCTTCTTGGGGCGGGGCAGGTCCGGCATCCCGTGGGGGATGTAGGCCACGGGGGTCCGCACCCCAAAACGCCTCAGGAGGCGCTCCCCCTCCGGGTGAAGGGTGACCAGGGCCTGGGCCCGCTCCCCTAGGGCCCGGAGGAGGGCCTGCATGTAGGCCACGTCCTCGGGGGTGAGCCCGGGGGGCGGGTTCTCCAGGAGGGTGTGCAGGACCACCACCTTAGGTCCCTTCCCCTCCAGGAGGTCCAAGGCCCACTCCCCCCAGCGGCCCCCGTAGAGCCCGTACTCGTGCTGGAGCACGGCTGCCCCCTTGAGGCCTTGGGCCAGGGCGCGGTAGGCGGCCCGCTCCCCCTTGGGGATGGCCCGGACGACCTCGGGAGGAAAGGGGAGGTGGAGGTCCTCCGCCTCGGCCACCACCGTCACCTGGACCTCCAACCCCGCCTCGAGGAGGGCCCTATGGAGGTCGCGGTTGAAGGTGGCGATGCCGCAGTGGATGGGCGGATAGGTTCCGATCAGCGTGACCACGATTCCACCTCCTGCCCCCTCAGGGGCTACGCTAGCCGTGCTTATTATAGCACAAATCCACAGAAAACCTTTCAAAAAATCTGCTTTTATCAATAGAAGAGAACCTGACTTAAACACCGCTCCCCCCTTGGGAGCCCTGTGCTGGGCAGGCCGGGACATTTGTCCCTTGACCTTCGGTGTAGTGTACCCCTGAGCGATAAGCCAACAGGGGTCTACGGCCATGGGCTCGCGGAATCAGCTTATGAGACGCCCACCCCTCCTTGATTGAACCCTGAAGGCCGTTCCCCTAGGCTTAGCCCCTAAGGCCGGAGGTGGCATGAGGCGAAGAAACCGCTGGGTCAGGACGCTTTTCTGGGGCTCGGTGATGGGGGTGTTCGCCCTCCTCCTGGTGGTCTTCTCCGGGGTGGCGGTGGGGGCTTTTGAGCAGCGCACCCGCCCGGTGGAGCAGCCCGTACCCTTCAGCCACGCCTTCCACGCGGGTGGCCTCGGTCTCTCCTGCCGCTACTGCCACCCCTCGGCCGAGCGCGCTCCCTACGCCGGCCTTCCCCCCACGGAGACCTGCATGACCTGCCACACCTTCATCAAGCCCGACAGCCCCAACCTAGCCCCCGTGCGCCAAAGCTGGGAGACGGGGGAGCCCCTAAAGTGGAACCGGGTCATCAACCTCCCGGACTTCGTCTACTTCCACCACGGGGCCCACGTGGCCAAGGGGGTGGGGTGCGCGGAGTGCCACGGCCGGGTGGACCAGATGCAGGTGGTCTACCAGCCCCAGGCCTTCACCATGAAGTTCTGCCTGGACTGCCACCGCAACCCACAATCGCGCCTGAGGCCCAAGGAGCAGGTCTTCAACATGGCCTACCAGCCGGACCCTGCCCTGGGCGAGAAGCTTAAGGAGGCCTACCGCATCCGGCCCGCCATGGAACTGGAAAGCTGCAACACCTGCCACCGCTAGGAGGAGGCATGAAGGGACGACGTGGGTTGGAAGAGGCGCTGGAAAATACCCTTTTTCGCGAGGAGTTTCCCTTCGGGGCCGTGACCCGGCGGGGCTTTCTGGCCCTAGGCCTGGCCTCCTTGGCGGCCTGTACCCCCAACGTGCGGCGCAAGGGGGTGCCCTTTGTGCGCCAGCCGGAGTGGGTGGTGGAGGGCGGGCGGGCGGAGTATGTGGCCGCCCCTGTCCACGCCGGGTTTGCCGAGCCGGTGTTGGTGCGCACCTACCAGGAACGGCCCCTCTTCATGGCCCCCCTAGGGGAGGCCATGAGCCCCTATCCTCTGGCCGGGCTCTACGCCCTCTACGACCCCGCCCGCAAAGGGAAGGCCCCGGACTGGGAAGGCTTCTTCGCCGCTTGGCGGGAGGCTTTGGCCGAGGGGGAGACCCTCCTTGTCCTCCCCCGGGTGACCTCCCCCCGCCTCGAGGCCCTTCTGGACCGCGTCCAGGCCCGCTTCCCTAACCTCAAGCCCCTCTACTTCGAGGCCTGGAGCCTGGAGAACGTCTACCTGGGAGCGGAGCTCCTCTTTGGGCGGCGGGCCTGGCCCGTCTACCGTCCTGCGGAGGCGGAGACCGTCCTCCTTTTGGACCTGGACCTCCACGAGCATCCCGCGGGCTACGCCCTCTGGGCCGCCCTTGCCAAGCGGCGGGTCCCCCCCATGAACCGCATCTACGCGGTGGAAAGCGGGGCGGGCCTCCTTGGGACCATGGCCGACCACCGCCTGGCCCTGAAGCCCTCTGGGGTGGAGGCCTTCCTCCGGGCCCTGGCCCAGGCCCTGGGGGTCCTTTCCGGCGAGCCCCCTTCGGACTACGGGGGTTTCCTCCCCGCCCTGGTGGAGGACCTAAAGCGGGGTGGGCTCCTCCTGCCCGGCGTGCACCTTTCCCCCGGGGCCCAGGCCCTGGCCATGGCGGTGAACGCGCGCCTAGGGGCCCCCGTGGTCTACGTGGAGCCCCCGGAGCGGGTGGCGGCCACCCCTGGGGCCTGGGTGGAGGTCCAGGAGGCCCCCCGGGTGGTCTGGGCTGCGGAGGGGCCAGAGCCGGACCTCCAGGGCAAAGCCTTCGCTGCCCGTCTAAGCCTCTACCCCCGCTCTGCCCCCTACAGCCTCCCCTTGGCCCACCCCTTGGAGGCCACCCAGCAGGCCCGGGACGCCTTTGGGCGGCTTTGGCTCTCCCAGGCCCTGTTGGTGCCCCTCTGGGGGGGTAAAAGCCTGGAGGAGGTCCTGGCGGGGCTTCTTGGGGAGGAGCTTCCCGCCTACACCCCGGAGGAGAAGCGGGCCCTGGCCGAGGGCCGGCCCCTGGAGGAGGCCGCCCCTCTTGCCCTTAGCCCCAGGCCGGGCCTCGAGGGCCGCCTGCCCCCGCCCTTGGAGGAAGCCCCCCTGGAGCTCACCCTGAGGCCGGACTCGGGCCTTTATGATGGCCGCTACCGGGAAAACCCCTACCTCCAGGAGCTCCCCCGCCCCCTCACCCGCCTGGTCTGGGACGGGGCCCTGCTCCTCTCGGAGAAGGAGGCGGAGGGCTTGGGCCTCTTGGAACTGGTGCGGGCGCGGGAGCGGAAGGGGGATGGGCGCCGGCCCCTTCTCAGGGTGAAGGCCGGGGAGAAGGAAGGCCTCCTCCCCCTCTGGCTGGAGCCTACCCTTCCCGCGGGGAGCGCGGTGGCCTCCCTGGCCCACCTCTTCCTTCCCGGAGTGGGGCCCTACGAGGCCAGCCTGGAGGCCACCGGCCGGGACTACCCCCTGGTCTCCACCCAGTACCACGGCCACCTGGGGGAGGCGGAAGCGGTCAAGGTCATGGGGGAGGCGGAGGCCCTTAAGGCCGAGCCCCACGGAGAGAAGCGCCTCTCCTTCTACCCCCCCTGGCCGGAGGGGACGCACGCCTGGGCCATGAGCGTGGACCTGAGCCGCTGCCTGGGGTGCGGGCTTTGCGTCCTCGCCTGCCAGGTGGAGAACAACATCCCCGCCGTGGGCAAAGAGGAGGTGGCCAAGGGGCGGGAGATGCACTGGATCCGCATAGACCGCTACTACACGGAGGAAGGGGTCCTCCACCAGCCCGTGATGTGCCAGCACTGCGAGAAGGCCCCCTGCGAGGCGGTCTGCCCTGTGGCGGCCACGGAGCACTCCCCCGAGGGCCTCAACCTCATGGTCTACAACCGCTGCGTGGGCACCAAGTACTGCTCGGGCAACTGCCCCTATAAGGCCCGGCGCTTCAACTTCTTCCCCTACGGAGAGGCCTTCATCGGCAAGGGGGACCCCCGCAAGGCCAAGGAAAGCCCCCTCGCCCTCCTCATGAACCCCGAGGTCACGGTGCGGAGCCGGGGGGTGATGGAAAAGTGCACCTACTGCGTCCAGCGCATTGAGCTCGCCCGGGCCCAGGCGGCGGTGGAGGGCCGGCCCCTTCGCACCGGGGAGATCCGCACCGCCTGCCAGGAGGTCTGCCCGGGGCAGGCCATCCACTTCGGCGACCTCAAGGACCCGGAAGATCCCATCCAGGCCCATAGAAAGGAGGGCCGCCACTACTTCCTCCTGGAGGAGGCCAACACCTGGCCCCGCACCGGCTACCTGGCCCACCTGAAGAACAAAAACCCCAAGCTGGAGGCGAACCATGGCTAAGGAACCGCACCCCGACCGCGACCTCATCCAGGGGGAATGGACGGAGAGGAGTCTAGTGGAAAAGCTCCTGGAGCCGGTGGAGAAGCCCCCGCCCAGGCCCTGGAAGGTGGTCCTGGCCGTGGGGGCGGCCCTCACCCTGGCCTGGCTGTACGCCCTCTTCATCACCCTTGTCCGGGGTCTTGGGACCTGGGGCATCAACCAGCCGGTGGCCTGGGGGTTTGACATCGTCCACTTCGTGTGGTGGATCGGCATCGGCCACGCGGGGACCCTCATCAGCGCCATCCTGGTCCTCATGCGCCAGAACTGGCGGGATTCCTTAAACCGGGTCACGGAGGCCATGACCCTCTTTGCCGTGCTCTGTGCGGCCACCTACCCTCTCATCCACATGGGCCGGCCCCAGCTCTTCTACTGGGTCATGCCCTACCCCACCCACATGGCTCTCTGGCCCCAGTACAAAAGCCCCCTCTCCTGGGACGTCCTGGCCATCATGACCTACCTCACCATCTCCACCCTTTTCCTCTACTTGGGCCTCATCCCCGACCTGGCCCTCCTCAGGGAAAGGAGCCAGGGTTGGCGCCGGAGGCTTTACGGTTGGCTTTCTTTGGGGTGGACGGGGAACGCGGTGCACTGGCAGCGGTACCGGGCGGTCTACGTCCTCCTGGCGGGCCTCGCCACCCCGGTGGTCATCAGCGTGCACTCCGTGGTGAGCATGGACTTCGCCTACGGCCTTGTTCCGGGCTGGCACCTCACGGTCTTCCCGCCCTTCTTCGCCGCGGGGGCCATCTACTCGGGCTTCGCCATGGCCCTCACCCTCATCATCCCCTTGAGGAAGTGGTACCGGCTGGAAGGGGTGATCACCGAGCGGCACCTGGACTGGATGGCCAAGGTGACCCTGGCCTCGGGGCTCGGGGTGGCCTACATCTACCTCCTGGAGATCTTCATCGCCTGGTACTCCGCCGACCCCGCGGAGTGGGCCCAGCAGCTTTGGCGTATGACGGGGCCCTACGCCCCCTACTACTGGGCCATGATGTTCATCAACGTGGTCCTGCTCCAGACCCTCTGGTTCCCCCGCTTCCGCCATAACCTCACCTGGCTTTTCCTCTTTTCCATCCTGGCCAACGTGGGCATGTGGCTGGAGCGGTTCGTCATCGTGGTCATCAGCCTCTCCCGGGACTTCCTCCCGGGAAGCGCCCAGCTCTACTTCCCCACCTGGGTGGACTGGACGCTTTTCCTCGGTACCATTGGGTTCTTCCTCTTTGGCCTTGGCCTCTTCATCCGCATCTTCCCCCCCATCGCCGTGGCGGAGATGGTGCACCTCTTCCACAAGCTCAGGCACTAGGAGGGGCGTATGCTTTACGGACTCATGGCCTACTTTGACTCCCCGGAAGGGCTCTTGCAGGCCTTGAAGGCCCTGAAGGGAGCGGGGTACCGGCGCCTCGAGGCCCTGACCCCCAACCCCGTGGAAGGGGTGGAGGAGGTCCTGGGGGGGGATGGGCGCATCCCCTGGATCGCCTTCCTCCTAGGGGTCTTGGGGGCGGGCCTGGGGCTTTTCCTCCAGGTCTACACCACCCTGGACTACCCCCATAACGCTGGGAGCAAGCCCCTTCTGGGCTGGCCAGCCTTTATCCCCGTGACCTTTGAGCTCACCATCCTCACCATCACCGTGGGCATCTTCCTCGTTCTCCTCTACTTAAACGGCCTCCCCCTGGCGGACCACCCCGCGGTGCGGGCCAAGGCCTACCCGCGGGTCCTTTTGGACGAGTACGGGATCTTTGTCTACGCCTCCGACCCCCGGTTTGACCTCGAGCGCACCCGGGCGGAGCTTCTGGCCCTGGGGGCCGAGGTGGAGGAGGTGCGGCGTGATTAGGTTTTTGCCCCTGGTCCTCCTCCTTTCCGCCTGCGGCTGGATGTGGGACCAGCCCAAGGTGAAGGCGTTCCGGGAGGCCCCCTTGGAGGTGGCCCTCCCCGAAGAGCGCATCCGCTTTGGTGACAACCTGGACCTCACCGCCCGTACCGGCCTTAAGCCTGAGGGGGGGTTTGCGGAAAGCCCTTACCTCTTCGCCGAGGCGGAGCTTCTCCGGGGTAAGACCCTCTACCGAAGCTTCTGTGCCATCTGCCACGGGCTTACCGGGGAGGGGGATGGCCGGATCATCCCCTTGGGGATGCCCAAGCCCCGCTCCTTCCTGGACCCGGCGGTGCGGGTTCAGCCGGAAGGCTACTTCTACTTCGCCGCCACCAACGGCTTTGGCCGGATGCTCTCCTATAGGGGCCGGATCCCCGAAAGGGAGCGCTGGCTCATCGCCCGCTACATCAAGCGCTGCCTCCTGGAGGAGGCATGCCCTTTGGAGGTGACCAATGCAGAGGTCTATTGAAGCGCGGCTGGGCCTTACGGGGCTTTTGGGCCTCGGCCTTTACGCCTTGGGCTTTTTCTCCCCCAAGGCGGCCTACTTTCCCTTTGCGGTCTTCCTCCTCCTCTCCCTGGGGGCTCTCTTGGTCCTCCTCCTGCATAACGCCCTCAAAAGCCGCTGGGGGATTCCCCTGGAGCCCTACCTTTACCCCTTGGCCCGGCTCCTACCCCTCATGGGGCTTTTGGGTCTGCCCTTCTTCCTCTTCCTCCCCGAGATTTTCCCCTGGGCCCGGCCCGGAGCGGAGCTGGACCCCATCCTGGTTCACCGGGCTCCCTACCTCAACGCCCCCTTCATGTTCCTCCGCTACCTGGCCTTCTTCCTCCTCTTCGCCTTCGTCCTGAGCCGCCTTAGGCCGGGGGAACACCGGGCCGAGGTGGGGGCCTGGGGGCTTCCCCTGGTCTTCGCCGCGGGGACCTTCCTCACCTACGACCTCTTCAAGGCCCTCGAGGCCCACTTCTACTCCGCCTCCTTCGGGGCCATCCTCCTCCTCTCCGCGGCCCTTTTCGCCCTGGCGGTGGCCGTGGCCCTAGCCGCAAGGCGGGGGGATGCCGCCCTCATGGGCCACGCCCAGAACCACACCAACCTCCTCTTGGCCCTCTCCATCATCTGGATCTACGTGGAGGCCACCACCCTCATCATCGTTTGGGGCGGAGACTTGCCCCACGAGGTGGAGTTCTACCTGAAGCGCCTCGAGGGCCCTTGGGACGAGGTGGCCGCCCTTTGGGCCGTGGGGGGGTTCTTCCTCCCTTTCCTCTACCTCCTTACCAACCTCCCCAAGCGAAGGGCCCGCTACCTCTTTCCCGTGGCCCTTTGGGTGGCCCTCTTCCGCCTCTTCCACCTGGCCTGGTACGTGCTCCCACCTTTGGGCGGGGTGGGGGCCTGGCTTCTCCTCCCCGCTATAGGCCTTGTCCTCCTCTTCCAGGCGCGCCTAGGCCCCAGACCCACCTGATCGGCCTCCTCCTGGGGCATTTGCACCTACTTTCACAAGAATCCCTGCCCTAACTTGGGGATAGGGGTACGTGGTAGGTGTACCCGGGAGGTGGAAGATGGCACGCAAGGTTCTGGTCCTAGGTGGCGGCTCGGGTGGCCTGGTGGCGGCCAACAAGGTGAAGAAGCTCTTGGGAGAGGAGGTGGAGGTCACCCTGGTGGACCGCAACACCCACCACGAGTTCATGCCCGCCTACCCCTGGGTGGCCTTCGGCTTGCGGGAGCCGGAGCAGGTCCGCCGCCCCCTGGCCAACCTGGAAAAGCGGGGGATCCGCTACCTCCAGGCCACGGTGGAGGCTCTGGACCCGGCCAACAACCGGGTGAAGACCAGTGCAGGGGAGCTTCCCTACGATTACCTGGTGGTCTCCTTGGGGGCCGAGCCCTTGCCTTCCCCCGCCCCCGACGGCCACGCCCCCTGGAGCCTAGCGGGGGCCCTTCGCCTGCGGGAGGCCCTGAAGGGCTTCCAGGGGGGCCGGGTGGTGGTGGGGGTTTCCTCCCCTTACTACCCTTGTCCCCCCGCGCCCTACGAGGTGGCGGGCCAGGTGGAGTTCGCCCTCAAGGTGAAGGGGATTCGGGGGAAGAGCACTGTGGACGTGTTCCACCTGAACCCCATGCCCCTGGCGGGAATGGGGCCTATCATCTCCGGCAAGGTGATGGAGATTCTGCGTTCTAAGGGCATCGCCTTCCACGGGGAGTTTGAGCCGGTGGCCTTTGAGGGGGGGAAGGTGAAGGCCAAGGACGGCAGGGAGCTTCCCTACGACCTCCTCATCCTCACCCCGCCCTTTGCCCCCAACCGGGTGGTGCGGGAAAGCCCCCTGGCGGGGCCGAACGGCTTCCCTGAGGTGGACCGGTCCACCTTCCGTTCCCCCAAGTACCCCAACGTTTTCGTCATCGGGGACACGGTGAACCCGGCCCTCATGCTGCCCCCGGCGGGGGTGGTGGCCCACTTCCAGGGGGAGTTCGTGGCTGGGGTCATCGCCTCGGACCTCAAGGGGGCCTACATCGGGGAGCCCTTCAACCCCGTGGCCATGTGCATCATGGACTTCGGCGACAACGCCCTCCTGCCCCAGTGCTCCTTTGAATGGGTGCTTTCGGGTACGGGCATGCCATCCTGCGGCGTGATGGCCGTGGGCAAGTGGGTGCGGGTAACCAAGATGCTCTTTGAGGGCTTCTGGTTCTCCACCCTCATTGAGTAGGAGGCGGCCATGACGGTAGAGGAACGGCTCAGCCGGATTGAGGAGGTTCTGGACAAAAGCGGCCTCGCCCTTTTGGCCCAGGTGGGGGTGGGGGAGACCCTTTTGGAGAACCTGGGCCTCCTCTTGGACCCCAAGAACCTCCAGCTGGTTTCCCTCCTGGCCCGCTTCCTGGACCAGGCGGAGGCCTTGGAGAAGCTGGCGGAGACCCTGGAGAAGCTGGAGCGCTCGGGGGCCCTAGCCTTCCTGGGCCACCTATCGGAGAACTTCGGCGAGGGGCTGGGGATGCTCATGGAGCCCCAGGTGCTCCGCCTCCTCTCCCACGGGGCCAATGTGCTGGATATCCTCTCCCGCATTGAACCCGCGGCGGTGGGGATGATGGCTGGGGCTTTGCAGAAGGGGCTTTCCGAAACCTTTACCCCCGAGGTCATGCGGGACCCGCCCAGGGTGGGTCTGGCGGGGCTTTTGCGCCAGCTTTCCGACCCCGAGGTGCAAAAGGCCCTGGGCGTGCTCTTTCTCCTCCTTAAGGCCCTGGGCCGGGCCTTTGGCCACATGAACGAGGAGATGAAGGCCCTCGAGGCCCTCATGGCCAAGATAAAGCCCAAGGGCTAAGCACCACCCTGGAACAATCCCCATGGGCGCCCCCACCGAAGCTTTCGCATCGGTGGGGTACCTAAGCAAAGGTCACCCGGTTCCGCCCCGTCTCCTTGGCCCGGAGGAGAGCGAAGTCGGCCTTTAGGATCCACTCCTCCATCTCTTCCAGGCTTCCCGGTACCCTTCCCCCGGCCACCCCCGCGGAGAGGGTGAGGGGGTGGGGGATGGGGGGGATCCGCTCCCCCTGGAATCGGGCTCGGATCCGCTCCACCACCTCCCGGGCAGCCTCGAGGTCCGCCCCGTAGAGGACCAGAAGGAACTCCTCCCCCCCATACCGCACGGCCAGGTCCTCCCGGCGGACGCTGGCCCCGATGATGGCCCCAAGCCGCCTTAAAACCTCGTCCCCCACGGGGTGGCCGTGGATGTCGTTCACGCTTTTGAAGCGGTCTATGTCCAAAAAGGCCACGCTCACCGGGGCGGCGTAGCGCGAGGCCAGGGCCAGGAGCTTGGGAAGCTCCAACTCCAGGCCCCGGCGGTTCCAAAGTCCGGTGAGGGGGTCCTGGAGGGCCATGGCCCCCCACTCCATCTGCCGGAGCCCCTGGCGGATCCTCTCCCCGAGGAGGCTTAAAGCCCCGGGAAAGTCTTGGGCGGGGGGAGCGCGGAAGTAGAGGAAGGCCGTGTCCCCGTTCATGGGAATGGGCACCGCATGGGAGGTCCTTTCCCCCACCAGCCCCCGGCGGGCCCGCACCTCGAGGCCCACCGCCTCCGGCCAAAGCTCCTGGGCTGCCTTAAGGGCCTCCAGGAGGAGGGCTTCGGGGCTTAGGGTTTGGGTGACCCGGGGGCTTAGACGGGTCAGGTGTTCCAGGAACTGTCCCCAGCGTTCCTGCTTCTCGGCGATCCGCCTTCTTTCTAGGAAATCCGCGTAAAGGAGGCCAAGCCCTCCCACCAAGGTGCTGTAAAGGGCCAGAAGGCGAAGACCCGAGGGGCTCTGTTCCCCTAGCAGGGTGGCTGGCATGGCCCATAGCCCCAGGAAGACCAACCCTGGGCCTAGGAAACCCCTAAAGGCGAGGGGGCCGAAACCCAGGACCCAAAACAGGTAGCTCAGGGTCCAGAGGAGGTGCACCGGGTGGCCTAGGGGATACCCCCCTTGGGCCTCCAGGAGCACGTAGGCCAAATCGGCCACCAAGAAGAGCAAAAGCCCCACCAGGACCAAGGCTTCCTTGAAGTTTGAATTGTAGAGGAGCCGCTCCGCCCGGGGAAGGAAGAGGAGGAGGAGAAGGGCATCCCATAAAGCGTATACCCGGTCCACCCCGGCAGGAACCCCTAGCCCCCCGTACAGGCCGGCCAGGGCCAGAGGCAGGAGGGCCAGGGCGTAGCGGGGGGGCCTTCCTGGTAGGCGCAAAAGGCCCAGGGTAAAGAGGCCGTACCCCAGGAAGTAGGGGAGTTCCAAAAGGAAGTTTTCCCTTACCTCCCGTACTTCCTCCAGGCTCCATAGGAGATCCCCTGCCCCAAAGGCCAAAAGGGCCCCGCCCCAGATCCGTATCCCCCGGCGCCAGAGGTACCCCCCTGCAAAAAGGGCCACCAGGGGCTCCACCCAGAGCTCGCTATGAGGAGCAGTAAGCGGGAATAGGCCCAGGAATACCAGAAACGCCAATGAGGCTAAGATAAACCCCACGGCCTCAGTTTAGCCGAGGGCGGGTGCGAAGGGTGGGCGTTTAACCCCGGGCCAGGGCCTCGAGGGCCCCCCTTAGGGCCTCAATCCCCTTTAGGAACTCCTCCACCTCCACGTGCTCGTGGGGGGTGTGGTCCAGGGTGGAGTCCCCGGGCCCGTAGGCCACCATGGGCACCTGCCAGTGGGGGGCCAGGACGTTCATGTCGCTGGTGCCCGTCTTGTACTTGAAGACGGGCTTTCCTCCGGCTTGGCGGATCCCCCGCCTCAAGGCGCGGGTGAGGGGGGTGTCCTTGGGCCCCACGTAGGGCACCTCCCGCCCGAAGAACTCCAGCTCCAGCGTGGGGGGGGCGTAGGCCGTGAGGTGGCGGATGGCCTCCTCGGGGGGAAGCCTTGGGGGAAGCCTTAGGTCAAAGAACATCTCCGCCCTCTGCTTGAGCTCCGCCGGGTGGATGCGGAAATCCCGGAGGGTGTACTGCACCTGGTCAAAGGGCCTTTGCCCCACGTTCATGGCCTCGGCCCAGACCTTGATGGCCACGAAGTAGCTGATGAGCTCTTCCGCCGCGTTCGGCTCGTGGTGGGCGGAGTGGAAGTGGTCCTTCTCCCGCTTGACCCTGACGAGAAGCCTTCCCTTGTACCCCAGGGTGATCCCCTCCCAGCCCGAGGGCTCCCCGATGACCACATAGTCCGGCTTGAGCCTGGGGGCCACGAACCGCGCCCCCTTGGAGCTTGGGGCCTCCTCCTCCGTGGCCCCCACCAGGTGGACGGTGAGGCGCCTTCTCGCCTCTTCCGAGAGGCCGGCGGCGGCGAAGACCATGGCCACAAAGGGCCCCTTGGCGTCCACCGCCCCCCGGCCGAAGAGCTTCCCGTCCACAAGCCTAACCGGCACCTCCCCGGGCACGGTGTCGATGTGCCCCAGAAGGACCACCTGGATGGGGCCTTCCCCCACCCGGCCCCGGGCGTTGTCCGCCTCGTCCACGAAGGCCTCGAGGCCAAGCCGCCGCATCCCCTCCACCAGGTACTCCGCCACCAG
>NZ_JBBIMD010000051.1:0-16291 GCF_037444525.1 Thermus sp. | reverse complement strand
AAGGTCTCTTGGGGCCCGGAGTCCCTGGGCTCCAGGACCTGGAAGCCCCGGCCGAAGGCCACCAGGCCCACCACCGGGTCCAAGGCCAGGCGGGCTTCCCCAAGCCCGTCCCCCAGGACCTTCCGGCTCTGGAGGGCCTCCCCTTGGAGGGTGTAGAGGCGCACCTCCGTGGCCGTGGGCCCAAGGCCGAGAAGCCGGCCCCGGCTCCCGTCCGCCCGGAGGTCCCAGGGGTTTCCGAGAAGGGGGGCATCCAGCCCCCTTTCCAGGGCCGGGGTGCCGGAGGGGTCTTGGGCTGGGCGGTAGCCCATGGCCTCCCCCGTGAGGTAAGCCAGGAGGTCCTGCCCGCCCATGGGAAGAAGGGCCAGGCGGCTGGAGGAGGGGAGGCCGGTAAGGTCCGCCTCCCCTTGGGCGCTGGGGTCGGGCAGGGGGAAGAGGAAGGCCTTTCCCGCGCTTGGGCAGTGGGCGAGAAGGGCCCTTTGCCCAAGGCGCAGGTAGCCCCCGGTGCAGTCCGCCCCTGGGGGTAAGGGGGCTACCTGGGGTGTGCCCTGGGGAGCGGCGCTTGCGCTGAAGCCGGAGGTTTCGTAGGCCTCGAGGCGGTCCGGGAAGAGCAGATAGAGCCTCCAGAAGCCTTGGCTATAGGCCAGGTCCTGCAGCTCCGGGACCGTCCAGGTGGCCACGGGGGAGGGGGCGCTTCCCTGGAGGTCTGCCGTACGGTAGAAGGCCACCTCCCCCTCGCCTCCTGCGGCCAGGAGGGCGGGGAGGGCCGGCTCCTGGCTTCCCGTGCAGGCGGCAAGGAAAAGGGAAAGGAGCCAAAGGGCGCGCTTCATGGGGTGGTACCTCCTAGCCGGATGCCCTCCTCGGAAAGGAGCACCCCCGCGGCCTCCCCCCCGTAGAGAAAAGCCAGGCTCACGCTCCCCTTAGCGGCATCTACGGTGAAGCGGAAGGCCCAGCAGCACCGGTCCAAGGTGACGATGAACTTGGGTTTGAGGGGGGTGCCGGGGAGGTCTTGGGTGAGGAGGGCGGAGAGGTGGAGCTTGGTGTTTTCCCGCCCCAGGAAGGTGAAGGTGGGGCCGAAGTTCCTCAAGAAGAGGGTGTACCCCTCGGGGCGGCTGGGGGCGCGGGCGTAGGAGAGCCCCCCTGAGAAGGCCAGGCCGGGAAGGCCTGGGGCCTCCCCTTCCGGGGGCATGGGGTCCCAAAGCTCCGCCCCGCCGCTGAAGGTCAGGTCCTTGAGGTAGACCGCCCCGTCCTCCACCTCGGGCAGGTGGAGGTTGGCCTGGAGGCGGAAGCCCACCTCGGGGGTGAAGGTGCTGGCGGAGAGGCGGAGGTTGGTGTCCCGGAAGCCTTCCTGAATCTTGCCCAAAAGGGCCGCCTCCCAAAGGGGCCCCGGGGCCAGCCCAGAGCGGAAGGTGAGGGTGTAGTTGGCCCGGGCCGGGTCCAAGGCCAGCTGCAGGGCTAGGCTTTCCGGGCCCCAAAGGGCCTGGCCTTGGAGGGCGAGGGTGTTTTTGGTCCAGTCCCGCTGGGCCTGGAGGGCGTAGGCCTCCTGGCCCTCCCTTAGGTTCAGGCTGAAGGCAGTGGTGAGGGCCCCTTCCCCGTTCAGGCCGTGGCGGTGGGTGAGGTTCAGGCTTCCCCCGGCAAGGGCCAGGGCCCCCTGGAGGAGGAGGGGGTCAAAGAGGGCCCGGACGTGATCAAAGCGGAGGCTTGCCCGGAGGGAAAAAGGGTAGGGGGTGAGGCTGCCCTCGAGGCGGGTCTCCAGGGGGCCCTCCCCCAAAAGCCCCCGCTTGTGGTAGAGGGCCAGGCTGTACCCCCGGTCCTGGAGCCGGGCCTCGGCTTCCAGGGGCAGGTAGGCCCCCTTTTCCAGGTCCCGCCCCCCTTTCAGGGCAAGGGCCAGGGGCCTTTCCTGGAAGCCTAGGCCTAAGGTGGCCTGGTGGGTGCGCCTTTGGGGCAGGGCGTCAAAGCGGAAGGGGCTTTCCCCCTCCTGGACACTCCTGAGGTAGCCCGCCTCCAGGCTAAACCCCCCGAGGGCCTGGCGGAAGCTGGCCCGGCTGGTCCAGTCCACCTGGCGCTCCAGCTCCCCATCCGGGTTCGCGGTGGTGTAGTAGTACCCGCGGAAGGCGTTCTCCGCGCTGAAGCGCCCCCCCTGCCAGGGGGTGAGGGTGAGGCTTTCGCTGTGGCTAAAAAGGGCCCGCCCCGCCCCCGCGTAGGGCCCAAGGGCCCGGGCGGAGCGGTTTAGGGGGTTGGTCTCCGCCTCGTAGTAGCCCAGGAGGAGGCCCGCTTGGAGGCGGAAGGGGCCCTCCTGCAGGGGGGGGCCTTGCGCCTCCAGCTCGGGGAGGCGCTTTAGGGTCCTGGGCGGCGGGGTGGCGGGGTCGTGGTCCAGGAAGCCCTCGAGGCGCAGGGCGTAGCGCCAGTCTGTGGGCTTGGGCGTGCCCGGAAGGAGGGCCTCTAGGCGGAAACGGGAGAGTTTCTCCCGGGTGTCGTCCCGCTCCAAAAGGACGCCTAGGGCGAACTCCGGCCGCTTCAGGCCGTACTCCCCCCGGTACTGGAAGGTGTCCGGGGGGGTGTGGAGGAAGAAGTAGCGCTCCTTGGCCTCCCCCACCCCGAAGTGGTCAAATCCGAACCCGTAGCCTCGGCCCTGGTAGTAGTGGAGGAGGGTGAAGCCCAGGCCCAGCTCGCCCGCGTAGGGCAGGGCGGCCTTGAAGTAGACCCTCCCCTCGTCCTGGCCCACCTCGAGGCGGGGCCGGCGTTCGGAAAGGAAGAGGAGGAGCACGGGGAGCTCCAGGAGGGGCTTTTCCTGAAAGAGGAGGGTGACCTTACGGGCCACCACCCTATCCCCGGGGTAGAGGACCACCTCCTCCGCCCGGAAGGCGTAGTCCGGCACCTCTTGCCCGCACCCCGCGCACGGGGTGGCGTACCCCTTCTGGAGGAGGATGGCCCCCGCGGCCCGTTGGCAAAGGGGCCCCGTGAGGAGGAGGCCCTTGGCCTCTATGCGCACCTCCAGGGCATCAAAGGACTCGTCCTCCAGGTCCAGCTGGAGCTCCTCCGCCTCTATCCTCCGCCCTTCCCGGTCCTGGTAGCGCACCCCCTCCATGAGGTAAAGCTTCCTCCGGGTGCGGTTGTAAACCACCCGCCTGGCCTCTATCCGCTCCCCCTCCCGCTCCAGGCGCACGGGGTTCCCCACCAGGACATAGACCTCCTCCTCGCCCTCCTCCCTCAGCTCCAGCCTCTCCGCCGAGACCACCTTAAGCACCCGCCCTTCCTGGGCCAAGGCGGGGAGGAGAAGGCAGAGGAGGCAGAGGTAGAGGAGGCCCCTCACCGCTTACCCCCGAGGAAAAGGAGGAGCCCCAGTAGGCCGAAAAGGAGGTTGGGCCCCCAGGCGGCGAGCACGGGGTCCAGGGCGTTCTGCTCCCCCATGATGCGGGCCACGCTCCAGGTGGCGTAGTAGAGGAAGGTGAGGACCGCCACCCCCACAAACCCCAGGCTCCGGGAGCCCGAGAGGAGGAAAAAGGCGAGCCCCACGGCGAAGAGGGCGAAGACCGGGCTGGCAAAGGGCTCGGCGAAGCGGCGGTGGAAGGTGGTGGCCTCGAGGCCCGCCTTGAGCCCCAGGGCCCTCAGGCGTTCCACCTCCTTCCGAAGCTCGGCCAAAGGCATGCGGTTGGCCGGGTTGGGCCAAGGGTCAAAGGTGAGGTCCTTTAGCACGAGCTCCCCCTGCTGGAAACGGGCCAGGGTCCTGGGCCTTGCCCCCTGGTAGGTTACCCTTAGGCCCTCCTCCACCTCCAGCACCCCGCCCCTAAGCCGCCCCCGCTCCGCCAAGAGAACCTCCCCTGGGGAGAGGAGCCGAAGCTCCCCGATCTCCTCCCCCACCTTTCCCACGTAGACCACCCGCCCCCGGGCATCCTGGAAGGCGGCCCCCGGGGTGAGGAGGGCCCGGGGGCGTTCCAGCACCGTGCGCCTCAGAAGGTCCTGCCCCTGGGCGAGGGCCCTCGGCACCAGGCTTTCCCCCAGGGCGAAGCCCAAAAGCCCCAGGAAAACCCCAAAGCCCAGGAAGGGGAGGAGGACCCGGCCCCGGGGAACCCCCAGGGCCAAAAGGGCCTTGAGCTCCCCGTCCTCCGCCAGGTGGAAGAGGAGGAGGAGGAGGGCGAAGAGGTAGGCCACCGGTGCCCCCCGCACCAGGGCCTCCGGGGTGCGGTAGGCCAGGTAGAGGAGGACCGCCTTAGGGTCTGCCCCCTTGGCCACCAGGGGGGCCAGGACCTCGTAGACCGCCCCCGCCAGGAAGAGGAGGACGATGGCGGCTAAGCCCCCCAGGAAGGGGGGAAGGACCTCCCGGATAAGGTAACGGTCCAGGGTCTTCACCGGAGCCTCCACAGGAGAAACGCCCCAAAGGCCCCGTAGGCCAGGTTGGGGAGGAAGGCCAAGAGGGGATTTACGTCGTAGCGGGCCAGCTGGGCGGTGAGGGTCCAGAAGACGTAGTACCCGAAGATGAGGAGGACCACCCCCAGCACCGCCCAAGCGGCCTCCCTCAGGGAAAGGCCCAAGGCAGCGGCCACCAGCCCCAAAAAGAAGCCTCCAAGGGCATCCGAGAGGCGGCGGTAGAGGGCAAAGTGGGCCCCGGGCTCCACCTCCATGCGGGCAATGAGCTCTCCTAGGGTGCTGGAATCGTAGGGGTCGCGGGAGCCCAGGCTCTCCTTGGGCTGGAAGTGGGCGGGAAAGGGGAGGATGCCGGAGAAGGGCCTGGGTTTTCCCCCCTCCAGCACGTAGCCCTTAAGGTGCCATCCCTTTTCGTCCCACGTCCCTTCCTCCGCGCCGTAGATCCGCCCCTCCCTGTCCACCACCCGCACCCCAAGAAGCCGGTTCGCTTTTTCCCCCGGCCAGACCTCCTCCGTGTAGTAGACCCCAAGCCCTGGGGGGGCGTAGACCTGCTTGCGGAGCACGACCTGGGCTCCACTTTCCCCGTAGAGGAGGCGGCCTAAGAGGGCATCGTAGGCGGAAAGGGCCTGAGGTCTGACCTCGGCCAGGTTGTAGAGGTTCAAGAAGCTCACCAAAAGGGCGAGGCTCAAAAGGGGTTTTAAGAGGGCCAGAGGAGGTACCCCCCCTGCGTAGGCCGCCTTGAGCTCCGAGCTGCGGATGAGGCGGGCCAGGCCTATGAGGAAGGCGAAGACCAGGGCCAAGGGCAGGGCGAGGCTTAGGGTCCAGGGCAGGCGGTAGAGGACCAGGAGGGCGATCTCCTTTACCCCCACCCCCCGGGCCAAGAGGAAGCCCGAGAGGCTGGAAAGGAGGTCCAGGGTGAGGAGGGCCACAAAGAGGAAGACCCCCACCAGGTAGGGCAGGAGGACTTCCTTAAGGAGGTAGCGCCCCAGCACCAGGCCAAGTATACGGAGCCTGGATGAGAAACGCTGAGGGCCTGCCAGCCCGGGGGAAGGAGGGAAGGGGAGGTCTTGGGTTCCTCCCCTGGGCTTGGTGGCCCCAGGGGTCCCTGCTTAAGCGGGGGCGATGACGTGGATCACGGGGAGGCCAAAGCGCTCGGCCTGGGTGTGCACGTCCAGCCTGAGCCAGCGGGAAAGCCCTGGGGGCAGGGTGGAGAGCACGATGGCCTGGTAAGCCCCAGGATGGGCGGAAAGCTCCTCCTCTAGGGCCAAAAGGGGGGAGATGTCCCCCGGCTTAGCCTCCCCTATGGGGATCCCCTGGGCCTTTAGGGTCTCCTCGGCTGCCCTGGCCTCCTCCTCCGCCCGCCGGCGGACCTCCGCTTCCTCGTACACCCAGCCCGGGGGAGGTTGGGCAGGAACGAGAAGGACAAAGTGGGCCTCGGGGTCCTTCTCCAGGATCTCCCGGAGCTTGGCCGCCAGGGCCGGGCTTTTAGCCGTGCGGTGGGCCACCACTAGGTAGCGCATGGCGCACCTCCTTTTCCTCAGGCTAAGGGCGGGGGAGAGGGCCGAAGGGAAAGGGACTCACGATTTTTCCGGATTGGATACGAAAAACCTCCAACCCACCCCATCCAAACCCCTTGCCCACTGCCTTTGCTGCATAGCACTTTACATAGGGGTAAAGGGCGGTAAAATAAAGAAGTCAAGCCCAGAAGAAACCGGCTACGGTACCAGGGCCACCTTGGTGGCTTTCCGCTCGTGGAAGAGCCGGTACCCCTCCGGGGCCTCGGAGAGGGGTAGGCGGTGGCTGAAGACGAAGCTTCCCTTTAGCCGCCCCACCCGCTCTAAGGCCAGGACCTCCCCGATGTACCGAGGGATGTTGGCCAGGGCGCTCCTTAGGGTAAGCCCGCGGCTAAAGGCCGCAAGCCACGGGTAGTCTAGCTTCTCCGCCGTAGGCACCCCCAGGCTGGAGACCACGCCCCCAGGGGCGGCCAGCTTCAGGGCAGTCTTTAGGGCCTCCCCATCCCCCCCCACGGCCTCCACCACCAGCTCGGCCCCAAGCCCCTCCGTGGCCTGGCGCACCTGGGCGATGGGGTCTTGGGCCTTGGGGTTTAAGGGGATG
Source organism: Thermus sp. (assembly GCF_037444525.1). Lineage (GTDB taxonomy): Bacteria > Deinococcota > Deinococci > Deinococcales > Thermaceae > Thermus. Next base: position 9,814 of record NZ_JBBIMD010000051.1, on the reverse strand, counting down.
CTTCCCAGGGCACGGGCCTTCTCCAGGCGAGCCTCCTCCGGGTCTATGGCGAAGACCATCCCCGCCCCCAGGGCGTGGGCCACCGCCTGGGCCAGGAGCCCCACCGGCCCCGAGCCCACTACGGCCACGCTCATCCCTGGGGCGAGGAAGGGCCGCACCCCCCCGTAGGCCGTGGTGAGGATATCCCCCGCCAGGATGGCCTCCTCCGCGGGCAGGTCCCCGATGGGGAAGAGGCTGGTGCGGGCGAAGGGCACCCGCACCCGCTCCGCCTGGGCCCCCTGGAGGTTCCCCAGGGCCAGGCCGAAGCCGTAGACCCCTCCCTTTAAGCAGGCGAAGAACTGCCCCCGGCGGCAGGCCGGGCAGTCGCCGCAGGCCACCTGGAAGCTGCCCACCACCCTCTCCCCCACGGCAAAGGGGACCAGCGGGCCCTTTTTCACGATCCGCCCCACGAACTCGTGCCCGAGGACCGTGCCCGGCAGGACCCCCGCGATCTTGCCGTGGTAGATGTGCAGGTCCGAGCCGCAGATGGCGGCGAGCTCCACCTCCACGATGGCGTCGGTGTCCTCCTGGAGGCGGGGTTCCTCCACCTCCTCCACCGCCACCTGGAAGGGGCCTTGGTAGACCACGGCCTTCATGCCACCTCCCGGGCCACCCGGACCAACTCCTGCGCGGCCTGGGCGTAGGGGGCCAGGGCGGCGATGGAGCCCTTCTTGAGCTCCAAGAACCCCCGCATGAGGGCGGTGAGGGGCTCGAGGCGCCCTTCCAGCACCTCTTGCCAGGTGGCCAGGTCGGCTTCCAGGACGAAGTCCGCTTCCGCCTCCCCCTCCACCACCCTCACCCCCCGGCAGGCCCCGTGCCAGAGGTCTAAAACCACGGCCGCCCCGTGGGGAAACCCCGCCCCTGGGTCTGGGCGCACCGCCAGGGCCAGGGAACCCTCCCAGGTGCTGGCCGCCTTCCTATAGGCTTCGCTCTCGTTGAGCTTTTGGCAGTAGGCCTGGGCCCAAGCTTCCCCGAAAAGCTTCATGGCTTCCCCCTTTGCACCGAGTATAAGCTCATCCTGGTAGGCTTGGGAAGTGGTCTACCTCCTGGACCTCTCCGGGGTCTACTGCGAGCCGGTGGAGCCCCACCTCCTCCGCCTCCTTGCTGAGGCCAGCGGGGAGCCCCTCTTTTACGTTTCCGAGGCCTTTTACGGGCTTCTTCCCCGCCTGAAGGCAGAGGGCCCCTCCGTCCTGGAGGCCCTTTTCCCTGGGGCTTCCCGCCTCTATCCAAAGGCCTTCCAAGCCCGGGCCCGTGCCTTCCCCGAGCCCTTCCACCTGGTTTCGGACCTACCCCCGCCCGAGGGGCTTTCCGCCTTCTTCCACCCGGATAAGCTCGCCGCGGTGCGCCTCGCCCTGGAAGCCCTCGGGCTTTCCCCTAAGGCGGTGCGCTACCTGGATGACAATCCCCTTTGGGTGGAAAGGGTCCGGGGGCTCGGGGTGGAGGCGGAGCTCTTCCTCTAGGGGGTTTCCGGCCAGGCGTGCTTGGGGTAGCGGCGCATGAGCTCTTTCCGGACCGCGGGGTAGGTCCTTTCCCAAAACCCCTTCAGGTCCTGGGTCACCTGCACGGGCCGGCCCGCGGGGGAGAGGAGTTCCAGGGTCACCGGCACCCGCCCCTCCAGCACCCTTGGGGTTTCCCTGAGGCCGAAGGCCTCCTGGATGGGGAGGCGGAGCACCGGGCCTTCCTCCCGGTAGAGGAGGCGCTTTTTCCGCCCGGAGGGGAGGAGGAGGTTTTCTGGGGCCAGCCGGTCCAAAAGGGCCGCCTTCGCCCCCAAAAGCCCATGGAGGATAGCCCTCCAGGGGAGGGCCTCTAGGTCCTCCTTTCTCCGCACCCCTTCCGTGTAGGGGAGGAGCCAGGTGAGGTCTTGTAGAAGGGCCTCGTCGGAGAGGTCGGGCAGGTCCACCCCCTGCGCCCTTAGGAAGGCCACCCGGGCCCTAAGCCCCTCCGCTTCCCCCAGGGGAAGCCCCCCTTTCAGGGCCTCCCTTAGGGCTTCTTCCGTGGGGGGGCCGGGGTCCATGGGGGTTCTTTCCAGCGCCAAGGCCCCAAGCCGCCGTTCCCGGTAGCCCACCCACCGCCCCCCTTCCCACCCCCGCCGGCCCTCCTCCCGGGCCAGCGGGAGGAGGTCTTCTCGGGCCAGGGGGGCCATGAGGAGGACCCGCCCCTCCCGTTCCCCAAGCTCGGCCCCTGGGGCCACCAGGTAGGGGGGGCCGTCTTCGGGAAGGCGCACCGCCCGGCCACTTGCAAGCCGGTAGCGGCCCGGGGCGGCCCTTTCCCCCACCCGGTCGGGGTAGGCGTAGAGGAGGAGCCGCCCCACCTCCTCGGGGTGGGGGAGGGCCCTTAGGGGCGGGACGCCAAACCGCCTCCGCCATAGGGCGGAGACCCTTTCCAGGGCCTGGAAAGGCCCCCCTTCCCCCCGCCTGGCCCTAAGGAGGCCCTCGAGGCGGAGCTGGAGGTCGGGCTCCCCTTCCAAGGGGTCCCGCTCCTCCAGGATGGCCAAAAGGTCCGCCGCCAGGGGGAGGAGGCCGAGCTCCCGGGCGGCCAGCACCATCCGCCCAAGCCTCGGGTGGGTGGGGAGGGCGAGGAGGGCTTGGCCCAGGGGGGTAAGCGCCTCCCCCTCCACCGCCCCAAGGAGGCGGAGGAGCTCCCAGGCCGCCTCCAAGGCCCCCTTGGGGGGCGGGGTGGGGAGGGGGAGGTCTTCCAGCCTTTCCCCAAGGCCCAAGGCGAGGAGGAGGGCTTGGGCCAGGTCCGTCTCCAGGATCTCCGGCCGCTTGGGGGGGAAGGCCCCTTGGGGGTAGAGGCGGTACACCTTCCCTGGCCCCTCCCGTCCCGCGCGCCCCGCCCGCTGCAGGGCGGACTCCTCGGGGATGGGGACCACCGTGAGGCGGCTTAGGCCGGTCCTGGGGTCAAAGCGGGGCCTCTTGGCTAGCCCCGTATCCACCACCCGCCGCACCCCGGGGAGGGTGAGGCTGGTCTCGGCCACGTCCGTGGCCAGGACGATCCGCCTGGGCCCCGGGCGGAGGAGGGCGGCCTGCTCCGAAAGGGGAAGCCCCCCGTGGAGGGGGTAGGTGGGGAGGTCCTCGAGGAGCCTTTGGGTGCGGGCGATCTCCCCCTTGCCGGGAAGGAAGACCAAAACGCTTCCTTCCCCCTCCAGGAAGGCCTTCCTGGCGTAGCGGGCCGCGAGGGCCTCCATGGGCCCTTGGGGGCGATTCAGGTGGTGGACCTCCACGGGGTAGGGCCTCTCCGCCACCTCCAGGACCTGGCCCATCCGCTCCATGAGGGCCTCATCCGGGGTGGCGGAGAGGAGGGCGAGGCGCAGCTCCGGCCGGAGGAGGGCTTGGACCCTAAGGAGAAGGCCCAAGGCCAGGTCGGTTTCCAGGTGCCGCTCGTGGGCCTCGTCCAGGAGGACGACGGAGACCCCTTCCAGGGTGGGGTCTTTTAGGAGAAGCTGGAGGAGGAGGCCCTCGGTGAGGACGAGGAGGCGGGTCTTGGGGCCCTCCCGGCTCTCGAGGCGCACCCTGTACCCCACGGTCCCCCCCAAGGGTTCCCCTAGATTTTCCGCAAGCCGCAGGGCCACCGCCCGGGCCGCGAGCCGCCGGGGCTCGGAGAGGAGGATCCTCCCCGGAAAGGCCTTCAGGAGGGCTAAGGGGAAGAGGGTGGACTTCCCCGTCCCGGGCGGCGCCTTGAGGAGGAGGCGGGGGTGGCGCTTGAGCCTTTCTACCCCTTCCCCTATCCAATCCATCCTTTCTCCCAAGGCCCCCTAAGCCTTAGAGGGGGGAGGCGCAGGACAAGCCGCCAGGCTACCTTCACCGTTTGTTCTGGGGCCTCCGCGGAAGCGAAAGCTTCCCCGGGGTACCTAGATGTCCAGCTCGGCGTAGCGGGCGTGCTCCTCAATGAACTCCCGCCTAGGGGCCACCTTCTCCCCCATGAGCCTCTCAAAGAGCTCGCTGGCCTCGAGGGCATCCTTGAGCTCCACCCGCTTCAGAACCCGCTTTTCCGGGTTCATGGTGGTTTCCCAAAGCTGCTCGGGGTTCATCTCCCCAAGGCCCTTAAAGCGCTGGACCTCGTAGGGCTTCCCATTAAGCTCCTTAAGGCGGGCCTGGAGCTCCTCGTCGGAGTAGAGGTACTCCACCTTTTTCCCCACCTGCAGGCGGTAGAGGGGGGGTTGGGCGATGTAGACGTAGCCACCCTCAATGAGGGGGCGCATGTAGCGGTAGAAGAAGGTGAGGAGGAGGGTGCGGATGTGGCTCCCGTCCACGTCCGCGTCGGTCATGATGATGATCTTGTGGTAGCGGAGGCCCTCCAGGTCAAAGTGGGCCTCGTCCCCCGTGCCCATGATCCCGGCCCCGATGGCCGCCACCATGGCCCGCACCTCGGCGTTCTTCAGGGCCTTGGAAAGCCCTGCTTTCTCCACGTTGAGGATCTTGCCCCTTAGGGGGAGGATGGCCTGGAAGCGCCGGTCCCGCCCCTGCTTAGCGCTTCCCCCGGCGGAGTCCCCCTCCACGATGAAAAGCTCCGCCTCCTCCGGGTTTTCCATCTGGCAGTCCGCGAGCTTTCCGGGAAGGTCGTCGGACTCCAGGGGGTTCTGCCGCCTCACCAGCTCCCTTGCCTTCCTGGCCGCCTCCCGGGCCTGGGCTGCCCTGAGGGCCTTCTCGTAGACCAGCTTGGCCAGGCGGGGGTTTTCCTCGAGGGCTTCCATGAGCTTCTCGTAGACCACCTGGCTCACCGCGCTCTCCGCCTCGGGGTTTAAAAGCTTCCCCTTGGTCTGGCCCTCAAACTGGGGCTGTGGGAGCTTCACGCTCACCACCGCGTAGACCCCTTCCAAGAGGTCGTCCCCCGTGGGCTGAGGGCCCTTCTCCTTGTTGAGCCCCGCCCGCTTGGCGTACTGGCCCAGGGCGCGGGTGTAGGCCTTTTTGAAGCCGGTGAGGTGGGTGCCCCCGTCCCGGGTGGGGATCATGTTGGCGTAGGTGAGGATCTCCGTGGTGTAGCCTTGGGTGTAGACCAGGCCCACCTCCACCTCCACGTCCCCCTCGCCCCCCCGGAGGAAGAAGGGCTTTTCGCTAAGAAGGGTTTCCCCCTCGGCCAAGGCCTTGGCGAAGGAGGCCACCCCCCCCTTGTCAAAGAAGGTCTCCTCCCGGCCGTGGACCCGGTCGTGGAAGTGAAGCTTGAGCCCCGCCACCAGGTAGCTCACCTCCCGCAGGCGGGCCCGGATTTTGCTCGGGTCAAAGCGGAGGTCCCCGAAGATCAGAGGGTCGGGCTTGAAGGTGACCCGGGTGCCCCGCTTGCCCTTGGCCTCCCCCACCACCCTTAGAGGTTCCGTGACCTCCCCGCGGCTGAAGGCGATGCGGTGGTGCTTGCCCTCGCGGAAGACCTCCACCACCGTCCACTCGGAAAGGGCGTTCACCACGCTGGCCCCCACCCCGTGGAGGCCGCCTGAGACCTTGTAGGCCCCGGCCTCAAACTTGCCCCCCGAGTGCAGGGTGGTGTAGATGACCTCCACCGCGGGCTTCCCCTCCTCGGGCATGAGGTCCACGGGGATGCCCCGGCCGTTGTCCTCCACGGTGAGGGAGAAATCGGGGTTCAGCGTGACCCAGATCTCCGTGGCGTAGCCCGCCAGGGCCTCGTCCACGGCGTTGTCCAGGATCTCCTTAAAGAGGTGGTGGTACCCCTCCACCCCCGTGCCCCCGATGTACATGGCCGGGCGGTGGCGCACCCCTTCCAGCCCCTTGAGCACCTTGATGGCCGAAGCGTCGTAGCTCACAACCTCTATTCTAGCACAAACCCCTTCCGTACGGGAAAGAAGCCCGGGAAACCTCGGGGTTTTGTGGACTCATTTCGTACGATATCCCCTATCCTGGGGGCATGGCGTGGGGCGTCTTTCTCCACGGGCTTTTGGGTCTTCTCCTCCTGGTGGGCCTACCCTTGCTGGCCCTGGCGGCCTTGCCGGGGTTCGTGCGGCCCCTTCCCCCTGGGGTTTACCGGGGGGTGCGGGCCTTGGCCTGGGTGGCCATCCTCCAGGTCCTCCTGGGGTTTCTCCTCTTCTTCTTGGGCCTGAGGCCCAAGGAGGGGATCCACCTCCTTTACGGCCTCCTGCTGGCCGCGGGGCTCCACTACCTGGGGGGCCTCGAGCCCGGGGGGTGGTTCCACCGGGGCCTGAAAGACCCCCCCAGGCGCCCCGAGGTCTACGTGGCCTTGGGCCTCCTTTTTGCCCTGGGGCTTGGGCTTAGGGCCTACTTCACAGGCCGCTAGGCCAGTGGCCCCTGGGAGAAAGCCCCACCGGCCGGGCGGGGGTGTTTAGAGGAGGTCCCGGGGGATGGGGAAGTGGACCAGCATGCTCCGGGTGAGGTGGGGTACCGTGTCCCGATACAGCCCCCGATAGTAGGCCTGGGCTAGGGGTCCGTTGAGGTACTCCACCAGGGCTTCGGCCTTGAGAGGGGGGGCCTCGAGCCTGGGCAGGAGGTGGAACTCCTCCCGCCAGGGGTAGGCCCTCTCGTCGAAGGCCGCCACCACCCTGCCGTGGCGGGTGTGGCCCACCACCAGATGGGGGAGGGTGTAAAAGGGCTTGAGGAGGCCTGCCCTCTCCTTGGGAAAGTAGAAGCCGGAGTAGGGGGTTTCGTAGTCGATCGCTCCTGGCTTGAGGTTGCGGCCCGTGAGGATCGGGACCAGGCCCGGTCCCGGCACGGTGCGGGTGAGGGGGTGGCGCTTGAGCTCGGGGCTCCTTGCGGCGAAGCGGATTTCGAAGAGCTCGCCTAGGGGCACGCCCTCCCGCTCCAGTGCCATGGCCTCGGGATGGGGGAAGCGTACCATCTCCCCCTGCCAATCCGGGTTTACCAGGAGCTCCTCTTCAAAGCCCTGGTAGAGCTTGAGCCCCTTTTTCCCCTTGATGAACCGGAGCACCGTGGCCCGCACCTTGAGCCCGGGGAAGGCCCGGCCCAGGTAGAAGACCTCCAAGGCACCTTCCCGGGCCAGGAAGCGCCTTAGGCGGCTGAACTCGTCCAGGACCATCCAGCCCGCAGGCACCACGTAGACCAAAACCCCACCAGGGGCTAGAAGCCGCACCCCCTGCTCCAGGAAGGCCCCGTAGAGGTTGTAGCGCCCGTACCAAGTGGAAAAGCGCTTTCGGTACGACACGCGCTCCTCCGGGCTGAGGTGGATCCCGGCCCCGGGGGCCCCGTAGGGGGGGTTGGCCAGGATGAGGTGGAAGGGCCCCCCCTGGAAGTCCAGGAAGTCCCCCAGGTGCACCTCGGCGAAGGGGGGAGGGTCCAGGGCCTCGAGGAAGCGCTCCACCCCCACGAAGCGGAACCCCTCCCCATAGGCCTCCCGGAAGGCCCGGAGGAAGGAGCAGCTTCCGCACCCCGCCTCCAGCACCCATAGGCCCCTGGCCCAGGGGCGGGCCAGGGCCACCATCCGGGCCACCAGCTCCGGGGGGGTGGGTACCTGGCCCTGGGCCCGCCTCATATCACGCCAAGCCTCCGCCCCACCTTCTCGTAGGCTGAAAGGGCCCGGTCCAGCATCTCCTTGGTGTGGGCGGCGGTGACGATGTTGCGGATCCTGGCCTTCCCCCGGGGCACGGTGGGGAAGCCAATGCCCACCGCGAAGACCCCCTCCTCTAGGAGCATGCGGCTGGCCTCGAAGGCCGCCTGGGCCTCCCCAAAGAGCACGGGGGTAATGGGGGTTTGGCTGCCCATGGTGTCAAAGCCCAGGCGGGCGAGCTCGGCCTTGAAGTAGCGGGTGTTCTCCCAGAGCCGACCAATCCTTTCGGGCTCCTTCTGCACCAGCTCCAAGGCCGCGAGGAGGGCCCCCACCACCGCTGGGGGGTGGGTGGTGGAGAAGAGGAGGGGCCGGGCTTTGTTCAGGAGGAGCTCCTTCAGCTCTAGGGCTCCGGCCGCGTACCCGCCAATAACCGCCCAGGCCTTGGAAAGGGTGGCCACCTGGATCACGTCTGGGTCTTCATGGAAGCCGAAGTGGTGGACCGTCCCCTCCCCCCTTGCCCCCAAGACCCCGCTCCCGTGGGCATCGTCCACGTAGACCACCGCCCCATAGCGCTTGGCCAGGGGAACGATCCGGTCCAAGGGGGCGATGTCCCCGTCCATGGAGAAGACCCCGTCGGTGACGATGAGCTTGAGGCCATCGGTGTCGTGGGTCTTGAGGAGCTCTTCCAGGTGCTCCACATCCCCGTGGCGGTAGACCAGGCGGGTGGCCTTGGTGAGCCTTAGGCCATCAATGATGGAGGCGTGGTTGAGCTCGTCGGAGAAGACCAGGTCCCCTTCCTTGAGGAGGGCCCCCAATACCCCCTGGTTGGCGGTGAAGCCCGACTGGAAGACCAGGGCGGTCTCCGTGCCCTTGAAGCGGGCCAAGGCCTCCTCCAGCTCCAGGTGGTAGGGGAAGGTGCCGGCGATGGTCCTGACCGCCCCGCTTCCCGCCCCCCACCGTTCCAGGTACTGGCGGGCCTTTTCCTTGAGGTAGGGGTGGTTGGCGAAGCCCAGGTAGTTGTTGGAGGCCAGGTTCACCACCTCCCGTCCCTCCACCCGCGTTATGGGCTCCTGGGGGGCCTCGAGGACCCGGGGGCGGATGTAGAGCCCCTCTGCCTTTAGCCGGGCGATCTCTTCCTCAATCCGGGCCTTCAAGTTCACGCTCACGCCTCCATCTAACGCCGGGGGCTCCCCTTTGTCCAGCCCTTACCCTTTCCTGACCGGGGTGTGCTACCCTGGGAATGGGGCGCTATGGTAGCGCTTCCAAACCCATGGAGACTTGGCAGGCGGAAGCGGAGAAGGAAAGCCTGGAGCTTAGGGCTAAGCTCCACGAGCTCCTCCACCGCTTAAGGGGGGAGCCCAACGCCCTCTTGCCCTTCCAAAAGGCCCTTGCCCTCCGCCCAAAGGGGGAGCACCACCTGGGGCTTAGGACCATTGAGGTGGACCGCATCGTGGGCTCGGTGGACCGCTACGAGGACTTTGACCACCGCTTTCTGCCCAAGACCCCTCACACCCTGGAGCGTTGGAAGCGGCTTAGGACGCTGCAGCTTTCTGGGGTGGAGCTTCCCCCCATTGAGGTCTACCAGGTGGGGGGGCCTACTTCGTCAAGGACGGGAACCACCGGGTGGCCCTGGCCAAGGCCACAGGGCAGAAGTACATGGACGCGGAGGTCATCGCCCTGGAGGTCCCTGTGCCCGTGGAGCCTGGGGACACCCTGAAGGACCTCATCCTCAAGGCGGAGTACGCCCATTTCCTGGAGAAGACCCGGCTTAAGGAGCTCATTCCCGAGGCGGAGGAGATCCGCTTCACCGCCCTAGGCCGCTATGACCTCCTCTTGGACCACATCGCCACCCGGCGCTACTTCAAGGGCCTCGAGGAGAACCGTCCCATCCCCTGGGAGGAGGCGGTGGTGGACTGGTACCGTACCCTCTACCGCCCCACGGTGGAGGCCATCCGCCGCTTGGGCCTCCTCCGAGGCTTCCCCGGGCGTACGGAGGCGGACCTCTACCTTTGGGTCATGGACCACCGCCACTTCCTGGCCCAGGAGCTCGGGGTGGACCCGGGCCTCGAGGCGGCCGCCCGCTCCTACGGGACCCGCTTCAAGCCCTTTTGGAAGCGGCTGGGGGGTGGGCTGAAGGCCCTGGTAGGGTTGCGGTGAGGCCCCTTTGGAGTTATCCTGTATACAGGATGCACGCCCTGGGTTTCCGTCGCCCCAACCAGCTCCGGGAGGCCGTCTACCGCCACCTGAAAGACCTCCTCCTCTTGGGGCGCTTCGCCCCGGGGGAACGGCTTTCCGAGCCCCTCTTGGC
>NZ_JBBIMD010000050.1:0-16692 GCF_037444525.1 Thermus sp. | reverse complement strand
CTACAACGGGCGGAGGCTGCACCGGGCTTTGGGGGGTCTTGCGCCCTTGGGGTTCCTGGCCAAGCTCAAGGAGGAGGGGGTCCCCACAGAGTCTCAAATGTGCTGGCCAACTACAGAGCCTTGACGGGGCGGGGGGCCTTCCCTAAGATGGGGAGTGCCCGAGGGTTCTTCGGGTAGGCGGGTCCTAAGCCCGCGCAAAGGCCAGGCGGTGTAGCTCAGGTGGTCAGAGCACACGACTCATAATCGTGGTGTCGTGGGTTCGAGTCCCACCACCGCCACCAGTTGGAAACGCGAAGACCCCGGGGCTGGGTTCCCCGGGGCCTTCCTTTGGTGCCCCGGGTGGGGGGGAGGTCCCCAGGGCTCTTGTTGGGCTTAGGGAGGCCGTAAAGTGGGGGTATGGGGGAGGCAAGCCTTCCCGACCGTTTCCGGGCCAACCTTGAGCGGCTCGCCCCCAAGGACCCCTTGGTCCTCGCGGTCTCGGGGGGTGGGGACTCCGTGGCCCTGGCCCACCTGGTGCGGTCCGGGGGGCGAAGGGGGGTGGTGGCCCACCTGGACCACGCCCTGAGGCCCGACTCCGAGGAGGACCGCCGCTTCGTAGAGGCCCTGGCGGAAAGGCTTGGCTTTCCCTTCGTTTGGGAGCGGGTGGAGGTGGGCCGGCTGGCCGAGGCCCGGGGGGAGAACCTCGAGGCCCTGGCCCGCACCGTGCGCTACGCCTTCCTCCACCGGGTGGCCAAGGAGGTGGGGGCGGGGGCCATCCTTACCGCCCACACCCTGGACGACCAGGCGGAAACCCTGCTCCTCAAGCTCCTCCAGGGCACGGCCCGGGGGCTTGGCATCCGGGAAAGGGAGGGGCTTGTGGTCCGGCCCCTCCTCCCCTTCCGCCGGGCGGAGCTTCGGGCCTACCTCGAGGCCCTAGGGGAGGCCTGGCGAGAGGACACCACCAACTGGGATCTGGCCCTGGACCGGAACTACCTCCGCCACCGGATCTTCCCCCTCCTGGAGGCCCGCTTTCCCGGGGCCAAGGCCGCTTTGGCCCGCTTCGTGGGGGTGCGGGAGGAGGAGGACGCCCTCCTTGAAGAGGAGGCAAAAAGGCGCCTCGTGCCCGATGCCCGCTTCCACGGGCTCTTTAGGGGCTTTTTCGCCTACCGTATCCTCCCCCTACGCCAGGCCCCCCCTGCCCTCCGCCGCCGGGCCTTAAGGCAGGTCCTGGAGGCCCTAGGCCTCCGCCCCGAGGCCCGGCACATCGCCTACCTGGAGGAGGCCCTGACGGGCAAGGCCGCCACCCTGCCCGAGGGCTTTCGGGCCCGGGCCAAGGGGGGAACCCTCTTCCTCTTTCCCGAAGGCTTCCTTCCCCCCCTTCCCCCGGGCTTCCGCCGCCCAAGGCCGGGGGACCATCTGGAAAGGCCCTACGGCCGGAAGCGCCTTCTGGACTTTTTGGCCGAAGAGGGTGTGCCCAAGGAGCTGAAAGTCCTTTGGCCCGTCCAGGGGGAGGGGCGGGTGGAGGCGGTCCATGGCCTTTTGCCCCGGGAAGAGGTGCGCTTCATGGACCTCGCCCTAGAGGAGGCGAGGATGGCCCTGGAGGAGGGGGAGGTGCCCGTGGGGGCGGTGCTCCTTTTAGGGGGGGAGGTTTACCGGGCCCACAACCGGGTGGAGGCCCTGAAAGACCCCACGGCCCACGCGGAGATGCTCCTCCTCCGGGCTCTCGGGAAGGAGGCCCGGGGCGGGCGGCTTTACGTGACCCTCGAGCCCTGTCTCATGTGCGCCCATGCCCTAAGGGAGGCGGGGGTGGAGGTGGTCTACGGAACGGAGAACCTGAAGGAAGGGGCCCTCACCCGGTATGGGGTGGGGGAGGGGTTTAGGGGGGGAGTGAGGGCCCGGGCCTGTGCTAAACTCTTAGAGGATTTCTTCCGCGCCCGGAGGGGTGCCGGAGCGGTTGAACGGGCCGGTCTCGAAAACCGGTAGGCTCCGCAAGGGGCCTCGCGGGTTCGAATCCCGCCCCCTCCGCCAGAAAGGGCCCTAGGGGGCCCTTTTTCCTTTAGGACCCCACCGCGGCTTGGGCTGGGATAGGACACGCCGAGCCCCTTTCCTGGGGCCCCCGCCGAGGCAAAAGCCTCGGCGGGGTATCTCAGAGGTTTTCCCGCCACCAGTCCAGATAGGCCCTAAGCCGGGCCACCCGCCGGTCGGGCCGGCCCGAGCGGGAAAGCTCGTGCCCCTCCTCCGGCACCCTGAGGAAGCGGGTCTTCACCCCCAGGTGGAAGAGGGCGGTGTACCAGGTCTCCCCCTGGTCTATGGGGCAGCGGTGGTCCTTCTCGGAGTGAACCACCAGGGTGGGGGTCCTCACCTGGTGGACGTACCCCAAGGGGCTCTTTTCCCAAAGCACCTCGGGGCGCTCCCAGGGCTTGGCGAAAAGCTCCAGCCAGGTGAAGCGGGGGCCGATGTCGCTGGCCCCGAAGAAGCTGAGCCAGTTGCAGATGCTCCGGTCGGTGACCGCGGCCCGGAAGCGCTCCGGGTGGCGGGCGGTGAGCCAGTTCACCATATACCCCCCGTAACTCCCCCCGGCCACCCCCACCCGGCCCTGGTCCAGGGAGAAATGGGCCAGGACGTGGTCCAAGAAGCCCAGGAGGTCCTCTTCGTCCCGCTTCCCCCACTCGCCCTCCAGGAGGGCGAAGGCCTGGCCGTAGCCCGTGGAGCCCCGGGGGTTGCAGAAGGCCACGGCGTACCCCGCGGCCCCAAAGAGCTGGAGCTCCAGCATGGGGGCGGCCCCGAAGGCGGTGTGGGGCCCCCCGTGGATGTAGAGGATCACGGGGTGGGGGCCTTCCCCCTCGGGGAGGAGGACCCAGCCCTCCACCTCGTGCCCCTCAGGGCTTTTCCACACGGTGCAGACGGGCTCTTTGAGGGAGAGGACCCCGGCGTTCGGGTCAAAGACTCCCAAGGGGCCCTCGAGGCGGGCGGGCTGGGCGAAGCCCTCCCTGAGGAGGAAAAGCCCCTTTTCCGTCTTGGCGAAGCCGAGAACGCTTTCCCCCTCCGTGAGGGCTTCCGCCCGCCCCTCTAGGTCCACCCGGTAAAGCCGGGCCTTGCCCCCTTCCGTGCGCACCAGATAGACCCCGTCTTCCCCCCAGAAGGGTCCCTGGAAGTGGGCCCCGTAGCGCAGGTCGGAGTTCAGGGAGTTGAGGAGGCTTCCCTCAAAGAGGACCCGGGCCTCACCCCCCTTCAGATGGTAAAGCCGGGCCTCCGTCCCGCCCCCCCGCTCAAAGGCGTGGCCCAGGAAGAAGAGGCCCTCTGGGCTCCAGGTGAGGCCCTGGATGGGCCCTAGGCCGCCATAGACCCTTTCCAGCCGCCCCTCCTTTAGGAGAAAGAGGGTATCCCGCCCCTCCGCCTGGGCCGGCTTGTCCTCGGCCATGACCAGGTAGAGCCCCTCGGGGGCAAAAAGGGCCTCCTTGGGGTGGGGGTGGCGCTCCAGGAGGGGCCCTTCCTGCCCCAGAAGGTAAAGCCCCACCCCGCTTCCGGGGAGGAGGCCCCGCCCGTCAAACTTGAAGGGCCAGGTCTCGTAGACCCGGGGGAGGTCCTTGGCCGCCTCCTCCTTTAGGGCCAGGTAGGCCACCTCCCCTTCAGGCCCCAGGAAGTAGTCCAGCACCCCGCCCGTGTGGGTGAGCCTTTCGGCCTCCCCGCCCCTCAGGTCCAGGCGGAAGAGCTCGGGGCGCTCCTCCACCTTCCGCAGGAAGTAGACGTAGGGGTGGGCGTAGCGGGGCTTTCGGGCTTCTTCCTGGGTCAGGAAGCGGAGGGCCCCGTCCCAAAGGGCAAGCCGCGAGCGGTAGCGGGGCGGGGTGCCTTCTTGGATCTCGGTGAGGACGAAAAGGGGCAGGCCCTCGGGGCCGGGGGTGAGGTCGGAGAGGAAGCGGAGGCGGTAGAGGAGTTCGGGTTCAATGGTCCCATGATACTGACCGTCCGGTCAAAAGGAGGGATGTTCCTCGCCTAGGGTAAGCTAGGGCCCATGGACCGGGACGAGCTGGTGGCCTACCTGGACGGGTACCTGAGGATCCGGGAGTTCCAGGACCTCTCCCTCAATGGCCTCCAGGTGGAGGGGAAGAGAGAGGTGCGCAAGGTGGGGGCGGCGGTGGACGCGGGGCTTGCGATTTTTGAGAAGGCCCTCGAGGCCGGGGTGGACTTCCTCATCGTCCACCACGGGCTCTTCTGGGGGAAACCCTTTCCCATCACCGGCCACCACAAGCGCCGCCTGGAGGCCCTCTTCCAGGGGGAGATTAACCTCTATGCCGCCCACCTCCCTTTAGACGCCCACCCCGAGGTGGGGAACAACTGGGAGATGGCCCGGGCCCTGGGCCTTTTGGACCTCGAGCCCTTTGACGTGGGGGTGAAGGGGCGTTTTCCCGTGCCCACCCCCTTGGTGCGGGTAGCGGACATGCTGGGCCAGCTTACGGGGATGCAACCCCTGGTGCACCAGGGGGGGAGCGAGTGGGTGGAGACGGTGACCATCGTCTCCGGAGGGGCGGCGGGGCTTTTGGAGAGGGTGGAAACGGACCTCTTCATCACGGGGGAGCCCAAGCACAGCCTCTTCCACGAGACCTTTGAGCGGGGGAAGAACGTGATCTACGCTGGCCACTACGATACGGAAACCTTCGGGGTGAAGGCCCTGGCCCGCCACCTCGAGGCCCGCTTCGGCCTCCCCTGGGTCTTCCTGGACCATCCCACCGGGCTATGAGGGGCTTCTTCCTCACCTTTGAGGGCCTGGACGGCTCCGGGAAGACCACCCAAAGCCAGCTCCTTTTCGGGTGGCTGAAGGCCCAGGGCATAAAGGCCCTCCTCACCCGGGAGCCCGGGGGGGGGATCCCCGGGGTGCGGACCCTTCTCCTATCGGGGAAGCTTTCCCCCGAGGCGGAGTACCTCCTCTTTTCCGCGGACCGGGCGGAGCACGTGCGGAAGGTGATCCGCCCTGCTCTGGAGGCGGGGGTTTTCGTCATCTCCGACCGCTATCTGGACTCCAGCCTGGCCTACCAGGGGTACGGCCTAGGCCTTCCCCTCCCCTGGCTTCTAGGGGTGGCGGAAGGAGCCACAGGGGGGCTTAAGCCCCACCTCACCGTCCTTTTGGACCTCCCCCCCGAGGAGGCCCTTTTGCGCAAAGGGGTGCGGGACGGTATAGAGGGCCGGGACCTTTCCTTTTTCCGCCGGGTGCGGGAGGGGTACCGGGCCTTGGCCCAGGCCGAGCCCGGGCGCTTCCTGGTGCTGGACGCGAGAAAAGACCGGGAGGAACTCCAGGAGGCCATCCGGGATGCCATAATGGCCCTATGGCCCCAAGGCTTTTCCGGCTAGCCCTCCTCTTCGGCCTCGCCTTGGCCCAGGGGCTTTCCTTCCCCCGGAGCACCCTCTATGTGGAAAGCGGGGGGAAACGCCACCTTCTAAAGGTGGAGGTGGCCGACACCCCCGAGCGCCAGGCCCAGGGCCTCATGTTCCGCAAAACCCTTGGGGAGGATGAGGGGATGGTCTTCCTCTTCCCAGAGCCCACCGGGGGAGGGTTCTGGATGAAGAACACTCTTATCCCCCTTTCCATCGCCTTTTTTGACCGCCAGGGAGTGATCCTGCGCATCCTGGACATGGAGCCCTGCCGGAAAGACCCCTGCCCCGTCTACTACCCGGGGGTGGTCTACCAGGGGGCCTTGGAGGTGAACCGGGGCTGGTTTGCCCACCGGGGGGTGCGGCCCGGGGACCGGGTGGGGGGGGAGGCCCTGCGTTTTTGGCCTAGGCCATGAGGGCCTTCATGCTCCGGCTTGTGGGGTTCGCCCTTCTCCTCTTCCTTTTCGTGCTTTCCTTCCTGGGCTACTTCCTCACCGCCCAGCGCCTCCGGACCCCCCTTCCCCCAGAGGCGGTGGTGGTGAAGCGGGGTGGGCAGGCCTTCACCCTGAGGGCCCGCCTGGCTCGGACCCCCGAGGCCTGGCGGCTGGGCCTGGGGCTTAGGCAAGAGGACCTCGAGGCCCTCCTCTACCTCTTTCCTGAGGCCACGGACGCTCCCTTTAGCACGGAGGGGTACCGTTTCCCCGTGGTGGTGGCCTTTTTGGACGGGGAGGGGCGGGTGCTCAAGGTGGCCCGCCTGGAGCCTGGGGAAAGCGTAGCTCCCGGCACCGCTTACCGGGGGGTGCTGGAGGTGCGGGCCGGGGCCTTTGAGCCCCGGCCGGGGGACCGGGTGCTCCCCTAGCGGGTTTGGCCGCCTAGCCCCCTTAGGTCCAGGAGGAAGTTCCCCGTGCTGGGGACGAAGACCGTCTGCACCCCAGGGGCCAGCTTCTCCGCGAAGGTGAGCTGGACCACCTCTGGCGCGGCCTTCAGGGTCCGGCCCCGAAGCTCAATGGCCCGCGCCTCTCCCTCGGCTCGGAGCACCGCCGCGTCCCGTTCGGCCCGGGCCTCTATGATGCGCCGCTCGGCGGCGATCTCCGCCTGCTTGCGGCGGTTGATCTCAATCTGGACCTGCTGCTCCGCGGTTTGCTTTTCCTCAATCACCTTGGCCACCGCCTCGGGGATGCGGATCTCCCGCAGGAGGACGGAGACCAGCTCGATGTGGTAGGCCTGCAGGGTGGTCTCGAGGCCGGCGATGACCGCGGTTTCCAGGGCGGTGCGCTGGGTGCTGATGAGCTCCGCGGCCCCGAACTGCCCCACCGCGTCGCGCACCTTGGAGCGGATCTGGGGGATCAGGAGGGTTTCCAGGTACCCCGGCCCCACCTCCTGATGGAGGCGGGCTGCCTCTGCAGCTAGAACCCGGTACTGGACGGTGACATCCACCCCGATCTCCAACCCTTCCTTGGAACGGGCCCGGATGGAGGTGTCCACCCGCCGCTCCCCCTCGTGTGGGGCGGAGAGGGTTACCTCCTTGACCCGGGCGTCGTAGAGGATGACCTTCTGCACCAGGGGCAGGACCAGATGGACCCCCTCGCCCAGGGGCCGGGGCTGCACTCCCCGGAAGACGTTGAAGACCACCCCCACGTGCCCCGCGGGCACCAGGACCAGGCTGTTGGCGAGCAGGAGGGCCATCCCTCCCAGAACCACCAGGGGAAGGGCCCAGGCCCGCCTCTCCGGGCGGAAGGCCAGGGCCACCCCTAACCCCAAGAGCACCAGGGCAAACACGTTGGCCATGCGCCCATCATAGGGCCATGGCCGGGGTGGAAGGGGCTACTTCTTCTCCTCGCTTTCGGACTTGCTTTCGCCCCTGTTCTTCTTGGCGTAGTCCTTCACGTGCCAGCCCGATCCCTTGAAGATGATGGCCGGGGCGGTGATGACCCGCTTCAGGGGCTCCCCGGTCTCGGGATGGGCCTTCAGGGGCTCGTCGTGGAAGCCCTGCTCAAACTCGTAGTAGTTGCCCGTTTCCAAGCCCTTGTACACGTAGACCGGCATACCCTTCCCTCCTATGAGGATTTTGACACTCAAGCCATTTGAGTGTCAAGCCCCGGCAAGGAGCTCCGCCGCGCCGGCCACCAGGGCCTTTTCCAGGTCCCGGTGGCCTAGGCTTAGGCCCGTGGAGAGGGCCTCGAGGTAGCTTTCCTCAATCAGGGCCACCTCTATGGCGATGATCTTCTCAAAGGCCTCCACCGCAGGGAAGACCTCGGGGCCCCTCAGGGCGGAGCGCAGGTGCTCAAGGGAGAGCTCCTGCACCAGGCCCATGGCGGGGATCATGGCCCGGGGGCCGATGCCGAGCCTGGCGTGCACCAGCCCGATGCGGCGCCGCCCTTCCGCGTAGGTGCGGTCGTAGACCCCGCTGAAAAGCCCCCCGTACCAGCGGGCGAAGGTCCCATAAAGCCGCTCCACCCGCCCCGGGACCGCGTGGAGGATGGCGGAAAGCTCCTCGTCCCGGCCCAGGTAATCGTAAAAGGCCAGGGCCACCTCCGGCCCCAAGGGGGCCATGAGGCCGCCCAACTCCCTCAGAACCCCCGCGTGGGCCGGGAGGAAGCCCGTCCGGCGCTTGAGGAGGTCCAGGAGGGCCCCAGGGTCCATGGGACAAATGTACCAGGTCAGGGGTGAAGAAGGGGAGGCCCCTTTGGAGGGCCTCCCTTAGGAAGGGGGGGTTACTCCGTGCTCACTCCCTGCTCCACCTGCTGATTCACCGGCTCCACCATGCGGAAGTGCTGGGCGGGGTCCTGGAGAAGGGCCTCGAGGCGCCTTGCCTTCTCCTCCCGCTTGGCCTCGAGGAGCACCTGGATGTAGGCGGAAAGGAGCTCCCTTACGTCCTCCACCCCCCGGGCGTCCAGGGGCTTCACCGCCACCTTGGCCCCCTTGGCGAGCCGCCTCCGGATGGCCTCCTCCGTGAGGCCCATCTCCGGCCAGTGCCGCAGGTAGACCCGGCCCCCCGTCATCCCCGAGCAGATCCAGGGCCCGGGGTCCCCCAGGACCAGGGCCCGGCCCCGGGTCATGTATTCAAAGGCGAAGCCCTTGGCCTGGGCCCGGGCTGCCAGGTTGCCGAGGTCGTCCCTGAGGGGCCGCTCGGGCTCCCCGCCCAGGATCACGTCCGCCCCCGAGAGGCGGATGCAGAAGCGGCTGTCCGCCATCCCCTCCACGATGAGGAGGCCCCCGATGGCCCCGTAGGCGAAGCTTTTGCCCACGGACCCGTCCACGTAGGCCCCGTAGGGGTTCCGGCCCTTGAGCACCGCCACCACCCCCCCAAAGGCGCTCTTGGCCACCCCATCCTGGGCCCCGCCCTCCACCACCACCTTCATCCCCTCCACGTTGAAGGCGGCAAGGCCGTTGCCCGCGATACTCCCCGCGTCAAAGCGGAGCTCCACCTCCGCGTCAAAGCCCTTGCCGTAGAGCCGCCTGCGGGCGATCTCCCCCGCCAGGTGGGCCCCCAGGGCCCGGTCGGTGGAGTCCACGGGGCCTTCCTGGAAGACGAGGCGCCGCCCGCCCTCCCCGTAGGCCCCCATGACCACCTCGGTGATGGCGCGGGTGAGCTGGTTCAGGGGTTTGCGCAGGAGGTGGGCGGAGGTGTCCTTGAGCCAGTCGGGCTCCTCCACGGGGAGGAAGAGGTAGGAGAGGTCTATTTCCTCCAAGTGGTCCCGCTGGTAGAGGAGGTCGGAGCGGCCCCGAAGCTCCCTGAGGGAGCGGGCCCCCAAGGCGGCCACTAGCTCCCTTAAGGCCTCCCCCTTGGCCTGGAAGAAGCGGACAAGCTGCTCCACCGCCCGGTCCAGGTCCTGGGGGACGAAGCGCTTGAGCCCGTGGGCCAAGGCCTCCTCCACGGTCTCAATCTGGGTGGTGATGCCCACGTGGCAGGTGTCCAGCTGGCACCCCCGGCAGATGGTGCACCCGATGGCCACCATGGCCATGGTGGCCATGCCCACCCGGTCCGCCCCCAGAAGGACCATGCGCAGGACGTCGTAGGCCGTCTTCAGGCCCCCATCGGCCCAGATCTCCACCCGGTCCCGAAGCCCGGCCCGCACCAGGGCCCTATGGGCCCGGCGCACCCCGAGCTCCACGGGAAGGCCCGCGTACTTCAGGGCATGGAGGCGGGCCGCCCCCGTGCCCCCCTCAAACCCCGAGAGGGTGATGACATCCGCCCCCGCCTTGGCGATCCCCACGGCGATGGTGCCAATGCCCGGGATCACCGGCACCTTCACTGAGACCAGGGCCTTGGGGTTTACGGTTTTGAGCTCCTCAATGAGCTGGGCCAGGTCCTCAATGGAGTAGAGGTCGTGGTTGTTGGAGGGGCTGATGAGGTCCACCCCCGGCACCGCGTTCCGGGCCGCGGCCACCTTGGCCGAGACCTTCTTGCCGGGAAGGTGCCCGCCCTCCCCCGGCTTCGCCCCCTGGCCGATCTTGATCTCTATGACGCTAGCCGAGTTCAGCATGTAGGCGTGGACCCCGAAGCGGCCCGAGGCCACCTGCTGGCCCCGCCAGTGGGTGTAGCGGCCCAGCATGTCCGGGATCTCCCCGCCCTCCCCGTTGATGCAGAGCATGTTGAGGCGCTTGGCCGCCTCCACGTAGGCCCGGAAGGAGGCTTCCCCTTGGGAGCCGAAGCTCATGGCGCTGATGAGGAAGGGGAGGGAGTGGCCCCCCACGGAGAGGTCCACCTCCTCTGGGGAGACCTCGCTCCGCTCGGGGAAGCGCACCTCCAAAAGTTGCCTTGCGGCCACGGGGCTTTCCCGCTCCAGGGAGCGCACCTTCTCCTGGAAGTGGGCGTAGGGGGCCTGGCCCGAGGCCACCTCCTGGGCGGCTTTGTAGATCCTGGGGTTGAAGCGGAAGTCCTTGGCCGGGAGCACCTTTTCCGCCCGCAGGAAGCCTTCCCGCTCCAGGAGGGTCCTTTCCAGCTCCAAAAAGCCATACCCCCCCTCCTCGGAGCCGAAGAAGTTGCGGGTGCCGAAGTACTCGGCAAGCTCCGGCTTCAGGCCTAGGCTGCTGAAGATCCGCCCGTAGCCCCGGAGCTCATGGATGCCCATGGTGGAGATGACCTTTTCTAGGCCCTTCTTGAGGGCTTCTAGGGCGTTGGCTACCCCTTTCCGCCCCTCCAGGGCCCGGGCCTTCTCCTCCAAAAGCCAAGGGGCCACGGCCTCCGCCCCAAGGCCCAAGAGGAAGGCCACGTCGTGGAGGTTTCTCACCCCGCCGGAGTGGACCAGGAGGGAGGTCTTCCGCCTTAGGGCCACGCCGTCCCTGTATTTTTTGGAAAGAGCCCGATTAACCGCGGCCACCGCCAGGCCGATGTCAATCCAGATGCCCCCCTGGAAGGCCTCGCGGTCGGAGAGGATGAGGACCTCGGCGCCCCCTTCCACCGCCCGGATGGCCTCCGCTTCCAGGCGCTTGAGGCCGAGGAGGAGGCCTTCCTCCACCGTGAACCGGGGGATAAGGGTGGCGGTCTGGAAGCGGGCCTTGACCTCCTCCAGGGTGAGGGTGCCGAAGGCCTCCGCCAGGCCGACGTCGTCCTCCAGGACGATGGGCAGGAGGAGTTCCTCCACCCGGCCCCCGCCCCGGCCGTCCGGGAGGGGGCGGCGCCCTAAGAGGGTGCGGGTGGAGAAGTGCTCGATCTCCCGCTCCCGGTCAATGGCCGGGTTGGTCACCACGGCCACCGTCTCCTTGAAGAACTCGGAAAGGTTAGGCTTTTCCGGGTTCAGGGCGGCCAGGGGGCCGTCGTAGCCCAGGGAGCCGATGGGCTCGTTCCCGGTCTTGGCCAGGGCCTCGAGGTAGGCCCCGTCCCACCGGTCCCAGCCGTAGGCCCGCTCCAGCCCCAGGGGGGGCGGGGCGGGCTTTTCCTCCACCTGGGCCTCGCTGCCCCCAGCCAGGGGGGGCGGGGCCTGGCGCAGGGGCCCCCGGAGGTGGAGCCGGTGGCCCGTCACCGGGGTGCGGGCGGCGATGCGCTCCAGCACCAGGCGCTGGTGGCGGTCAAAGGGGAGGACCTTGGGGCCCTCGGGGGTGAGGCGCAGGTAGACCTTCTCCCCGGGGGCCAGGGGCTTGGGCTCCGTCACGAACTCTTCCGCGTTGAAGACCCCCCTTTCCGAGGAGAAGACGATCTCGTAGGGGGTTTCAAACTGCCAAAGGGGCCTTAGGCCCATGGCGTCCGTGGCGAAGGCCGCCTCGTCCCGGTGGCGGCTCACGATGGCCGCGGGGCCCTGGGCCAGGGGGCCGAAGCGCTGGCGCAGGGCCATGTAGAGGTCCTGGAGTTCCTCGGGCAGGCCCTTGATCTCCCCCAGGATGGGGGGGAAGACCAGGTCCATGGCCTCGGGGAGGGTAAGGCCAAAACGGTAGATGAGCCCCTCCAGCATGCGGTTCAGGTCCTGGGAGTCTGAGCCTCCGGTGCGGGGGATGCCCAGGTGGTCCATCTCCCGCCTTAGGCGCTCGATGGTGTTGATTTCGCCGTTGTGGCCGATGAGGCCGAAGGGCTGGACCTGCTCAAAGGTGGAGAGGGTGTTGGTGGAGTAGCGGTTGTGGCCCAAGGCGATGGCGCTCTTAAACTCGGGGCGGGAAAGCTCGGGGTAGTAGCGCTTTAAAAGCTCCGCCGCCCCCCGGACCTTGTAGACCACGCTGTGGGTGGAGAGGGAGACCACGTGCACGGGGAACTGGGCCTCGAGCCTAAGCCCCAGTTCCCAAAGGGGGGCGTCCCCGTCGGGGCTGATGCCCACCACCTGCAGGAAGAGGGGCTCGGTGCGCCGCCCCACGGGGCCCAAGACCTCGCTCACCACCTCCCCCCGTTTCCAGTACACGGGGCGGACCCCAAGCCGGGTCCCTTCGGCTTTGAGGAGGTCCAGGAAGGCTTCTATTCGGCCCTCCTCGCCCTTGGGCAGGAAGAAGTGGCCCACAAAGAAGCGGGGGTTGTAGGCCAGCTCAGGTTCCAGCCCTGCCTTCTCTAGGAAGTGGGCCCATAGCTCCCGGGGGATGTCGGTCTGGATCCCCGTTCCGTCCCCCTCACCCCGGATGGCCCCGGCCCGGTGGGCCATGCGGTATAGGCTCTCCAGGGTCCTCCGCACGATGCGGTGGGAGGGCTTGCCGCTCTTTTCCGCCATGGCGATGATGCCGCAGGCGTCCTGGCCTATGGGGATATCCGGGTAGGCTTCCTTCCAGGTCATCTTCGGGCTCCTTTGGCGCGGGGGAGTTTGGGGTAGGCAAAGATATGCGCGTCGTTCTCCGGATTATACACACCCCCAAGGGCAGGGTCAAGGCGCTTGGGAATGTCTTCCCGAACCTGCTTGACAACCCCTCTCTTCCCCGGTAAACTACGTTTTGGCGTTTGGGCCGCTAGCTCAACCGGTAGAGCAACCGACTCTTAATCGGTGGGTTACAGGTTCGAGTCCTGTGCGGCCCACCAAAGGCCCCGGGGAAAACCCCCGGGGTTTCGCTATGATGGGCCCCATGAAGCCGGAGCGCCCTTTGGACCTTCTGGCCCTGGACCTGCCCGCGGGGGAGCCTTGGGGCTACGCCTACGCCCAGGTCCTCCTCAAGGCCCCTTGGGCCTGGCGGGCCCTAAGGCCTACCCCGGGGGTCTTGGACCTTATGGGGCGGAGTCTGGAGGAACTTTACTTGGAACTCCTCCGCCGCCGGGAGGAGGAGCCCTTGGGCTCCTTGGGGGAAAGGCCTCCCCACCCTGCGGAGGAGAAGGCCCTGAGGGCCCTCCTCGCCCGCGACCCCAAGGCCCTGGCCGAGGTGCTTCAGACCTATGGGCCTTGGCCCTACGCCCTTTACCGGGCCTTCCGCTTTGACGGGACGGTGCACCCGGTCCTGAGGCCCAAACTGCCTCCGGAGGATGTCCTGGTGGGCTATGAGGGGGAGCGGAAGGCCCTGGAGGAGAACGTGCGGCGCTTCCTGGAGGGCCGCCCCGCCCTGCACACCCTCCTCTACGGGGCCCGGGGCACGGGGAAGAGCACCCTGGCCAAGAGCCTCCTCCGCTTCCCCGAGGTCCAGATGGTGGAGGTGGAGCCCTCCGCCTTGGGCGCCCTGGACCGGCTTTTGGAGGAGCTGGGTTCTCTCCCCAAACGCTTTATCCTCTTTCTGGACGACCTCTCCCTGGACCCCGAGGGGGAGGCCTTCCACCACCTGAAAGCCCTTCTGGAGGGTAGCCTCCAGGGCACCCCGGAGAACGTCCTCCTCCTCGCCACCTCCAACCGCCGCCACCTGGTGCGCGCCCTGGGGACGAACCCCCTTCCCGGGGAGGACCCCCAGGCCTGGGATGCCTTGCAGGACACCCTGGCCCTGGGGGAGCGGTTTGGCCTGGTCCTCACCTTCCCGCCCTTTGACCGCGCCCTGTACCTTAAGGCCGTGGCCCGCCACCTGGGCCGCCCCTTGAGCCGGGAGGAGGAGGAAAAAGCCCTCCGCTTCGCCCTGGCCCGGGGGTTTTCCGGAAGGGCGGCGGAGCAGTTCGCCAGAACCCTGCGCTAAGTGCCCCAACGAAGCTTTCGCTTCGGTGGGGACCCCAGAAAGAGGGTCCAGCATGCCCTTCCTCCGAGCCTCATAAGGATTTTTCAATGCCCGGGCACCTAGGCTCTTGGGGCCCGGAGGCTTCAGCGGCCTACCGAAGCGTGGGCCAGAGCCGCCTCCACAAAGCCCACGAAGGGGGGTGAGGGGCGCATGGGGCGGCTTTTGAACTCGGGGTGGCTCTGAAGGCCGAGGAAGAAGGGGTGGTCCCTTAGCTCAATGGCCTCCACCAGCCCCGCCCCCCGGCCGGCCATGCCCGGGGTCACCCCTGAGACCACAAGCCCTGTCCCCTCCAGGGCTTCCACGTAGGCCGGGTTCACCTCGTAGCGGTGCCGGTGGCGCTCCCGCACCTCCTCCTTCCCGTAAAGGCGGTGGAGGAGGGTCCCTTCCTTTATGCGCATGGGCCACTCCCCAAGGCGCATGGTCCCCCCAAGGCCCTCCACCTCCAGCTGCTCGGGCATGAGGTCGATCACCGGGTGGGGGGTGTAGGGGTCAAACTCCGTGGAGTTGGCCCCCTTGAGCCCGGCCACGTGGCGGGCAAACTCTATGACCGCCACCTGGAGCCCTAGGCAGATGCCGAGGAAGGGGATCTTCCTTTCCCGGGCGAACCGGACCGCGCGGATCTTGCCCTCTATCCCCCGCACCCCAAACCCCCCAGGCACCAGGATGCCGGAGACATCCTGGAAGGCCTCTTCCAGGTCCCCGTTTTCCAGCCCTTCCGCGTCCACCCACTTCACCTCCACCCGGGCCCGGTTCTTGATCCCCGCGTGCTTTAAGGCCTCCAGGAGGGAGAGGTAGGCGTCCGGCATCTTCACGTACTTCCCCGCGATGGCGATGCGCACCGTGCGCTCGGGGTGCTTCAGGATGCGCACCGCTTCCTGCCAGAAGGTGAGGTTGGGGAAGACGGGCTCGAGGCCAAGGGCCTTCTCCACCGCCCGGCCTAGGCCCTGCTCTTCCAGGAGGAGGGGGACCTGGTAGAGGTGCTCCACGTTGGGGCTACTGAACACGTACCCCGGGCGGACGTTGGTGAAGAGGGCCACCTTCTTGCGCACCTCCTCGGGGACGGGTTTCACCGAGCGCAGGACCACCATGTCCGGCTGGATGCCCACGCCCCTCAAGGTGGCTACAGAATGCTGGGTGGGCTTGGTCTTGAACTCCTCGCTGGTTTCCAGGTAGGGGACCAGGGTGAGGTGGAGGTAGAGGGTGCTCCCCTCCCCCTCGTCAAAGCGGAACTGGCGGATGGCCTCGAGGAAGGGCAGGCTCTCAATGTCCCCCACCGTGCCCCCCACCTCCACCACGGCGATCTCCGCCTCCTGCTCCCGGGCCACCTTGCGGATCCTGTCTTTGATCTCGTCCGTGATGTGGGGGATGACCTGGACGGTCTGGGAGAGGTACTCCCCCCGCCTTTCCTTCTGGATCACCGAGAGGTAAATCTGGCCCGTGGTGAGGTTGTTGCCCCGGGAGAGGTCCACGTCCAGGAAGCGCTCGTAGTGGCCGATGTCCAGGTCCGTCTCCGCCCCATCCCCCGTGACGAAGACCTCCCCGTGCTCGTAGGGGCGCATGGTGCCCGCGTCCACGTTCACGTAAGGGTCTATCTTGATGGCCGTAACCCGGTAGCCCCGGGCCCTAAGGATGGCCCCCAAGGAGGAGGTGAGAATGCCCTTGCCCAGGCTGGAGACCACGCCGCCGGTGACGAAGATGTACTTCATGGGCCTTGGGCCCTTATCCGAAGCTCCCACGGGTCTTCAGCCTACCACATCTGGCAAGGGGGCGGGGGTTTATGGTAGAGTCTTCTTTGGCGTTCTTGCGGGGTCCCCCGATCCCCCGGCAAGAACAAAGGAGGGCCCTGGTGAAGACCTACGTACCGAAAGACATAGAGCCCCGCTGGGTGCTCATTGACGCGGAGGGGAAGACCCTGGGGCGGCTCGCCACCCAGATCGCCACCCTCCTTAGGGGCAAGCACCGCCCCGACTGGACGCCCAACCTGGCCATGGGGGATTTTGTGGTGGTGGTGAACGCGGACAAGATCCGCCTCACCGGCAAGAAACTTAAGGATAAGATCTACACCCGCTATAGCGGCTACCAGGGTGGGCTTAAGGAGATCCCCGCGGAGAAGCTCCTGGCCACCCACCCCGAGCGGGTCCTGGAGCACGCGGTGAAGGGCATGCTCCCCAAGGGCCCCTTGGGCCGTCGGCTCTTTAAGCGCCTGAAGGTCTACGCGGGGCCCAACCACCCCCACCAGGCGCAAAGGCCTGTGAAGCTGGAGGTCCAGTAATGGAGCAGTACTACGGCACGGGTAGGCGGAAGGAGGCGGTGGCCCGGGTGTTCCTGCGCCCCGGGAGCGGCAGGGTCACCGTGAACGGGCAGGACTTTGCGGAGTACTTCCGGGGACTGGTGCGGGCGGTGGCGGCCCTCGAGCCCCTCAGGGCGGTGGACGCCCAGAGCCGCTTTGACGCCTACATCACCGTCCGGGGGGGCGGCAAAAGCGGCCAGGTGGAGGCCATCCGCCTGGGCGTGGCCCGCGCCCTCCTCCAGTACAACCCCGATTACCGGGCCCGCCTTAAGCCCCTGGGTTTCCTCACCCGGGACGCCCGCGTGGTGGAGCGGAAGAAGTACGGCAAGCACAAGGCCCGCCGGGCACCCCAGTACTCCAAGCGCTAGCCAAGGGATGGGAACGCCCCCCAGGAAACCCTGGGGGGTTTTTCCTTGGTCTCCTCTAGGCGTTCTTCCGAGTGAACTCCTCCCGGAGTTCCCGGCGCAGGATCTTCCCCACGCTGGACTTGGGGAGGCTTTCGCGGAAGCGGATGATGC
>NZ_JBBIMD010000049.1:0-16725 GCF_037444525.1 Thermus sp. | reverse complement strand
ATTTGGACTACTACAACGGGCGGAGGCCGCACCGGGCTTTGGGGGGTCTTGCGCCCTTGGGGTTCCTGGCCAAGCTCAAGGAGGAGGGGGTCCCCACAGAGTCTCAAATGTGCTGGCCAACTACAACCCCTTGGTCTAAGCGAGGGGATGTGCTAGAATCCCCTAGGCGGGGGCCGTTAGCTCAACTGGCAGAGCACCGGTCTCCAAAACCGGGGGTTGGAGGTTCGAGTCCTTCACGGCCCGCCACACTGCCCCTTCGGGGGCCTTTTTGTTATGGAGAACTACCAGGTGCTCATCGTGGGGGCGGGCTTCGCGGGAAGCGAGGCTGCCCACCGCTTGGCGCAAAGGGGGGTGCGGGTGGGCCTCCTCACCCAAAGCCTGGACGCGGTGATGATGCCCTTCCTCCTCCCACACCCCCCCTTTCCCAAGGGGAGCCTCCTAGAGGCGGCCCATGACCCCATAGACCCCCGGGTCTGGTCCTTCCACGCCCGGGCCAAGGCCCGCCTCGAGGCCCACGCCCCTCACCTCCACCTCTTCCAGGCCACAGCCACGGGCCTCCTCCTGGAAGGGGAAAGGGTGGTGGGGGTGAGGACCTGGGAGGGGCCAGAGGCACGGGGGGAAAGGGTGGTCCTGGCGGTGGGGAGCTTCCTTGGGGCGAGGCTTCGCCTGGGGGAGGTGGAGGAGGAGGCAGGGCGGCTTTCCGAGGTCAGCTACCCTGACCTCCACGAGGACCTCCTCCGCCTGGGCTTCCGCTTCGTGGAGCGGGAGGGGGTGGTGCCGGACACCCCCACCACCCCAGGCTACCGGGTGCGCTACCAGGCCTTCCACCCCGAGGAGTGGGAGGAGGCCACCTTGCGCCTTAAGCGCCTCCAAAACCTCTACGCGGTGGGGCTATGCGTCCTGGATGGGGACTACGCCCGCATGAGCGAGGAGGGCCTCCGCCTGGCGGAGCACCTTCTCCGTGAACTTGGGTAGGGGCTTGGCCTTTGGGTCCACCCCTTCCCCCGGCCAAAGGGCGGCGTAGACCGTGAGGAGAAGGCGCCGGTGGGTAAGCTCGTGCCGCACCGACCCCACCAGCTTGGGCTCCACGCCGAAGGCCTTAGCCCGGACCTCGAGCTCCGCCTCGGGGAAGGTGGGGACACCGTAAAGCCCCTGGAAGCGCCCCTTTTGGGGTTCCAGGTAGACCCCCTTCCTCCCCCAAAGGACGAGGGCTGCCAGGTGCTCCTCCCGCTTGGCCCGGGCCTTCGGCCTTGGGTAGCGCTCCGGGGCCCCCTGGCCTGAGCAAAAGGACCTCAGGGGGCAGGCGAGGCAGTGGGGCTTCCTGGGGCGGCAGAGGGTGGCCCCAAGCTCCATGAGGGCCTGGTTCCAAACCCCGGGGTCCGCCCCTTGGGACAGGAGGGCCTGGGCCAGGCCCTGGAGGGCCTTGGGCGTGGGGGATTCCAGGGCGAAGAGCCTGGCCAGGACCCGGCGCACGTTCCCGTCCACCGCGGCCACCCGTTCCCCAAAAGCCATGGAGGCCACCGCAGCCGCGGTGTAGGGACCGAGGCCGGGGAGCTCTTTAAGCGCCTCGTAGCTTGGGGGCAGGGCCTCCACCCTCTGGGCCAGGCGGTGGAGGTGCTCCGCCCGGCGGTAGTACCCCGCCCCCGCCCACACCTTCAGGACCTCCTCCAGGGGGGCCTCCCGCAGGGCCTCCAGGGTGGGAAAGCGCCCTAGGAAGCGGTGGTAATAGGGGATGGCCTGCTCCACCCGGGTCTGCTGGAGGAGGACCTCGGAAAGGAGGATGCGGTAGGGGTCCTTTTCTCCCCGCCAAGGGAGGGGCCTCTTGGCCTTTTCGTACCAGGCGAGGAGGGCCTCCTGAAGGGCTCTTAGGGTAGGGCCCTCAGCCGGCCCAAAAGGCGCTTGTGCTCCACCATGAGGCATCGGTCCACCACCAGGGGAATGCCCGCCCCAAGGAGGGCCTCCTCCACCTCCGGGTTCCGGATCCCCACCTGGAGCCAAACCAGGCCCGGCCGCAAGGCCAGGATCTCGGGGAGGTGGTGGGGAAGGGCATGCCCTGGGCGGAAGACATCCAGGATGTCTACGGGCTCCTTCAACTCCGAGAGATGGCCCAAGACCCTCTCCCCGAAAAGCTCCTCTCCAGCGAAGCGGGGGTTCACGGGCAGGATGCGGTAGCCCGCGCGGAAGAGGTAGTCGGGCACGTAGAAGGCGGGGCGGGAAGGGTCCTTGTGGGCCCCAAGGACAGCGATGGTGCGGGCCTTCTCAAGAAGGGTCTTCAGTTCCATCCCATACCTCCACCCCCAAGCGGAGGAAGTCCTGGTCCAGGCTGGCCACACCTTCCCCCGAAGTGGCCTTTACAGCCAATAAGGCGTCCGTAAGGTGCACCTTCTTCTCCAGCATCAGCCCAAACGCCTTCCTGAAAGCCTCCTCCTCCAACACCCACATCCCCGGGCGGGCCCAAAGGGCCTCGAGGCGGTGCACCACCTGGGGAAGGGGCACTTTGTAGAAAGAACGCAAGGTATAGACCACCTCCGCCACCACCAAGGGGTGCCAAACCAGGCGCACCCGCCTTTCCTCCGCCGCCTTCAGGATACGGTAAGCTCTCTGGGCCAACTCCTCGGGCTCCCCCAGGAGGAAGCGGAGGACCACATTGGTATCCAGCCAAAAGGTGCGCACTAGGGCTTTTGGAATCGCTCCGTCCAGGAGGTTTCCCGGGCTTCCTTCTCTCCCTCTGGTCCAGGATAACTCACGGCAGAGGCTAGGCTGCCCAAGAGGGATTCCAGCGGGATAGATCGTGGGGGCTTTAGGTGGAGGCTTTCTTCCTCCACCAGGAGCTCCACCTCATCTCCAGGGCGAAGCCCAAGGCGGCGGAGCGCCTCTTCGGGGAGCACCAGCTCCCCCCTAGGACCCAAGCGAAGCCTCATACCCCCATGCTACACCCGGTAGTCCAAAGGCCTCAGGTAGAACTCCCCAATGGCCGTGGGGGAAAGGAGGGCCACGGTGGGGAGGGCCCGCTTCCAGTGGGTGCGGTTCACCCGCTCCTTCACCCGCCCAAGCTCCTCCTCCGTGAACCCTAGGCCCAGGATGTACGCGTCGGGGTAGCCCTTGAGGTAGTGCTCCAGGATGACGTCCGCCCGCAGGTAGCGCAGGCCCAGGTCGGCCTCGTCCGTCTGGCCGGGCTCGAGGTCTGCGGTGGGGGCCTTCTCCACCACCACCTCCGGCACCCCCAGGTGGCGGGCCAGGGCCCAGACCTGGGTCTTGTAGAGGTCCCCCAAGGGGTTTAGGGGAGGCGCGTCGTCCCCGTGCCAGGTGTAGTAGCCGAAAAGGCGCTCCGTCTTGTTCCCCGTGCCCAAGGGCAGGGCCCGGTAGGCCTCGGCCTTGTCAAAAAGGACGATCATCCGCGCCCGGGCCATGACGTTCCCCTTGCGACGGGGGGTGAGGCCGGGGGTCTTCTCCGCATACCCCTCCACCATGGGGGTGATGTCCACCACCTCAAGCTCCACCCCAAAGGTCTTTGCCACCAACTGGGCGTGCTCCAGGGAAAGGGGGCTGGAATCCCGGTGGGGTAGAGCCAAGGCGTGGACGTTCTCCGGCCCCAGGGCCCGCACCGCCAGAGCCAAGGTGGTGGCGGAGTCCACCCCTCCGGAAACGGCCACGATGGCCTTCTTGTAGCCGCGCCAGGCCAGCTCCTCGCGGATGAAGCGGGTGAGAAAGTCCGCCACCAGGGGCAGGTTGAGGTCCAGGGTTTCCCGAAGGGGTGGGGCCTCGAGGATCCTCATGCTTCCCTCCCCGAAACCCGATGGAGGTCGTCCAGAAGGAGGGGCAGGCCGGCCTCGAGGTCGGAAAGGAGGGGGCTATCGTAGCGCACGGGGGGGATGCGGGCGGGGTCTAGGGGGAAGACCAAGGCCGCCTCCTCAAAGAGGGGGGCTTCCCCCAGGACCCGTCCGTCCGGCCCCACCGCCAGGCTTCCCCCGCTCATCCCCTTCCCCCCCTCAAACCCCACCAGGCTAGAGAGGACCACGTAAAGCCCGTGCTCCGCAGCCACGGCCTGGGCCAGAGTGCGCCAGCGCTCCACGTTCCAGGGCCTTTCCCCCTGGAAGCCCCTGGCCGGGCTTGCCGCAGGGACATAGAGGACCTCGGCCCCGTCCAAGGCGGCGATGGTGGCGGTGATGGAGTGCCAGAAATCCTCGCAGATGAGGAGGGCCACCCGGCCGAAGCGGGTTTGGAAGGCCGCCACCCGCCGCCCCCGGGAAAGGTAGCGCTCCTCGTCAAAGACCCCGTAGGTGGGAAGGAAGACCTTGCGGTGCACGTGGACGATCCGGTGGGGAAGCTCCAGGTAGGCGGCGCTATTGTAAAAGGCTCCCCTGTCCCGCTCGTAAAAGCCCACCACCAGGTCCAGCGCCCTCTCGTACCCTGCCTTCTTGTGCACCTCGGAAAGGAGCTCCAAGAGCTCAAAGCGGGTGAGGGCGAGCTCCCTAACCCCCCCCTGGAGGAAGTAGCCGGTGAGGGCCGCCTCGGGCAGGACCACCACCTCGGGGGCGTGGGGCCTAAGGGCCTTCAGGTGGTCGGTAAGGCGCTCTACGTTGGCCTTGAGCTGCCCCTTCTCGGGGCGGAACTGGAGGATGGCGTGCCGGATCATAGGTAAAGCCTAGGGTCCGCGTCGGGGAAGGGGTTGTCCAGGGCCTCGAGGGCCTTAAGCTCCTCCTCGGAAACCCCTTTGAGGAGGCGGAAAAACCGTTCCCCGTGGGCCTGGTAGCGCTCCTCGGCGTAGGCGGCCGCCTGGCCGGTGTCTATGAGGAAGGGCCAGTCGGAGGCCTCGAGGAGAAGAAGCTCCCGCATGGCCTGCTGGAGCACCCGAGGGGGCAGGATGCCCTGGCGGGCCGCCTCCCGCATGGCCCCTTCCGCCCGGTAGACAAGCCGCCAGTAGTCCAGGGTCTTGGGGTTGAGCCACACCTCGTGCCCCCCACCCCGGCCCCAGGAACCCTCGGGCAGGTCGGTGCGCACCGCCTCGCCCTGGACCGCCTCCCTGGCCGTCACCGCCTCCACCCCTTCCGCCCGGGAGAGGAGGCGGAGGGCCTCCTCCAAGAAGGCCACCCCCTCGTACCACCAGTGGCCGAACAGCTCCGCATCGTAAGGGGCCAGGACCACCCCTTGGGGGTGGCGGGCGGCCAAGCCCCGCAAGAGCCCCACGAAGTGGGCTGCGTGCTCCTTGGCCTTGGCGAAGGCCCGTTCGGGGTCGTAAGGGGCCTTGGCGGAAAGCTCCGCCTTGCGGTGGGTCACCCGCCAGTGGTGGAGGCCGGAAAGGGGGTCTTTCCGGTGGAACTCCCGGTAAAGCCCATCCCCCGGGTAGCCGTAGTCCGCGCTCCACACCTGGAGGGCGGTCTCCTGGTTGCGGGCCAAGACCCTAAGGCCACTTGGGAGCTCGTGGACGTAGTAGGTGGCCTCGGCGCTCTCCACCGGGCCCAGGTGGGCCTCCCCGTAGGGGCTTAGGGCCTTTCCCCCTTGGACCAGGTGGGCGTCCACAAAGGTGTACCGCACCCCCGCCCGCATAAGGAGCTCGTCCACCCCGGCCCGCACCCCCTCCGGCGCCCCCTCCACGGGGGGCCTCCAGAACCCACGGGGCCGGTAGGCCATCTCGGGGAGCCAGTAGCCCGTGGCGTCCTTGGCGAAGTGGCGGCGGTAGGCGGCCAGGCCCGTCTTGATCTGGGCCCAAAGGGCCTCATCGTAGCCCAGAAGGGGGCTATAGCCGTGGGTGGCGTGGGAGGCGATGAGCTCCACCTGCCCCCGCTCCTGGGCCCGGCGGAAGGCAGAGAGGAGATCCCCCCCAAGTCCGTGGAAGTGGTCCAGGGTAAGCTCCCAGAAGGCCACCTGGTGGCGGGCGCTGCCCTCCAGCTCCGTGCCCTGATAGCGGAGGTAGTCCCCCTGGGCCCGCTCCAGGCGGTCTTTGGCGTAGGCCCGGAAGCCCTCCTTCACCTTGGCGTCGGCCAGCTGCTCGGCCAGGATAGGGGTGATGCCCAAGGTGAACCGCGCCCCCACCCCCTCCTGCCAAAGCCGGTCCAGGGCCCGAAGAAGGGGGAGGTAGGTTTCGGCCATGGCCTCGTAGAGGGTCTCCTCCCCAAAGGGCCACATCCCGTGGGCCCGCACATAGGGCAGGTGAGCGTGGAGGACCAGGGCGAAACGCGCCATGGCCCTAGCGTACCACGGTGCCCTCCCCCGAAAGGGCGCGGCGGATGGGGTTCTTCACCCTGCCGTCCGCGAAGACCACCCGCCCCACCCCGCCCCGCACCGCTTCCACCGCCCCCATGACCTTGCGCTTCATCCGCCCCTGGGCCAGAGCCAGGTACTCGGGGTCCTCGAGGCGGGCGATGGGGATCTCCCGCACGAGGCTACCCTCGTCCGGGTAGCGGGCAAGGAGACCAGGCACGTTGGAGAGGTAGACCAGGGCCTCGGCCCCGTAGGTGACGGCGAGGAGGGCCGCGATGCTATCCCCATCCGTGTTGATGGCCTCGCCCTCGTGGCTGATGGCAGGAGGAGTGAGGACGGGGAGGTAGCCCGCCCCCAAAAGAAGGTCCAAAAGGCCCTTGTTCACCCGCTCCACCGTGCCCGTGTAGTCCCCGCGGTGGATCTTCACCTTGCCGTCTTCCACATATTTCACCGCGGTCTTGCGGCGGCCCTCTAGAAGCCTTCCGTCCAAGCCGGAAAGCCCAACCGCGTTCGCCCCGAAGCGCTGGAGATACTCCACCAGGCGCTTGTTGACCAGACCACAGTAGACCATCTCAAAGATCTCCAGGGTCTTGCGGTCCGTGAGGCGGCTCACCTGCCCCCCCGGGTGGGTGAGGAAGCGGGGGGGGTGGCCTAAGGCCTCGGCGATGCGGTTGGTCTCGCTGCTTCCCCCATGGACCAGGATGAGCCTCTGGCCTTCCCGCCACAAGGAGGCCGCGTCCTCGGCCACGGCCTCGTAGTCTATGCCCTCGGCGCCGCCCACTTTGACGAGGATCACGGCAACCCCCCTACGGATGGAGCCCGGGAAAATCCAGGCCCAGGGTCTCAGGCCAGCCCATGCGGATGTTTAGGGCCTGGAGGGCGTGGCCCGCGGTGCCCTTCACCAGGTTGTCTATGGCCGCCATGACCACCAGCCGCCCCGTGTCCTCCTCCAGCTCAAAGCCGATGTCCGCGTAGTTGGTCCCCTGGACGAAGCGGGGGTCGGGGTAGCGGTGGATGCCCTTCTTTTGCTTGACGATACGGACGAAGGGCTCACCCCCGTAGGCCTCTCGGTAGGCCTGCCACACGTCCCGCTCGCTCCAGCCGTCGTGGAGGAAGGTCTGGGCGGTCATGAGGATCCCCCGCACCCGGTCGGTGGCGATGGCCGTGAGGTGGACCTCGGGCCGGCCTGGAAGGTTCTCCACCACCTCCGCGGTGTGGCGGTGGCCGGTGGGCTTGTAGACCCTTAGGGAGCCCGCCCGCTCGGGGTGGTGGCTGGCGGGGCCTGGCTCCGCCCCCGCGGCGGAGGTGGAGATGAGGAGGGTGACGAAGACCGGCTTGGGCTGGAGGAGGCCCGCCTTAAAGAGGGGATAGAGGCCCAAGAGGGTGGCGGTGGCGTTGCACCCCGCCCCAGCGATTTGGTCTGCCTCCCTTAAGGCCTCCCGGTAGAGTTCAGGAAGCGCGTAGACGAAGCTACCCAAAAGGTCAGGGTGGGGGTGCTCCCCGTAGTACTTGCGGTAAAGGTCCAGGTTTTTCAGGCGGAAGTCCGCGGAGAGGTCCAGGACCACCTTCCCCAAGGGCCGGTAGCGCTCGTACTCCCGTGCGAAAACCCCGTGGGGCAGGGCCAGGACCAGGATGTCCACGGGCTCTAGCTTCTCCGGGGGAATAAACTTGAGGGCGGTTCTCCCCCTGAGATTCGGGTGGACGAAGTGCACAGGCTCCCCGGCGAAGCGCCTCGAGGTCACCTGGGTCACCTCCAGGTGGGGGTGGAAAAGGGCCAGGCGCAAGAACTCTCCCCCCGCGTACCCCGACCCCCCCACGATGGCCACGGTCTTCCTATCCATGGGCCACCCCCCAGGCGTAGCGCAGGATCTCCCCGGGGATGTCCACCCCGGTGGTGTGCACGGAGTTCTTGAACTCCATGGTGTGGTTCACCTCGTTCACCAAAAGGCCCCGCTCGGACTCAAAAAGGTCTATGGCCACCACCCCGCCCCCCACCGCCCTCGCCGCCCGCACGGAAAGCTCGGCGATCTCTTCCGTAACGGGGCAGTTCTCCGCCACCCCGCCCCGGGCGGTGTTGGTGATCCAGTGTTGGCTCCGCCGGTAGATGGCGGCGATGGCCCGGTCCCCCACCACGAAGACCCGGATGTCCCGCCCGGGCTTCCGCACGTACTCCTGCAGGTAAAGAAGCTGGTGCTGGAACCCCCCCAAGACCTCCTTGTGCTCCAGGAGGGACTCCGCCGCCTCCCGGTCGTTGATCTTGGCCACAAGTCGCCCCCAGCTCCCGATGACGGGCTTCAGGACCACGGGGTAGCCCCAGTCCTCCATGAGCCTAAGGGCCTCCTCGGGGTCGGTGAGGAGGGCGGTTTTGGGCTGGGGGAGGCCCGCCCGGTGGAGGGCCGCGCTGGTGGCCCACTTGTCCCCGCAGGTCTCCATCACCTGGGGCCGGTTCACCACGGGGATGCCCAGGGCCTCGAGGTAGCGGGCCACCGCCAGACCCCGGCTTTGGCTCACGCACCGCTCCAGGGCCACGCTGACCCCTTGCAGCTCCGGCGGCCTCTCCCCCAGGACCATTCGGAGGGCCGGGACGTAGACCTTCTTGAAGGGAATCCCCAGGGCCTCGGCCCGTTCAAAGAGCATCCTTTCGTCGGGCCGGATGCGGTCGTAAAGGATGGCCAGCATGGGGGTTACTCGCCCCAGTCCTCCGCCTCCTCGGGGGCAGGCTCGAGGCGCAAGGGATCTAGGGAGACCACCTCCAGCTCCGCCCCACAGTCCTCGCACACCACAAGCTCGCCCAGCTCAGGGTTCTCCAGCTTGAGTTCCGCACCGCACTCCGGACAGGTGGCTACCATTCCTCGTCCTCCTCTTCCACTTCGCTCCAGTCGGGTACGAAGGTAAAACCGCACTCGGGGCAGGAGACGCTTTGCCCCTCTTCCTCCTCGGAAACCTCAAAGGTGTAGCCGCACCGGGGGCAGTCCACGAAGAAGCCCTCCAAGCCCTCCTCGGTCACCTCGAGCTCCAAGGGGTCCAGGGACACCACCTCCAAAAACGCCCCGCAGGCCTCGCACTCCAGGACGTCCCCGGCCTCGAGGCCCTCCAGGTCCTCGGCCAGCACCACGCTGACCTCGCCGCACACCGGACAGGTGATCTCCAGGTCCTCCATGGCCCCAGTCTACTCCCCCGGGAAGCGCCCGTGCCGCTTGTAGTACTCCAGCAAGGAGCCCTCCTTGAGCGCCTCCAGGAGGAAGGGGGGTGGGGGGCGGAGCTGGAAGCGCTCCTCGCCCCGCCAAAGGACCCCCCGCTCCAGGTCCAGCTCCACTTGGTCCCCGTCTTCTAGCGCATCCACCACCTCCTCCGACTCAAAGGGGACAATCCCCAGGTTCACCAGGTTGCGGAAGAAGATGCGGGCGTAGCTCTTGGCGATGACCGCCCGGATGCCCAGCTTTTTCAGGGCCTCGGGGGCGTACTCCCGGCTGGAGCCAAGCCCGGTGTTCCGGCCGAAGACCAGGATGTCCCCCGACCTGACCTCCTCCGCAAACCCCGGCCGCAGGTGGGCGAAGGCGTAGAGGTGGAACCGGTCCTCCCCCACCATGAAGGGGGCGTACTTGCCGGGCAGGATATCGTCGGTGTTGATCTGGTCGCCGAACTTAAAGACCCTAGGCATAGGGTTCCTCCAGTTCCTCCGGCATGGTCAGGTAGCCGGCCACGGCGCTGGCCGCGGCCACCCGGGGGCTTGCCAGGTAGATCTCCGCGTCCGGGGCCCCCATCCGGCCGCGGAAGTTGCGGTTGGAGGTGGAGACGCACACCTCCCCCGGGGCCAAGACCCCCATGTGCCGCCCCATGCAGGGGCCGCACCCGGGGGTGCCAATGGTGGCCCCCGCTTGTAGGAGGGTAAGGAGGGTGCCGTCCCTGGCCGCCTCCTCCAGGACCTGGCTGGAGGCGGGGACCACGAGGAGGCGCACCCCGGGGGCCACCTTCCTCCCCCTCAGGACCTCCGCCGCGGCCCTTAGGTCCTCTATGCGCCCGTTGGTGCAGGTGCCGATGAAGACCTGGTCCACCCGCTTCCCCTTCACCGCCGCCACCTCGTGGACGTTGTCCACGTAGAAGGGCACGGAAACCCTGGGGGTGAGGGCGGAAAGGTCAATCTCCACCTCCTGGGCGTAGCGGGCGTCCTCATCGGGGAAAAGCCAAGGGGGCACCCCATAGCGCTCCAAGACCTCCCCTGAGGGCACCACCAGCCCCGCCTTGGCCCCCGCCTCCACGGTGAGGTTGGCCAGGGTCATGCGCTCCCCCAGGGTGAGCCCCTCCGCCCCCTCCAGGAGGTGGATCTCCACCGCCATGTAGGTGGCCCCGTCCGCGGTGAGGAGGCGCACCATCTCGAGGGCGGCGTCCTTGGCGGTGACCCCCTTCGGAAGCCTTCCCCGGAAGACCACCTTCACCGTCTCCGGCACCCTAAGCCAGGTGCGGCCGCTGGCCGCGGCCAGGGCGATGTCCGTGGCCCCCATCCCCGTGCCGAAGGCGGCCACCGCCCCATAGGTGGTGGAGTGGCTGTCCGAGCCCACCACGATCCAGCCCGGCTGGGCCAGGCCCTCCTCCATGAGGACCTGGTGGCACACCCCCCGGCCCACGTCAAAGACCCTGACCCCGTGCCGGCTTGCCCACCCCCGGATCTCCTTCTGGGCCTTGGCCACCTCGAGGTTGGCCGCAGGGGCCACGTGGTCTATAACGATGGAGACCCGCTCCGGGTAGCGGGGGGCGGCTTCCAGGTACTCCAGGCGGCGGATGAAGCTCCCGGCGATGGAGTCCACCACCATGACCTGGTCCACCTCCACCACCACAAGCTCCCCCGCCTCCACCCTTCGCCCGGCCTTTTTGGAAAGGATCTTCTCCGCTAAGGTCTGGCCCATGGCACCCTCCTATACTGGGAAGTATGGGACGCTATTGGATCCGCGTGTACCGCGACCCCGAGGAGCCCGGGGTCTGGCTGGCCGAGGTGCCCGCGGTGCCCGGGGTGCGCTCCGACGGGGACACCCGCGAGGAAGCCGTGAGAAACGTCCAGGAAGCCCTAGAAGCCATGCTGGCCGCCCTGAAGGCCAAGGGGCTTCCCGTCCCGGAACCGGACGAGGAGTGGGTAGAGGTCCGGGTGGATGCCGCCTAGGCTTGAAGAGGTGTTGCGCAAGCTCAAGCGCCTGGGGTTTGAGGAGGTGGGGGGCAAGGGCAGCCACTGGGTGCTCCTCCACCCTGACGGGCGCCGCACCGTAATCCCTTTCCACCGCAAGGAGCTCAAGCGGGGCACCTTCCTGGGCATCCTCAAGGACGTGGGCCTTACGGAAGAGGAGTACCGCGCCCTCTAGCCTCATGCGGTGATCCACTCCCTCAGGATCCGGTCCAGCTCCTCCAGGGTGAGCTGGCCCTTGTCGGCCAGGGCCTTGATGTGCTGGGTGATGCGGGCGAGCTCCTCTTCCCCATAGTGCAGGCCAAGCTCCTCCGCCCGCGCCTTGATGGCGTGGCGGCCCGTGAGCCTCGAGGCGATGATGAGCTTGCGCCGCACTCCGAAGACCTCGGGAGGGTAGGGCTCGTAGGACTGGGGGTTGATGTAGATGGCCTTGAGGTGCATGCCCGC
This sequence comes from Thermus sp., assembly GCF_037444525.1. GTDB lineage: Bacteria > Deinococcota > Deinococci > Deinococcales > Thermaceae > Thermus. Next base: position 4,904 of record NZ_JBBIMD010000049.1, on the reverse strand, counting down.
CTTATGGCTGAAGGCGGTTTCCCCGGTGATGTAGTTGTTGAAGGGGATCTCCACCCCCACCATCCGGGCCACCATGCGGTCCAGCTCGGGGAGCATCTCCAGCTTGTACTTGCTCCGGACGTACTCCGGCTGGAGGGTGTACATGCGGGCGAGGAACCCCCCCAAGGGGGTGATGCCGTTCCGCTCCCCGATGCCGAGGACGGTGGTGTCCACGTGGGTGGCCCCGGCCTCTATGGCCTCAAAGGCGTTGGCGATGGCGCAGCCCGTGTCGTTGTGCCCGTGGAACTCGATGTCCACCCCGGGCCCCACCACCCGCCGCACCTCCCGCACCAGGGCGTAGACCTGGCGGGGGGTGGCGACGCCCACCGTGTCCGCCAGGCCCACCCGGTCCACGTAGGGGGCGATGGCCTGGTAGATCTGGAGGAGGTCGTGCTCGTCGGAGCGGAAGGTGTCCTCCGCGGAGAAACGCACCTCCACGTGGGGGGCCTTCTCCCGGATGTAGGCGATGACCTCCCGGGCCTCCTCGATGATCCGGGGGATGTCCCGGCCGTGGGCCGCCCGCAGGTACTTGCTGGTGCCAAAGAGGAGATCTATCCCCTGCACCCCTGTTTCCACCGCCACCTTGGCCGCGTCCAGGCGGGTCTGGATGTGGGTGACCACCTTGGCTTTAAGGCCTAAGGAAGCCAGGACCTCCGCGTCCTTGCGGGACTGGGGGGAGGCCATGGGGGTGGTAACCTCTATATACTCAATCCCGAACTCGTCCAGGGCCTTGGCGATCTGGATCTTGTCCTCGGTGGAAAAGTTGGCCCGCTCAAACTGCTCGCCTTCCCGCAAGGTGGAGTCTATGATCTTCCATTCCCGCATGGGCCCCTCCCAAAAAGAAACCCGGCCCGCGCTCGGGCCGGGGGGTATAGCGCCTCCTTGGGGCTACCCTACCCCCCGGCGTCCGAGTTTTTTCTCGCGGGCCAGCATCTTGGGCGTAAGAATATACGAAAAGGCCCCTCTTGTCAACGGCCAAACCGCCGCTCCCGGGCCTGGTAGCTCCTCAGGGCGCGGAGGAAGTCTATCTTCCTGAACTCGGGCCAAAGCACATCGGCGAAGTAAAACTCGGAGTAGGCGGATTGCCACAGGAGGAAGCCGGAAAGCCGCACCTCCCCCGAGGTGCGGATGATGAAGTCCGGGTCCGGTAAGCCCGCGGTGTAAAGCCTCTCCGCGATGGCCTCCGGGGTCAGGGCCTCGGCCACCTCCTTGGGGGAAAGGCCCTTTTCGTGGGCCTCCAGGAGAAGCCTCTTCACCGCGTCCACGATCTCCTCCCGTCCCCCGTAGCCCATGGCGATGTTCAGCACCATGCCCTGGTGATGCTGGGTACGGGACTCCAGCCTCTCCAAGGCCTCGAGGACCTCCGGGGAAAAGCCCTCCCTGCGGCCGATGACCCGCACCCGGACCTGGTGATGGTGGATGCGGTGGTCGTCCGCCATCCTCGAGGCCTCCTGGACGAAAAGCCGCATGAGCTCCCCCACCTCCTCGGGGCTCCGCCGGAAGTTGTCCGTGGAGAAGACCCAGACCGTCACCGTAGGGATCCCAAGCTCCAAGCACCACTCCAGCACCTCGTAGGCCTTCTTCACCCCAAACTCGTGCCCCCTGGTGGGGGCCAGGCCCAGCATGCGGGCATAGCGCCGGTTCCCGTCCAGGATGAGGCCCAGGTGGCGGGGCATGGGCCCCCCCCTCACCTCCTTCAGGAGGCGGCGCTCGTAGTACCAGTAAAGGGGGCAGGGAGGGGCAAGAAGGCGGCGCACCACGCTCCTTACCTTACCCTCTTCCCGTGAGAAAACCCTAGCGGTAGAGCTCCCGGGCGATCACATAGCGCTGGATCTCCGAGGTGCCCTCGTAGATCTCCGTGACCTTGGCGTCGCGGTAGTAGCGCTCCACCCGGTAGTCCCGGTGGTAACCGTAGCCCCCCAGGACCTGGACCGCCTCCCGGGTCACCTCCACCGCCACCCCGCTGGCGAAGAGCTTGGCCGCACTGGCCTCGAGGGTAAACCGCTCCCCCCGGTCCTTTTTCTCCGCCGCCTTCAGGGTGAGGGCGCGGGCCGCCTCCACCTTGGCGTACATGTCGGCAAGCTTAAAGGCCACCGCCTGATGCTCCCGGAGCTTCTTCCCAAACTGCACCCTCTCGTCCGCGTAGGCCTTGGCCAGCTCAAAGGCCGCCCGGGCGATGCCCACCGCTTGGGCGGCCACCCCGATGCGCCCCGAGTCCAGCCCCGCAAGGGCGTAGGCGAGCCCCCGCCCCTCCTCCCCCAGGCGGTTCCCCTCGGGGACGAGGACGCCCTCGAGGCGCACCTCCGCGGTGTGGGCGGCGTGCAGGCCCATCTTTTCCTCCGGCTTGCCGAAGGAAAGCCCCTTGGCCCCAGCCTCCACCAAGAAGGCGCCGATCCCCGCCCCCGTGCGGGCCATGACCACGTAGAGGTGGGCCTGGCCCGCGGAGGTGATCCAGCTTTTCACCCCCCAAAGCTCGTACCCTCCCGGGACCTTCCGGGCCTCCGTGCGGATGGAGGCCGCGTCCGAGCCCGCGTGGGGCTCGGTGAGGCAAAAGGCCCCGATCCACTCCCCCCGGGCGAGGGGCACCAGGTAGCGCCTTTTCTGCGCCTCGGTACCGAAGCGGAGGAGCATGTACTGGGGCAGGCCCGAGGTGACGGAGACGATGACCGCCACGCTGGGGTCCGCCCAGGCGATCTCCTCCAAGGCCAAGGCCCAGGTAAGGGAGTCCAGCCCCACCCCCCCGTAGGCCTCGGGGGTGGTCATACCGAGGAAGCCGAGCTCGGCCAGGGCCCTAAGCTGCGGCCAAGGGTACTTCCCCTCCCGGTCGTACTCCGGGGCCAAGGGCCAGAGGACCTCCCGGGCCACCTTGCGCACCGTGTCCAGAACCAGCCGCTGCTCCTGGGATAGGGTCATCCTCCCCATCGTATCAGAGCAGGCCGGCAAAAAAACGTCACTCCCCCCACCGGGGGGCCCGCTCCGCCTTTAGGCCCAGGTGGTCCAGGACCCGCTGGGTGATGAAGGCCAGGAGGTCCTCAATGGCCTTTGGGCGGTGGTAGAAGCCGGGGCTTGCAGGCAGGACCACCGCCCCCGCCTCCGCGGCCTGGACCATGGCCCGGAGGGTGGGGAGGGGCAAGGGGGTTTCCCGGGGGACCAGGATGAGGGGGCGCCGCTCTTTGAGGTGCACGAAGGCCGCCCGGGTGAGGAGGGTGTCCGCCAGGCCGTGGGCTACCTTGGCCAGGGTGGTGGCCGAGCAGGGGATGACCACCATCCCCTGGGTGGGGAAGGAGCCCGAGGCGATGGGGGCCCCCAGGTCCTCGTCCTTGTAGACCCGGAAGGCCAAGGGGTAAAGGTCCTTGGGGCTTAGGCCCATCTCCTCCCAAAGGACCCGCTTGGCCCCTTGGGAAAGGACCAGGTGCACCTCCGCCAAGCCCTCCAGGGTCTGCAAGAGGTCCAGGGCGTAGGGCATGCCGCTCGCCCCCGAAAGCCCCACCACCACGCGGGGAAGGTCCATGCCCCTATGCTACCGGGGCCCCACCCTAAGCCTAGGTGGTCCGTAGCGTCTTCCTCTTTTGGGGCCTTCGCCGAAGCGTGCGCTTCGGCGGGGTACACAAAACCCCGGGCCCTCTGGGCCCGGGGGGCACCCCATGGGCGGGGGGTTACTTCAGCTCCACCACCGCGCCCACGGCCTCGAGCTTCTTCTTGATCTCCTCGGCTTCGGCCTTGGGGATGCCCTCCTTGATGGGGCCGCCCTTCTCGGCCAAGTCCTTGGCCTCCTTAAGGCCAAGGCCGGTGATGGCCCTAAGCTCCTTGATGACCTCCAGCTTCTTGGCCCCCGCATCCTTGAGGATCACATCAAACTCGGTCTTCTCCTCCACGGGGGCCGCGGCAGCGGCCGCCGCAGGGGCCGCAGCCACGGCCACGGGGGCCGCAGCGGTCACGCCCCAAGCCTCCTTTAAGACGTCAATGAGCTGCTTGAGTTCCAAAACCGTCGCCTGGGAAAGCTCTTCTTTGATCCTCTCAATGTCCAGCGCCATCTCCTACCTCCTACGCTGCCTTCTTCTCCGCGTACGCTTCCAAGATGCCTACCAGCTCGCGGGCCACACCGCCCATGACGCCCAAAAGCTCCGCCATGGGGGCCTGGAGCACGCCCAAAAGCTCCGCCCGGAGCTCGTCCATGGTGGGCAGCTCCGCCAACGCCACCACGTCCTTGGCGGAAAGGAGCTGCCCCTGGAGAAGCCCACCCTTGGCCTCGGGGATGCCCTTGGGGTTCTTCTTGGCGAACTCCTGCAGGGCCTTGGCCGCCGCCACCGGGTCCTGGTAGAAGACCAGAGCGCTGGGACCTTGGAGGCCATCCAGCTCGGGCAGGCCAAGCTCCTTCAGGGCCAGCCGGATCAGGGTGTTCTTGGCCACGAAAAGCCGGGCCCCCTTCTCCTTCAGGCCCCTGCGCAGGGCGTAGATCTCCTGGGCCGAGAGCCCCTGGTAGTTCACCAGGAAGAAGGAGCCTTGCGCCGCCTGAAGGCTTTCCTTCAGGGCAGCCAAAAGCTCAACGTTGCGCTTGCTCGGCACACCTTCCTCCTTGTGGGGCAGGGGAACCCCTCTGGATTGTTCCGGATTCGCGAAACGCTCCCCCTCAAGCGCCTCGGCGGGATGTTTAAGGCCTCGAGCCCCCCGCTTTCTCTGGCCTTGGGCGCTAAAGCGCCCGGGGTGCCATAGGGGAGTATATGGCCCCAAAGGGGAAAGGTCAAGGGGCTGTAGTTGGCCAGCACATTTGAGACTCTGTGGGGACCCCCTCCTCCTTGAGCTTGGCCAGGAACCCCAAGGGCGCAAGACCCCCCAAAGCCCGGTGCGGCCTCCGCCCGTTGTAG
>NZ_JBBIMD010000048.1:0-17057 GCF_037444525.1 Thermus sp. | reverse complement strand
GGGATGCTTCGGGAAAGGTATGCCCCCCGTACACAGACGCTTACACATAAATCTTGACACGACCCGGGAACCAGGGGAGGTAGCTCGTGGCCCTCTTTGACTTGTGTCCACCGTACCTTTAAGGGTATGAAACGCCAACTACAGGGGCTTGACACGGGGGAGGTGGTGTGGTGTCCACCGTACCTTTAAGGGTTTGAAACGTGGAGGCCCTCCAGGACCGGGGCTAGGCCCTCACCCGTGTCCACCGTACCTTTAAGGGTTTGAAACCCCACCACCCCCCGGGCTCACCCCCGGGGGCGCGGGCGCGCCACACGGTGTCCACCGCACCTTTAAGGGTTTGAAAGAAACTCTTCAAAGGGCCCATAAGAGGCCTCCCCCTAGGAAAGATCTCCGTACGCCATCCTCCCCTGTGCAAACCTCTCACGTCCCCCCCAAAGGTCTGGGGCATACTAGGGACCAGGATGGCGCCGCTCCGCCTGTGCATCACCCTCCACTCTCAAGCCCGCCTCCCCCTAGCCTACCGGGAAGGCCTCCAGGCCGCCATTTATTGCCTCCTCCCCCAGGACTTGAGCCAATGGCTCCACGACAAGGGCCTCCCCGTGGAGGGTAAGCCCATGAAGCTCTTTGTCTTCAGCCGTCTCCAGGGCCTTAGCTACTTGGCGCAGGAGAAGGCCTTCGCCGCTCGCGGGGAAGTGAGCCTCCTCTTCGCCACCGCCTTGGAGGGAGTGGCCCAGGCCCTGGTAAACGCCCTCTGGGCCAAAGGGGGCTTGGAGCTCTACGGCCACCCTTTCCGCCTGGTGGGCCTGGAAAGCCTACTCCTCCCCCCCGAAAGGGAAACCCTCACCGTGTCCGCCCAAGCTCCCATCACCGCCTACCGCACCGTAGGGGGGCGGACAGTCTACCTCAACCCCCTGAACCGGGAGTTCGGCGAGGTCCTGGCGGAGAACCTGAACCGAAAGGCCCGGGCCCTGGGCCTCGAGGAGGGGCGCCTCGAGGTCCAGCCCTTAGGCTTCCGGCCGGAGCACAAGAAGCTGGAGCGGTACAAGGGGACCTGGGTAGAGGGATGGATGGGGCTTTACCGCCTGAGGGGCGCCCCCCATCTCCTTCGGCTGGCCCTCCTCACCGGGCTAGGGGCCAAGAATAGCCAGGGGTTCGGGTTCGTGAAGGAGGTGTCGTGATCCGCGCCCTTCTGCGCCTAGGCGAAGCCCGCTCCCAGGAGGGATTTCTGGAGGGGCTGGTGGTGGAGGGGGAGGGCATCCTGTACGTGGTGGACCTCCACCCCGAGGCGAAACGGCTGGAGTTCCGGCCGGTGGAGCTCAAGCCCGAGGTGTGCCGGCGCTACCTCTGGGTGGGGGAGCCTGCAGCCAGCGGGGCCCCCCGGGACCGGGCCACGGCCTCCGGGCTCCACTACCTCCTGGGGTCCGTGCCCACCGCCCTGGCCCAGGACCCAGGCCTAAAGCCCCTCCTAGAGGGCCTCCTTTGGGACGTGGAGGGGCGGGGGGCCTGGCGCTACCTCCTGGACCTCCGGGGCTTCTGGGTTCTCGGGGCGGAGGCGGGGGAGAACGGGCCCTTCGCCCTGGAGGGGGGCAGGATCGCCTATAGGCCCAAGGACGGGGAAGGCAAGCCCAAGGGCAAAGACCTGGCGGAGGCCCTGGCGGGCCTTCTCCAAAAGGCGCTTGGCCTCGAGGGGCGGGCCCTCTACACCCTCGCCCTGCGGGGCCAGCCCCTGGTGGACCAGCAGGCCTACCGGGCTTACCTTGAGCGGAAGCTCCTGGACGAGGTCTTCCTCGGAGGACGGGGCCTCTGCCACGGCTGCGGGAAGGAGGAGGAGGTTACGGAGGACTTCACCCGGCTCCGCCTCAAGTTCTACATCACGGACAAGAAGAGCTTTGCCCCGGGCCTTAAGGCGGAGGGCTTCCGGCAGGCCTTCGCCCTCTGCCGGGCCTGCTACGGGAAGCTCCTCCTGGGGGAGCGCTGGGCCCTGGACCGCCTGGAGATCCCTTTCCTGGGGGGTCGGGCCCTGGTCCTGCCCGAGGCCGAGCTGGCCCCGGAGCGCCTTGAGGCCCTCACGGAAAGGGTCCTCGCCGAGGTGGGGGGCCTGGAGCGGGTGGAGCGCTGGGGGGAGTTTTTGGAGCGGGCGGCCGCCCGGGGGGAGGAGGTGGCCCTTTTGGGCTTCACCCTCCTCCTCTTCCAGCGGAGCCAGGCCGCCACCAAGGCCCGGGCCCTCTTCCCCGAGGTGCCCCCCGGGCGAGTGGGGGCGCTTCTCGATGCCATGGGGGAGGAAGGGGTGGAGGGGCTTGGGGACTGGCTCCTCCTCCTTCCCGTGCGCCGGGAGGGGGGTAGCTACGCCTGGGAGCGGGTCCTCCCCTTCGTGGGGGCCCTCTTCCGGGGCTACCCCCTCCTCCCTGGGGAAGTCCTCCCCCTCTTCCTCCAAACCGCCCAGGGCCTCCTGCAGGAGGACACGGCCCTCTACGCCTGGGGCCGGCTCGTGGGGAGCCCGGAGGAAAAGGCCCTGGAGCTCGTCCGCCTAAGCGCCCGCTGGCTTGGCGTCCTGAGGCGGTTGGACCTCCTTAGGGGGGAGCCAGCCCATTCGGAGACCCTCCGCAGCAAGGGGGTGGGTATGGAGTTTGCGGAACGGTTTGAGGCGTACGGGTTTGGAGCGGTGGAGGCCGGACTTTACCTCCTGGGCGTGGCCATGGAGGCCGTGGGACAGGCCCAGGCCCGGCTCTACGAGTACCGCAAGGAGCCCCTTTTGGAGTCCGTGGGCTTCCTGGGCATGAGCCTGGTGCGGGTGCGGCACCTGGCCGCCGAGCTCATGGACCGGGCGGCCCACTACCTGGAGGGGGGCGAGCTCACCCGGGTCTTGGATCTCCTGGGCCAGGCCACGGACCTCATGGAGCGGGGCAAGGACCAGGCCCCCTCGGAGCGGGAGATTCCCTACTACCTCCTCATGGGCTACGCTCAGGCCCGGAGCGAACGCCTCCGGAAGGGGAGGACGGAAGAAGCGGCAAGGGGGTGAAACGGATGGAGCGGATTCCCAATGCGGAAATCCTTTTCCTCTACGAGGCCAAGGACACCAACCCCAACGGCGACCCCGACGGGGACAACCGGCCCCGGATGGACTACGTGGGCCGGCGGCTTCTGGTGAGCGACGTGCGCCTCAAGCGCTACGTGCGGGACTACCTCCTGGAGAAGGGCCTGGACGTGTGGGTCCGCACCCGGGAGGACGGGACCCACGTGGACGCGGACACCCGCCTCAAGGAGCTCCTGGAGGGGTGGGGGGGGAAGAAGGGGGAGCTTAGGCCGGACCTTATGGAGCGCTTCCTGGAGGCCCTTCCCGACGTGCGCCTTTTCGGGGCGGTCCTCCCCATCAAGGCGGAGAAGGGGGAGGCCAAGGGAGGCACGGGCCAGTTCGTGGGACCGGTGCAGTTTGACTGGGGCTATAGCCTCCACCCGGTGGAGGTCTACACCGCCTCCATCACCAGCCACTTCGCCGGCCGCACCGAGGGGGGCAAGGGGGAGCACGGAACCATCGGCAAGGACCACCGGGTCCACTACGCCCTCATCGGCTTCTGGGGGCGGGTTTCCGCCAAGCGGGCGGAGAAGACCCGCCTCAAGCCCGAAGACCTCCGCCTCCTGGAGGAGGGCCTAGTCCAGGGCCTCCTCCACGGGGCCACCACCCGGAGCAAGGTGGGCCAGACCCCAAGGCTCTACCTCATGGCCCTTTGGAAGGAGGGCTTCCAGGCCCTGGGGGACCCCCGGGACGGGCTTAGGGTGCGGCCCAAGGCCGGGGGGCCGGAGGCCATCCGGAGCGTGCGGGACTACGTCTTGGAGGCGGACCGCCTCGCCCAGGCCCTCCTCCGCCACCGGGAGGACCTGGCGGGGGTGCGCCTTTGGGTCCACCCCGACCTGGAGGTGGAAGGGCTGGACCTAGACGGCCTTCCCGTGGAGCGCCTTCCCCTAGGATGACGTACCTGCGCTTCCTCCTAAAGGGAAAGCGGGCCCATTTCAGGCGCTTCTACACCAACTCCTCCTCCCTCACCTACCCCGCTCCCCCGCCCGCCACCCTCCTCGGGATCCTAGGGGCCGCCTTGGGGATGGGGCCGGAGTACGGGGAAAGGCTTAAGGGGCTCCTCCTCTCCGTCCGCCCCTTGGGGCCCCAGAGGACCCTGCTCCAGGCCGTCAACCACCTCTTCCTGAAGGCCGACGCCCCAAGCCCGAAGGAGCTTCGGGGCCTCTACCGGGATGGCCGCACCCAGATCCCCCTGGAGTTCCTCCTGCCCGTGGGGGAGGAGCCCCTGGCCTACGAGGTCTACGCGGCGGGAGAGGGGGGGCTTTTGGCCCGCCTGCAGGAGGCCCTGGCCAGCCCCGCCTACCCCTTGAGCCTAGGCCTGGCGGGCCTCCACGCCTGGGCCGAGGGGGTGGAGCTGGGGGAAGGGGAGGTGCGGGAAGGGGGGGAGGGCATCGAGGCGGTGGGCCTCCTCCGGGCAGAGGGGCTAGAGCCCGATTGGGAACGAGCCCATGGGCTTAGGCTCTACCGGGACCGCTTCCCCCTCCGCCTGGGCCCTGACCGGAGGCCCCTGGAGGTGGCGGAGCTTGCCCTGGAGGCCGAGGGGCGCCCCTTGCCCCTCAAGGCCTACCGGGGGCCCCTCCTCCAGACCCCGGGGGGCTGGGTGGGCCTGGTGGCGGTGGGGTAGGCACCCCGCCGAAGCCTTTACTCCAGGGGGGCCCCAGAAAGGGGAGCCGGCACGCCTTTCCTCCAAGCCCTATGGGGATTCTCCGCCGCAAGGGGGCCTAGCGAAAGACCTCCCCTAGGCCCTCAGGGAAGGGCAGGACTCCCTCCGGCAGGGACTTGGGCTCTAGGGCCAAGTAGATCAAGGCCGGGTCCGCCGGGGGAACCTCGCCCCGCCAACGAGCCACCACCAGGAGGGCCCGGCCCCGGCTTCCCCCCAGCCGCTTGGCCAGCTCCTTCATGGTGTCCGCCCGGTCTGCAAGGGCCCCCCTGTCCTGCTTACACTCCACCGGCCAGAGCTGGCCCTTGTAGTAGGCCAGCCCGTCCACCTGGGTCACCTGGTCGTCCCCCCAGCCAGAGTCCCCCAAGGGGACTAAACGCCCCCCCAGGATGGCCCCTCCTCCGAGAGGGGCGAGGGCGCGCTCCAACGCCACGTAGGCCAGGTACTCCAAAGGAAGACCTTTCTGGGCAGCCCACGCCCGGGGGCCAAGACGACCCCGAAAGCGCCTGTTCCAAAGGCCGAAAAAGTGGAGGACCCTCCCTTCCCTATCCCAGGCAGGCTCCACCTGCTCCCACTGTCGGACGAGGACCTTGGCTAGGCTCTCCACCTCCCCATCAGGCCGGGGCGCTCCGAGCTCAGGGGCCTTTTTCAAGCGGTAGCCCCTTAAGGCCAAAAGCTCCTCCACCCGGCCCTTCCCCCAGGGCACATCCCGCTCCCCCTGGGGGAGCTCCAAGATACGGTCCTCCTCCAGGTAGTGTACCCCCTCGAGGCCCCCCAGGGCCCGGTAAAGGCCCAGGGCCAAGGCGCGGGTGCCCCCGTTGAGGTGGACATGGAGGGTAAGGCCCCGGCGGCGGACCATCTCCACCACCCGCTGGGCCTTCCCATGAGCCCCCTGGTGGTCCCAGGGGCCTTCTAGGGGCACCCCATGCACCCTAAGACCCTTATCCCGGAAAGCCTCCTGGGCCCAGGCAACCCGCTCTTCCATCTCTGGAGCGTAGAAGAGGTAGAGGGTCTGGGGACGGTAGGCAAGGACCGCCCCATAGAGGGGCGCAGACTCACCGGAGGCCGCGGCGAGGAGGACCGGGCCTTCCTCCGGCTCGGGAAGAGCGGGGTTTGCGGTAACGGCCGCAGTGGAAGGGGCGAGGGGACCTTCCGGCTCCACCAGGAAAACCCCCATCTCCTGGGCCCAGTGACGCCAGGTGGCCAGCCTCCGGTCCCGTTCCTTGGGGTGGGCCTTAAGGAGGGCCTCCCGGGGGTAGGGGACCACCGCCAGGGCCAACTCTCCTCCGAGCCGCCGGGCTTCTCCGGCTAGGCGGGCCATGTCCTCCCGGCGGGGGTTTCCCCTCCCCAAGGAGGGCGCGTAGAGGTAAGGCCGGCCCCGGTAGACCACAAACCACCGCCCCCCTCCCAGGTCAACCCCTTGGGCCCCCTTGGGGAAACGGGGGGGGATGGCCCGCCCGTGCCCCCCGAGGCCCGCGGGGCCCAGGTGGACCTCCAGGTAGTCCTCTAGGGAAGCCTCGGGGAGGGGCAGGGCCCTACCCTGCAGGAAGAGGGCCTTCGGAGCCTCCAGGGGGCGGTGGGCCTCCACCAGAAAGACCTGGGCCCTCGTCCCCTTCAAGGCCTCCAGGAAGAGGGCCGCCAGGTGCTTCGGGCCCCCAGTGAGGTTGAAAAGGGCCCCCTCCTCCCCAAGGCGGCGCACCTCCCCCCGCCACTCCGGAAAACGCCTGGGGTCGGGGAGCGGCCGAAGGTCCACGGGGAGGCCCTCGTCCCTTAGCCTCTTCAGAAAGGCTTCCCGCCTGGCCTCGTACCCTTTCCAGGGCTCCTGGGCGTAGAGGATAACCTCCCCCACCCGCCCCCGGGCCTGGGCCAGCCGGAGGCCCAGGAGGGCGGGAATGGGGTCGTTGCCTAGAATGGCCACGTGGCGCATCAGAGCACCCCCAGGGCCTCGAGGGCCCGCCGCACCCCCTCCTCCTTGGCCATCGCCCTTAGGTCCTGCTTGTTCCTCAAAAAGCCCTTCTCCTCCAGGGCCTGCCGGAGCTCCGCCCAGTCCTCCGGGCGGAGCTTGTCCAGGGGAAGGCCCTTCAGGAAAGCCCTGAAGTCGCGGTACTTCACCCCCCCGGAGCGCACCCGCTGGAGAAGCCCCTCCAGCACCGGGTTCCCCGGGGGCTTAGGGGGCTCCAAAAGCCGCATCCGGCCATAGCCCGAGGCGGTCTTGGCCCCCACGCCCTCCTCCGAGAGGGCCCACTCCAGGATCTGCCAGGCGGCCTCCACCCAAGGCCCAGCCCCCTCCTCCGCGGGCCTTAGGGCCAGGAGGAAGGTACCCGTGACAGAGAGGAAGGGGACGGGGATGGGGCTGTCCCAGTCCGCCGGAGGGGCCTCCTCTCCCCGGTAGTAAGCGGGGTGGTGGGGGTTGAGGATGTCGGGCCAAAGCCTCCAGGTCCCCGGAAGGGGTAGGGCGTCGAAGAAGACCACCGCTCCCCGTTCCTCCTGGGTGCCAAAGAGCCCCGCCTGGGCCTCCCCCCGCTGGAAACGGGCCAGCTCCCGCCGCCAGGCCTCCCCCTCCAGGTGGAGGTGGGCGTAGCGGCTGGCCAGGCCCTTGAGGGCCGAGCCTGGGATGTAGGGCACCCCGTAGGTGCGGTGGAGCGCAAGGGCGGTCTCCAGCACCCCCTCCCCCCCGAGGCCCACGGCCAGCCGCCCCAGGGTCTCTGCCTCCCGCACCTCCGCCCCCACGGCCTGGAGGGCCTCCCGCCAGCGGGCGAAGAAGGCCCCGTAGCCCTCGGGCTCCCCTATCCCGGCCACCTTCCCCACCAACGCCCGCTTAGCCCCCGTGTCCTCCCGGTCCAGGCTCTCCAGGTACTTGTCCAGCCAGAGGCCGGGGTGGGGCCTTTGGGGGTTGAGGCCTTCCAGGGCCTTCCGCCGGCTACCCATGGGCCTCCTCCACCAGGGCCTGGGCGAAGCGCTTGTACCACTCCGCCACCAAGAGGACCTCCCGGGTGAGGCGGAGGTAGCGGAGGAGCTCCGCTTCCTGGGCTGCCTCCAAAAGGATCCCAAGGCCCCCGTACCCCAGGGTCTGGGCCAGGTCCTCGGCCAGGGCCCGGTGGGCCTCCTCCCCCCGGGACTGGACGAAGGCCAGGGCCTGGGCCAGCCCCGCCTGGCGCACCAGCACGGGGAACCGCAGGGCCATGTCCTTGTAGCGGTCCGCCCCTGGTTCCCGGGCCCTTCGGGCCACCCGGCGGTAGGCATCCTGGGCCCACTCCTGCTGCCTCGTGCGCACGGCCTACACCCCCCAGAGCACCGTCCGGCAAAGCCCCCGGCCTACCGTGGCCTTGCCCCCAAGCTGAAGGGGCCTTTCCAGGAGGCCCTTGACCTTGGCCAGGATGCCTTCCGCGGAGAGGTCCTGCCCGTTCCTCGCCCTTTCCGCCCGGAGGAGGGCGTAGAGGAGGGTCTCGGCGGGCAGGTTCTCCTCGTACCAAAGAGCCCCCTGGGCCACGGTCTTTTTGTCGTCCTCCAGGCGGATGCGGGCCACCACCTCCGTGGCGGTCTCCAGAAGGAAGGCCATGACGTTGTCGGGGAGGACGGCCAGGCGGCCCTGGATGGGGAGGTCCAAGGGGGCGAGGTAGTTTTCCCAGGCCTGGACCGCCTCGAGTTCCTCCACGGGCAGGTCCAGGTCCTCCAGGTAGAGGACCCCCTCCCCGTTCAAGCGGCTCTTAGGGGCCAGGAGGGCCTTTTCCCCAGGCTCGGTCACCTGGGGGGCGGGCCTCCCCACCAGCTCCGCCTCCCGCCGGAAGCGGGTAAGGAGGTAGGGGCTGGTGGCGTAGGCGAAGAGGCCATAGAGGCTACGCACGGGGAGGAGGAGGAGCTTGGCGTCCCCCACCTGCAGGGCCGCGGCGTGCTCGTGGGCGGCCTCCGTCTCGGGGCCGAACACCGCGGCCACCTCCTCCTTGGGCCAGGCCCGGGCCTCGTCCCGGAGGACCCCCTTGAGGCTGCTCCCAGGCAGGTAGGGGATCCCCGTGGCCTTCTCCCGGGCCACGGGCAGGTCCACGGCACCCACGCCCTGCCCCACCCCTGGATGGAGGGGGGAAAGGGCGTGCAGGAAAAGAAGGGCCTTCTTGTCCACCGGTCCACCTCCTATAGGCTCTCCACAAAGGCTCGTATGGGATCGGTCTTCCCCCGGAGAACCCCGATCTGCTGGGCCTCACCAGGGGTTAGGAACACCTTCACCGGGTAGACCCGCCCTGCCTCCAGCCCCACGCCCCCTGGGGGCATTCGGGGGGCCTCCAGGACCGCCACCAGGGTGCGCCTCTCCCCCAGGGGGCGGAGGAGGAGGGGGCTTGCCAGGCGCTCGGCCTCAAGGCCTTTCAGAAAACTGTCCCCAGGCTCCCCCTTGTCCTTGAAGTGGAAGACGATGGGCAGGCCGAACTGGCCCCGCGGGAACTTGTCCACGGGGTGCCGGGGAGGGTGGTTTGGGGCGTGCCGGCCGGTGAGGCGGCGGATGGCGTCCGGCTCAGGCCAGAGGCTTCGCCCTGGGTGCCTCGAGTCCCCTCCGGGCCGGGCCTGGCGGAAAGCCCGGTAGGCCTCGGCCACTTCCTGCCAGGGGCGGTCCACCACCCGGAGGAGGCTTTCCGGGGTAAGGTGGGGCACCCCTTCCGGCCACCCCTCTTGGCGGCTATAGCGCCTTAAGCCTGCCCGAATGGCCCCTTCGTCCAGCGGAGGGGCGTCTTCCCGCCCCAGGGCCCCGAAGCCCCGCCGGGCCCTGCCCCCAAGCCCCCCGAAGGTCTCGAGGCCCCAAAGGGCCGCCTCCACCTCCTCCCGCAGGGCCTCGGGGAAGCGGAGCCTGAGCCGGAAGCGCACCCCCACCCGCACGGGGTAGTTCTTAGGGTCCTCCTGGGTGCGCTGCAGGGGGTAGGCCAGGTAGGGGTGGGCGACCTCGGGCCGGGGCTTGGGGGATCTCTTCCCGGGCACGTCCACAAAGACCGCCTCCTCCCTTCCCCCATCCAGGGGCTCCAGCTCCACCTGGAGGGGGGAGGGGCGCTCCGTGGAGCCGAAGATCCCCTCCTCCAGGCGCCGAAGCTCCTCCAGGCTGCCCCCGGCCCGCCAGCCCCTCAGGACCCGCCACCAGAAGCGCAAGGCCCCCCGCACCGCGGTGGGCCGCACCGCGGTGATGGGGTCCGCCCGCTTGGGCTCCACCCCGCCGCCGAAAAGGGGGGTGAGGAGGCGGTAGGTGCGCTCCAGAACCGCCCCTTCCCCCGCCTTCTTCTTGGGCACCCACGCCGCCTGCCACGCCTTCACCTTTCACCTCCAAGACAGGACACCGCCATCCCAGACCCCTATCGCCAGGAGGCCGAACCCGTCCCGACGGTCCTGCTCCTCGTCGGAGGCGTTCTGGAACCAGACCGCCTCCAGCCAACCCCGAATCTCGGCCTCCCCCCATTCCTTTGGCAGGCGCAGGAAGTAGACGCTCCCCGCGGGAACCGCCCGGCGGGTCGGCTTGGGCCGGCCTGCCTGCAGGTCCCAGCCCGAAACCCAAAGGGGCCGGCCCACCGCCGCGGCCACCACCCGGGCCCCCCGGATCTCCCCTCCCCTAGGCCGCCACCCCTCGGCGAAGAGGGCCGGGGTGAGGAGGAGGGCCCGGGCTGCCCGGTGCCGGAGGAGGGCCTCAAGGAGCCCCTCTGGGGGCTTGGGCACCCCAGGCCCCCCCTTGCGCCAGAAGGCCAGGCGCCGCTCCCCCCCAAGGGGGAAGACCCCCTCCACCTCCTCCTCAACCCAAAGGACCAGGGCCAGGGTCCGGGGCCGGCCCTCCTCCTTACAGTCCTTATGGGCGAACTCCAGCCCCTCCGTGCGGAAGAGGAAGCCCTCCCGGGCCACCCCGTGGGTAGGGTCCAGGCCCACGTGGAAACGCACCTCCCGCGCCGGGCCGGGGTGCTCCAGGAGGGGCTGGGGGGCCTGGCCCAAAAGCCAAGCCTCCAGGGCCTCCCAGTACCAGAAGGGGAGCAGGGGCCCCGGCTTGCCCCGGGCCTCGAGGTCCTCCGGCGCCAGGGGAAGGAGGCCCTGGGGCAGGTTGGTCCCCCCCTCCGCCTCCCAGGGGAGAAGGCGGAGGAGGCGCTCGCCCAACCGGACCGCGTCCAGGGGCCTAGGGCCGAGGAGGCGGAAGCGCCCCCCGTCCTCCTCCGCCAGAAGGGGGCCCCGGATGGGCCAGGCCTTCACCGCCTCCGCCGCCTCGGGAAAGGAGAGGCCCAAGGCCTCGGCCCGCCGCCGCCGGTAGGCCCCGGCCAGGGTCTGGGGCAGGGGGAAGGGGAGGCTTTTCGCCTGGGCCCCGGGATGGGCGCTGAAGGGGCGCCCGTCCCGGGCGATGAGGGGGTCGCGGGGTTCAATGAGCACGGTACACCTCCCAGTCCTCCAGGGGCACCCGGGCCAGGGCGTAGCCGGGAAGGAAGGCCCGGGCCACCAGGAGCTCGTTCGCCAAGGTCTCGAGGTCCCCTGGGGGCTCCAAGCGGGCCAGGAGCTCCTGCCGGTAGGCCCTGGGGATGTCCTTCCTAAGGAGGATGCGCCGGGCCTCCGCCAGGAGGGCCTCTTCGGGCAGGCCCTTCCCTTCCTGGAGGAGCCGCCAGAGCTCGTACCCCACCTTGCTGGGGAGGGCGTCCAGCCGGTAGAGCTCCACCAGCCGCAAAAGCCTCCGGGTGAGGCGGGGATCCTGGTCAAAGCGGCCGTAGGCCTCGAGTTCGGACCCCGCGCGGGGGCTATACACCACGTAAAGGGCGTCCCGCCCCACCTTCTCCTTGGCCATCCTCTCCGCCCTCCGGACCAGGTCCAGGGCGTCCTGGAGGGGATCCAGGGCGTGGACCACCGCCAAGCCCACGGAAAGGGTGGGCCTCACCCCAAGGCCCTCCACCCCCTCGAGGGCCTCCTGGAAGAGGTCCCGGAGCCGGGCCACCACCCGGAGGGCGGTGTGTAGGGGCAGAAGGGCCAGGACATCGTCCCCCCCGGCGTAGACCAAGCCCCCCCTACCCTCCTCCTCCACCACCGCCCGCACCTGGGCGGCGAAGCCCAGGGCCAGGGCCCGGGAGAAGGCCCGGTGGGCCTCGGGGCTTTCTAGGCCGTCCAGGGCCTCCCCCATCCGGTCCCCGTCCGCGTGGAGGAGGGCGTAGTAGGGGTGGGGGCGGCCCAGGGCCCGGGCCATCTCCCCCCCTAGCCGGAGGGCCTCCCCCAGGGCCTCCCCCTGGAAGACCTCGTGGAGCCTTTCCGGGAAGAGAAGGCGCACGTCCCGCCCCTGCAGGGGGGTATCCTTTAGGGCCGGGTGGCGGGCCGTTTGGAACTCCCCCGGAAGGCCATGGAGGTCCTGTAGGAACGCCTCCAGCTCCGCCCCCTTCTCCCCTAGGCCCAAGGCCCAGGGGAGGGCCGCCAGGTGCAGGGTGCTGAGGAAGCCCTGGGCGGGCCAGAGGCGCTTCAGGAGGTCGGGGCCCGAGAGGACCTCCCCCGGCCGCACCCCCAGGCGCGCCGCGGGGAAGCCCTCCTTCAGGACCCCTTCCCTACCCCCATCCAGGCTGCTCTTGGGCCTGGGCTTGCCCCGCCAAGGGGCGAAGTCCCGGGTGTTCTTGCGGGCAGCAAGAAGGGCCATGAGGCGGCGACGGGTCCTGGGGTAGTCCCCCAAGGGCAGAAAGGCCCAGTAGCCTTCCAGGAGGTCCTCCACCTGGGCCAGAACCGCCTCCCAGTCCAGGTGGGCCCGGTGGGGGCCGAGGAGCTCCTCCGCCTTGGCCTTAAGCCAGCCCCGAGCCGCCTCCAGGGCCTCCTCTGCCAAGGCCCCCGGGTCCCCCTCCCGCACCACCGCAAGGAGGACATTGGGGATGCCGCTTTGGGCCAGGCGGTTCAGGTCCCCTTGCGGGGCAGGGAAGATAAGGTTTTCCTCCCCCAGCCTATCCACAAGCCTCCGGGCGGCGGCCCCCGCGGCCTCGGAGAGGAGGCGGCTTCCGGCGAAGAGGTCCCGGGTGCGCCTAGCGGTGGCGATGAAGTCTTGGACCGGTCCAAGGGCTAGAGCCAGCAGGTGCGCCATATTTTGGTTTCACTATACCCGAGGGTTAGGCCCAAGCCGGTGATCTTTGCACCGGCCAGGGGAAGGGGAAGGGCTAGGCTGGAGCCATGGGGCCTTTTCTAGCCCGCGTGGACCCCGAGGAGCCCCTCCTGGACCACCTCCGGGGGGTGGGGGAAGGGGCCCAGCGCTTCCTGGAACCCCTGGGCCTAGGTGAGGAAGGCCTCCTTGCGGGGCTGGTCCACGACCTGGGGAAGGCCACCCCCTACTTCCAGGAGCTCCTCCGGGGAAAAAGGAGGAGGGGCGACCCCCTCACGGTCCACGCCCTTCCCGGGGCCCTCTATGGGGCCTGGGTGGCCCGGAAACGGGGCCGTAAGCCCCTCCCCCTTTTCCTCGCGGTGCTGGGCCACCACGGGGGGCTCAGGACCCCCTGGGAAGCGGTGCCCCACCATCCCAAAAGGGGAAAGGGGGCTTGGCGGGTCCTTGGGGAGCTCCTCAAGGCCTTGGACACCCCGGCCTTCCGGGCCCTGGTGGAGGACCTGGGCCTCCCCGATCCTGGGCCGTTTTTCCAGGAGGCCTGGAAGGAGGCCAAGCGGCTTGCCGATGAGGCGGACGGGCTCTTGGAAAGGCGGGAGGGCCTGGACCTCCACTACCGTACCGCCCTCCTCCTCTCCGCCCTGGCGGACGCGGACCGCACCCTGGCGGGGGGGTGGGGCCCGGGGGAACGGAGGCCCCTCTCCCCTGCCCTGGCGGAGGCCCTGCGCTGGGGGAAGCCCCCCTCCCCCCTAGCCCCCTTCCGGGAGGCCCTCTACCGGGGGGTGGAGGAGGCCCTGGGCCGCCCCCTGGAGGACCTCTTCCCCGCCCGCCTCACCCTCTCTGCCCCCACAGGGGCGGGGAAGACCCTGGCCGCCCTCCGCTTCGCCTTGGGCCTACGGGAGCGGGCGGAACGGGAGCGGGGGGTCTCCCCCCGGATCCTCTACGTCCTCCCCTACCTGGCCATCGCCGACCAGGTGGAGGGGGAGATCCGGCGGGGCCTTAAGGCCCTGGGCCTGGACCCTAGCCTCCTCCTGGTCCACCACCACCTGGCCCTGGCCCGGCTTCGGGAGGAGGAACCCCTGGAGGAGGCCCTTCTCCTGCAGGAAACCTGGGATGCGGAGATGGTCCTCACCACCTTCCCCGCCTTCTTCCGGGCCCTGGTGGGGCCCTCCGCGGGAGGCCTCAGGCCCCTCCACCGCCTGGCTGGGGGAAGCGTGATCCTCCTGGACGAGGTCCAGACCCTGCCCGTGCGCTTTTGGCCCCTCCTCCGGGCCCTCCTCGCGGAGCTCCCGGGGGCGAACACGGTGGTGAGCATGACCGCCACCCAGCCCGGCCTGGTCCGGGGGGAGGAGATCGCCCCGCCCCTCCCCGGCTACCCCCAGCGCACCGCTTTCCGCCTGGGCCCCTGGCGCACCCTGGAGGGGCTGGCGGACGCCCTGGCGGAAGGGGCGGAACGGGACCCCAAGGCCCGGTTGGTGGTCCTGAACACCGTGCGGGAGGCGGTGGCCCTTTACCGCCTCCTGCAGGAGCGGGGGGTGCCCCACCTCTACCACCTCACCAGCCACCTCACCCCCAAGGACCGGGCCAAGCGCCTCGAGGCCATCCGGGGGGGCTTGGCCCGGGGGGAGCCCGTCCTCCTGGTGGCCACCCAGGTGGTGGAGGCGGGGGTGGACCTGGACTTCCAGGAGGGTTACCGGGCCCTGGGGCCCCTGGAAAGCCTGCTGCAGGCGGCGGGGCGGGTGAACCGGAACGGGCGGCAGGAGGAGGCCACCCTTTGGGTCCTGGACCTGGAGGGGGCCTCCTGGAAGCGGATCTACGGGGAGGTGCTGGTGGACCGCACCCGGAGGATTCTAGGGGAGGATCTGGAAAGGGGGATCCCCGACCTCGAGGCCTACCGCCGCCTCTCGGCCTACTACCGGGAGGTGGAGGAGGGGCTTTCCCAGGAGAGGGGTCAGGAGGCCTTGAAGCGCCTCGCCCGCCTGGACTACGACGGGCTGGACTTCAACCTCCTGGAGGAGGCCCCCAGCCTACCCATCTTCGTGGAGCAGGACGAGGAGGCCACCCGCCTCCTCGAGGCCTTGGAGGAGGCCCTGGCCCTGAAGGACCCCAAGGAGCGGCGGAAGGGCCTCCGCCTCCTTCGCCCTCGCCTTTCCGCCTACACCGTAAGCCCCCTCCTGCAGCGGGCGGTCAAGAACCTGCCCCCGCCCCTCCTCGGGCGGGAGGACTACCGGCACGTGCCCCGGGAAGGGCTGGAGGACTACTACGATGGGGAGGTGGGGTTCAAGTGGGAGCTGGAACAGTTCCTCTAACCGGGACCCTCTTCTGGTACTACGGGGTCTGCCCCCGGCAGGCTTGGCTCATGGGCCACGCTCTGGAGCCTTACCCCGACCACGAGCTCCTGGCCCTCGGGCGCCTAATCCAAGAAACGAGCTACCGCGAGGCCCGGAAGGAGGTGAGCCTTCCCGGAATACGCTTGGACATCGTGGCCCGTGAGGAGGAGGGCCTGGTGGTGGCCGAGGTCAAGCGGGGCTCGGGGGCCAAGGAGGCCCACCTGCTGCAGCTCGGCTACTACCTCCTCCGCCTGGAACAGATGGGCCTCCGCGCCTGGGGCGAGCTCCGCTACCCGGAGGAAAGACGGGTGGAACGGGTAGAGCTCACGGAAGAGCTAAGGGCCCGCGTCCTCGCCACGGAGGCGGCCTTGGCGAGGCTCTTAGAGGAGCCCCTGCCCCCCAAACCCCAGCGCATCCCGGCCTGTGGGCCCTGCGCCTACTTTGAGTTCTGCTTCGCAGGGGAGGTGGAAGGGGATGCCTAAGCCGGTCTACATCTTCGCCTCGGGGCGGCTTGCCCGCCGGGAAAACACCATCGTCCTGGAGACGGAAGAACGCAAGCGCCACCTGCCGGTGGAGCAGGTTTCCGAGCTCTACCTCTTCGGCGAGGTGGACCTCAACAAGCGTTTCCTGGAGTTCTGCGCCCAAAACGGGGTCCTCCTCCATTTCTTTAACCGCTACGGCTATTATGTGGGCTCCTTCTACCCGCGGGAACACCTCCTAAGCGGCTTCCTCACCCTACGCCAGGCGGAGCACTACCTGGACCCTAAGAAGCGGCTGGCCTTGGCCAGAACCTTCGTCCTAGGAGCCCTGGGAAACCTAAGGCGGCTTCTGTACAAGGAAGAGGTGGAAAGCCCCGCGGGCCTCCAGGCCCTGGAAACCATAGAATCCGCCCTGGTGGAGGCGGAAGGCGCCGAGGCCATCCCCACCCTCATGGCCGCGGAAGGTCGGGCACGGGAGGCGTACTACAGCGCATGGGAAGAGCTTCTGGGGGAGGGGTGGGGCCTGGAGGAAAGGACCCGCAGACCCCCAAAAGACCCCATCAACGCCCTCCTGAGCTTCGCCAACAGCCTCCTTTACACCGCCATCCTAGCCCAGATCTACCAAACCCACCTGGACCCCCGCATCGGCTACCTGCACGAGACCAACCACCGGCGCCACAGCCTGAACCTGGATGTGGCCGAGGTGTTCAAACCGGTCCTGGCCGACCGCCTCATCTTCCGCCTGGTCCGCAGGGGGCAGGTGAAGAGGGGCCACTTCCTGCGGGAAGGGGAAGGGGTCTTCCTCTCAGAAGCCGGCAGGCGCCTGGTGGTCCAGGAGTGGGAAAACACCTTGCAGGCCACCTACCGCCATCCCCGCCTGAAGCGTTCTGTCTCCTATCGCACCACCTTGCGCCTGGAGCTCTACAAGCTGGAAAAGCACCTCATAGGTGAAGAAGCCTACCAGCCCTATCGCTTGAGGTGAGGCATGTACGTGGTGATGGTCTACGATGTGGCCGTGGACCGGGTGGCCAAAGCCCTAAAGATCGGCCGGAAGTACCTCACCTGGGTTCAAAACTCCGTCCTGGAAGGAGAACTAAGCCCTGCCCAGTTTGCACAGCTGAAGGCCGAGCTCCGGCGGGCCCTGGAGGAAAGTGACTCGGTGCGGTTTTATATCCTTCGGGAAGGCAGCTTTAGGGTGGAAGTGCTCGGAACTTCCAAGAACGAGCCCAGCCAGTTTATTTGACTAAGTCAAAATCTGCGCGAACCCCCAATCCCTCCAAAACCCCGGGGGGTTGACGCACACCCCCCCGCCCGGTCTATAATCCCATCCAAAGCAGCCCCTTCTTCCTTGGGCTGCAGTGGATCTTGAAAACGAAGATTAGGACTTCATGAGAGGCTTGTGTCCTAGACGTTATGTTTAGGGGTGTCCACCGTACCTTTAAGGGTTTGAAATGAG
>NZ_JBBIMD010000047.1:0-17606 GCF_037444525.1 Thermus sp. | reverse complement strand
CCGTGCGGATGGAGCCGTCTTGGGTGCGCACGGCGACCCGGAAGCCCCTTACCCGGTCCACCAGGGAAAGGGGGTGGGCGGTGTCCCCGTTTAGGATGAGGGTGAGCACGTCCCCCTGGAGGAGGTAGCGGCGTTCCTCCATAGCGTAGATCCGGGTGGTGCCGTTCCCTGGGTAGTCGGCTGCCCATCGGCCCCGGGCGCGATGGATGTGGAAGCGGGAGTGGTCCTCGGCATCGTAGGGGAAGAACTCCCCGTTCCCCGTGGTGGGGTGGTAGAGGTAGAGGGTTACCTCCCCCCCGTTTTCCTGCCGGTAGCGGGCGAAGGCTTCCAGGCGGTCGTCCCACCCGTTTCCGTTCCCGTCCTGGGGGAGGCACTGGGGGGGCGGGTTGTTATCCCTGCGGGCTACGAAGAGCACGTCCTGGCCGCTCCCAGCCTGGATGCCGTTCCGGTCGCATAGGGTTAGGACGGGATCCAGCAGATTTCTACGGAGCACCAGGGTGTTCCCTCCGGACACCTGGACGGCGGGGAGGTCCATGGGGGCTCTTTCCCCTGCCTGGCGGATATCGGCTCCCAGGAGGTCCAAAGCCGCCCTCAGGTTCTGGTTCATGGCGGTGCGGGCCTGGTCCAGGGTGTAGAGCCGGCGGCTGGAGAGGACGAGGCTAAGGGATAACCCCAGGATTAGGATCCCGATACCCAGGGCAACAAGAAGCTCCACCAGGGAGAAGCCCCTAGCGGAGGCTAGTGTAGACCGTTTCCGCTGCATAAACTGTCCTCCCGTTCCAGATCACCTCCACCCGGATGTGCCGGCTTCCAAGGCCGCACAAGGAGGCCTGGGCGCAGTAAGTGCGGCGTAAGGTGAAGGTACGCCCTCCGTAGGCCTCTTGCCGTTCCACGGTGCCTGAGGTTGGAAGGCCAGCAGAGTCCTGAATCCTCAAAGCCTCAAACTCCCTCTGGGCCAGGAAGACCGCCTGGGAGCGGACCTCTGAGGCCGTGTTGGTCTGCAGGTACCCCACAAAGGAAGGCACAATGAAGGCCAGGGCGAGGCCCAGCACCGCCAGGGCCACCGCCACCTCCACGATGGAAAGCCCCTTGGCGTCCAAGCTCCTCATAACCGCCTCACCTCTCCCCCCAGGAGCACTTCCAGTTGGCGCTCCTGCGCCCCCTTGCGGAACACCAGGACCAGGTTCCGGTCGCTGTACCCCCGGCTGGAAAAGCAGAGCTCCAAGGGGCTTCCGTTCCCTGTGCTTAGGTTAACCCCCTGTGGGAGCTCCAGCACCAGGCTGGGGTCCGGGGTGAAGCTTGGGCTGCCGCACCGCGCTGCGTACTCCGCCACCAGCCGGTTCCCGCTTTGCTCCACCCGGTAAGCGGAGGTGGTGGCCATGGCCTTGGCCCGCACCAGTTTGAGGTAGCCCTCCGTCTGGACCCAGGCGTCCTCCAGGGGATTGGAAAAGGGGCGCAGGTTGAGGGCGGCGATGCTTAGGGCAATGCCTAGAACGCCCAGGACCACGAGGAGTTCTAGAAGCGAAAAGCCCTTGGAGTTCATTCTGCTTCCTAAGCTACCTAGCTGTTGGGGGTATGTCTATCCCCCAAATGGGGGGGTCGGACCTAGGAAGGTTCCCTTATCGCTTCCTCCAAGGCTTTATCCCGGAGCGCCCGGGCCTCCTCCGTCCAAGGGGTGAAGCGAAGCCTCTCCCAAGCCTCCTCATCCAGGGGGTCCAGGGCCAGGGCCTTCAGCCAGTCCTCGGCCCGCTGGCTCCGCAGGAGGGCCCGCCTGTGTTCCTCCAGCCGTGTGCGGGCCCACTCGTCCAGGAGGGGGTGGTCCAGGCCCCGGTAGGGAAGGGCGAAGGGGGCCTCCGGGTCCTGGAGGTCCAGGTAGAGCTCGGGGGCCTCCCGGTGGAGCCGCCAGGGGTGGGTGCGGAGGAAGTAGCCCGGGGCCCCCTTGGGCCGGCCGGGCTCCAGAAGGGCGAGGAGCTCCCACCAAAGGACCCGGAACTCCCCTGGGGAGACTGAGAGGGCCTCTAAAAGCTCCTCCTTGGTCCAGTCCCGCTCCAGGAGGAGGGCAAGGAGGAGGCGGGCCTTTTCCCGCCGGAAGCGCACGGGCCTGCCCTCCACCCGCACCTCGAGGCCCCCTAGGGCGCGGATCTCCACCCGCACCCCCGGGTGGTAGGGCACCTCCAGACGCCCAAGCCGCCAAAGGGCCCGGCGCACCCGGTGGACAGGGGGGGCGAGGAGGGTGGGGCGTTCTAGGAAAGGGTAGCGGAGGAGGAGGCCTTCCAGGCCTTCCCCGAAGGGGTAGGCCTGGGCTAGGTCTTGGAGGAAGGGGTCCAGGGCAGGAAGGGCGGGGAGGGGCCAGGCCTCTCCCCGCCTGAGGCGGGCCATGGCCACCACCAGGGTCATGAAGGCCTCCACCCAGAGGTCTCCCGAGGCCCGGGCCAGGCGGACCATCTCGGGAAAAGCCCCCTCCTCCCCCAAGGCGGCAAGCCCTCCCAGGGCCTCCACCTGGAGCCGGGCGGGGCCCCCTTGGGCCAGGAGGAGGGCTGTGCGGTAGGCGGCCTCGGCCTCTTTAAGGCGGCCTAGGGCCAGGAGGGCGTGGCCCTTCCGGGCCTCGGCCAGGCTGATCCCGAAGGGGCTCCCCAGGACCTCGGCCTCCCAGCGGCCCCGTTCCGCAAAGCGTAGGCCCGCTTCCGCGTCCCCAGCCACGCACTCCAGGAGGGCCCGGAGGAGGGTCCCCTCCCGGTGGTTCTGGGGCGGGCGGTGGAGCCCGGGGTCCTTGAGGTCCCGCAGGAGGGCCAGGGCCTCCTCCACCCGGCCGAGCCGGAGGAGGACCCTGGGGCCCCCTAGGCCCAAGGCCTGGGCTTCCGCCGCCCGGCCCTCGTTCAGGAGGTTTTCCGCCAGGAGAGGCTTGGCCTCCTCGGGGAAGCGCTTCAGGGCTTCCTCTAGGTAAGGGCGGGCCAGGGCGGGCTCCACCGTGTCCAGGTGCAGGCGGACCAGGCCCAGATAGGCCCGGGCCTCTCCTCGGCCCAGGGCTTCCCGATAGGCCCGTTCCGCCTCCTCGTACCGCCCCACCTGGCGCAAGGCCTCCGCCAGGAGGAGGCCGAGGCCAGGCCGGGCCCCCTGCACCTCCTTAGGGAGGCCCTCGAGGAGCCTCAAGACGGTGTAGGCCAGGCCCCCTTCCAAGAACCCCTGCCCCTCCTTTAGGAGGAGGTCCGCGGCATGGCCGTAGCGGCCCGCCTCCAGGAGGAGCTCCGCTGCCCGCACCCCTTCACCCCTCTCCAAGGCCTCCCGGGCCGCCCGGTCCAGGAGGGCCCGGGCCTCGGCGGGGGGGAGGAGGTTTTTCAGGGCCGAGCGCACCAAGGGGTGGAAGGCCAGCCGGCCTTCCCGCCTTTCCAGGAGGAGGTCCTCCGCGAAGGGGAGGAGGGCTTCCGCCTCCTCCTCCGCCACCTCTCCCTCTAGGGCCAGCCGGGCGGCCTCCCGGAGCACCCCCTCGGGGAGGCCGTAGGCCAGGTAACCCAAAAGCCCTTCCCCGCTCACCAAAGCCCTCTCGGGGCGTAGGCCCCGCCGCATGGCGAGGAGGAGGACCCGAAGGCCCAGGGGCCAGCCCCGCACCAGGCTTAGGGCCCGCTCCACCTCAAAGGAGGGAAGCTCCGGGGCCAGGGCCTGGGCCAGGCGGCAGGCTTCTTCGGGGTCGAAGGCCAGCTCCCGCTCCCCGATGACCCCGAGGAAGGCGAAGGGGGCCGAGCGACGGGTGAGGACCAGAAGCTTGAGGCCCGGAAGGCGCAGGAGGTCCTGGAGGACCCGCGCCGTGGCCAGGCTTTCCCCCCGGTGGGCCTCGTCCAGGAGGAGGAGGTGGGGCCCAAGCCCCTCTAGGGCCTCCACCAGGGCCTCCAGGGCTCGAGGCCAGGCCCCCCTCTCCAGGAGGGCCTCCGCTTGCTCTGGGGCAAGGCCCCGCTGGGCCCGGTAGGCGGCGAGGAGGTGCCAGAGGAGGAGGGCGGGGTCCTTGGCCTCTTCGGAAAGGGCCAGGTACACCCCGGGGAACTCCGTGGCCAAGGCGGTCTTGCCGTACCCCGCCCCCCCGGCCAGGGCCAGACCGGGGCTATCCGCGAAGGCCCGGTTGATCCGGCTGAGGAGGCGCTCCCGCCGCACCTCCTTGGGCATGCGGGGCGGGAGGAGCCTTGAAGGGGGCACCGGGTAGGGCACGCCTTTAGTCTAAGTGCCCTCCCCCCATCTTGGGCCCCCCCGCCGACCGGGGGTTGGGGCCCCGCCCTCTGTAACGGGTTGGTAACGCCCTGCCCTTAAGCTTGGTTCAGAGGAGGGAAGAGGGTGTACCTGAAGGCCCTTGGGGTCTACCTGCCGGAGGGTCGCATGGGGGCGGAGGAGATCGCCCGGCGCTCGGGGCTTCCTTTGGAGGTGGTGCGGGAGAAGCTGGGAATCCGGGAGAAGCCCCTCCCCGGCCCCCATGACCACCCGGCGGAGATGGCCGCCTGGGCGGCCGAGCGGGCCCTGGCTGCCGCGGGCTTTCCGGGGACGGGGGTGGACTGGATGCTTTCCATCGTGGACGAGTACAAGGACTACCCCGTGTGGGCCACCGCCCCCTACCTGGCCAGGCGGGTGGGGGCTTGGGGGGCCAAGGGCATGGACCTCAATCAGAAATGCGCCTCCTTCCTGGGAGCTTTGGAGGTGGCCCGGGGCCTCTTCGCCACCCGGAAGGGGGTGGAGGCCGTGTTGGTGGCCGGGGGGTACCGCAACGGGGACCTGGTGGACTACGCCGACCCCCATACCCGCTTCCTCTACGACCTGGCCGCGGGAGGGGCCGCGGCCCTCCTCACCCGGGAGGGCCCGGGTCTAAAGCTCCTCGGCCTTGCCCACCGCATGGACCCCGAGCTGGCCTTGGCCGTGAAGGTCCCCGTGGGGGGGACCCGCGCCCCCCTCACCCCCGAAGCCCTCGAGGCCTACCGCCTGCGGGTGGAGGACCCCGAGGGAATGAAGGCACGGCTGGACGCCACCTCCATCCCCACCTTCCTCCAGGTGGTGCGGGAGGCCTTGGAGGAGGCGGGGTACAAGGAGGCGGACCTGGACTACCTGGCCCTCCTCCACATGAAGCGCTCCGCCCATCGGGCGGTCTTGGAGGGGCTTGGGCTTCGGCCGGAGCAGTCCATCTACCTGGAGCGCTTCGGCCACCTGGGCCAGCTGGACCCCATCCTCTCCCTCAAGCTCGCCTGGGAGGGGGGGCTTCTCCGGGAGGGGAGCCTGGTGGCCTTGGCCGCGGCGGGCGTGGGCTACTTCTATGGGGCGGCGGTGCTCCGCCTCGAGGGGAGGCTTTATGCTTAACCCCAACTGGTTGGAACGGCTTGCGGCCTACCACCCCAAGCGGCGGGCGGTCTTCTTCCGGGACCGCTGGCTCACCTACGGGGACCTCTACGAACGGGCCCGGCGCGCCGCGGCCACCCTGAAGGCCCTGGGGGTGGGCCCGGGGGACCGGGTAGGCCTTCTCTCCTGGAACCACCCCGTCTACCTGGACCTCCTCTTCGCTGCGCCCCTCCTTGGCCACATCCTGGCCCCCTTCAACCACCGCCTAAGCCTCTCCGAACTGAAGGCCCTCCACGCCTATGCCGCCCCCAAGGTCCTCTTCTACGGGCAGGGCTTCCGGGAGGTGGCAGAGGCCCTGGACCCTAGGGCCCTCCCCCTCTCTGCCCTCCTGGAGGGGGAAGGGGAGCTCCCGGAGGGGTATGCGCCGGGCCTCGAGGACCCCGCCCTCCTCCTCTTCACCGGGGGGACCACGGGCCTGCCCAAGGGGGCCCTCATCCCCTACCGCCAGCTCCTCCTGAACGCCCTGGAGACGGCCTTCGCCTGGGGGCTTTCCCGGGAGGACCGCTACATCCTGGCCACCCCCATGTTCCACGCCGCCCTGAACGCCCTGGCCACCCCCCTCCTCTACCTCGGGGGGGAGGTGGTCATAGAGGAGCGCTTCCAGGCGGAGGAGTACCTGGAACTGGCCCGCCGCCACCGGCCCACGATCCTCTTCCTGGTGCCCACCATGTTCGCCATGCTCCTGGAAAGCCCCGCTTGGGGTGAAACCGACCTCTCCTCCGTGCGCTTCGCCATCTCCGGGGGCGCCCCCTGCCCGGCCCCGGTGCGGGAGGCCTTCCGGGCCCGGGGGGTGCGCTTCAAGCAGGGCTACGGCCTCACCGAGTGCGGGGTGAACTGCTTCACCTTTGAACTGGAGGAGGCGGAGCACCACCCCGAAAGCGTGGGCCGGCCCATGCCCCACCTCTGGGCCCGGATCGTGCGGGAGGATGGGGAGGAGGCCCCTCCGGGAGAGGCGGGGGAGCTTTGGCTTTCCGGGGGCGTGGTCATGAAGGGTTACCACAACCGCCCCGAGGAGAACGCCAAGGCCTTTGTCTTCGATGGGGCCAGGCTTTGGCTGAAGACGGGCGACCTGGCCTTCCGGGACGAGGCGGGGCGGTACTACATCGCCGGGCGGAGGAAGGAGATGTTTATCTCCGGGGGGGAGAACGTTTACCCGGTGGAGGTGGAGCGGGTCCTTTACGACCACCCCGCGGTGCGGGAGGCGGCGGTCATTGGGGTCCCTGATCCCCGCTGGGGGGAGGTGGGGGCAGCCTTCGTGGTCCTGAAGGCTCCTCTGGACCCAGAGGCCCTGAGGGCCTTCCTGAGGGAACGCCTTGCGGGGTACAAGGTGCCCAAGCACCTCCTCTTCCTGGAGGAGCTCCCCAAGACCGGGCCCGGTAAGGTGCAGAAGGAGGCCTTGAGAAAGCTCTGGGAGGAGCGGCATGGTGCGGCTTAGGTACCAGGTGGAGGGGAAAGGCCCCCCGGTGGTCCTTCTGAACGGGCTTTTCCAGAGGCTGGAGAGCTGGGACCCCGCCCTTTCCCACCTTGCGGGCTACACCCTCCTCCGCTACGACATGCGGGGCCAGGGAGAGAGCGAGGCCCCGGAAGGGGTCTACACCCCCGCCCTCCACGCGGAGGACCTCCTGGCCCTCCTGGACCGGGTGGGGTGGGAAGAGGCTCTCCTGGTGGGCCTCTCCAATGGGGGGGTGGTGGCTCTGGAGGCTGCCTTGAGGGCGCCGGGGCGCTTTAAGGCCTTGGTCCTCTGCTGCACCACCCCTTACCTGGATCCCGTCCTCCGGGCCAAGGTGGAGGGCTGGCTCCACGCTCTCCGGGCGGGGGGGACCCTCTTGCGTCTCCGGGTGGCCCTGCCCTGGGTCTTTGGGGCGGCCTTCCTGAACGCCCACCCGGAGCTCTTGGAGGAGGGCCTGGAGGCCCTTTTGGCCCAGGCCCCTTCCCCCGAAGCCCAAGAAAGGCTTCTCCTCGGCTTCCTGAGCCTAAAGGACCTAAGGCCCCGCCTAAGGGGGCTCTCCCTCCCGGCCCTGGTCCTCTACGGGGAGGAGGACCTCCTCTTTCCCCGGCCCTACGCCGAGGCCCTGGCGGAGGTCTTGGGGGGAAGGCTTCAGGGCCTCCCTACGGGCCACGCCGCTCCCCTCGAGGCCCCCCAGGCCTTCGCCGGGGCGGTGCGGAATTTTTTGGAGGAAATCTATGCTTAGCTACCTGGAACGCGGAAGCGGCTTCCCCCTGGTCCTGGTCCACGGCAACTTCGCCTCTAAGGAATGGTGGCGGGGCCTCCTGGAGGACCCCCCCAGGGGGGTTCGCCTCCTGGCCCCTGACCTCCCCGGCTTCGGGGATAGCCCCGCCCCCCCGGACTTCACCCCCTCCATCCCTGCCTACGCGGAGGCCCTGAGGGGCTTCCTGCGGGCGGTGGGGGCGGAGGAGGCGGTCCTCCTGGGCCACTCCCTGGGGGGTGCGGTGGCCATGGAGGCCGCCTGGGAGGGGACGAAAGGCCTCGTCCTCCTGAACTCCGCCCCGCCTTCGGGCCTCAAGACCCCGGAGGCCTACTACCCCATCCTGGAGTCCTACCGGCAGAACCGGGAAGCCCTTGCCGCCGCCCTCGCGGCCATGGCCCCCACCCGTAGGCCCCCCTGGTTTGACGAGCTCGTGGACCGCGCCCAGAGAATGCACCCCGCCCATTACCAGGGAAACGCCCGGGCCCTTTCCGCCTGGCGGCTTTCCCACCCCTATGGGGGCCCGGTCCTCGTCCTCTACGGGGCTCTGGACCCTTTGATCTCGCGGGCCATGGCCGAGGAGACCACGGCCTTCTTCCCTCGAGGGCGGCTTTTGGTGCTGGAGGGGGTGGGCCACTCCCTGAACCTGGAGGACACGCCCCGGCTTAAGGCCATCCTGGAGGGGTTTTTAGGGGAGGTGGTGGGATGAGGTTCAAGGTTGGGGACCGGGCCAGCTACACCCAGACCCTTTCCGAGGCCCACGTGGCCCTTTTCGTGGGGGCGGTGGGGGATACCAACCCCTTGCATGTGGACGAGGCCTACGCGGCCAAAAGCCGCTTTGGCCGCCGCATCGCCCAAGGGCTTTTGGTGGCGGGCCTCATCTCCACGGTGATCGGCACCCGGCTCCCTGGCACGGGGGCCATCTACCTCTCCCAGACCCTGCGCTTCCTCAAGCCCACCTTCTTGGGGGACACGGTCACGGCTACCGCGGTGGTCAAGGAGGTGCGCGAGCGGGCCAAGGGGGGCTATGTCCTCACCCTGGACACCTTCTGCGAGAACGGGCGGGGAGAGCGGGTCTTGGAGGGGGAGGCGGTGGTGCTCTACGAACCTGAGGGCGTAGGCCCTGGGGAAGAAGGAGGTGGTCAAGATGCGTAAAGCGGTGGCGGTTCTCCTGTTGGCTGGTCTGGCCCTGGCCCAGACCCAGGTGAGGGTGGGGGTCCTCCTGCCCCTTTCCGGCGTGTCCTCCGTTTCCGGGAAGGCGGCCCTAAACGGCATCCAGCTAGCAGCGGAGGAGGTGAACGCAGGGGGCAAGGTGCGGTTGGAGCTGGTGGTGGCCGACGACGGCACGGACCCGGCCAAGGCAGTCCCCGCCTTCACCAAGCTCATGACCGTGGACCGGGTGGACATGGTCATCGGCGGCCTGGCCAGCGGGGTGACCTTCGCCCTTTCGGGCCCCGTGAAGCAGTACGGGCCCCTTTTCCTCTGCATCGGGGCGGCCAGCAGCGTGGTGGAGCAGGCCTTTGAGGGGTACCCCCTCCTCTTCCACTACCACCCCTGGGACTACCACAACGTGGCCGCGGCCCTACAGTTTTTCGCCCACCTAAGGGAGGCTTACGGGGCCAAAAAGGTGGCGGTGCTCTACGAGGATGGCCCCTTCGGTTCCGCGGGGATTGGGGTGTACAAGCAACAGCTGGAGAAGCTGGGTTACCAGGTCCAGGCCGAGCCCTACAAGGCGGGCAGCGGCCAGTTCACCCCCATCCTCACCCGCTTCCGGGCCTTCGCCCCCGACATCCTCTACTGGATCGGCTACGATGTGGACGCCCTCCCTATCGCCGCCCAGTCCCGGCAGGTGGGCCTCAGGCCCAAGCTGATCTATGGGGCCCCGCCCTCCTGGCCCCTCGGGTTTGAGAAGAACCCCCTCTCCAACGACGTTGCCGGCATGACCGCCTGGCTGCCCACGGTGGCCAATGC
This sequence comes from Thermus sp., assembly GCF_037444525.1. Lineage (GTDB taxonomy): Bacteria > Deinococcota > Deinococci > Deinococcales > Thermaceae > Thermus. Next base: position 8,061 of record NZ_JBBIMD010000047.1, on the reverse strand, counting down.
GGAGTCCCGCCGCTTTGTAGCCGCCTACCAGAAGAAGTACGGGGAGGCCACGGAGGAGTACATGGCCCCCATGGGCTACACCATCGTGAAGAGCCTGGCTCTGGCAGTGGAACGGGCGGGGAGCGCGGACAAGACCAAGGTGGCCGAGGCCCTGGCCGGGGTGCGGATGGCGACCCCCTTCGGGCCCCTTTCCTTCAAGCCCTCCGACACGGGCAAGACCCGCTACCAGGGCTTTGGCCCGGAGATATGGTTCCAGTTCCAGTACCTTGGGGGCTCGAGGCGCCCCGTCTTCCCCCTGGATAAGGCCGCCCGGCCCCTGCGCTACCCTGGGGAGTACCACCTCCGCTGATGGAACTCCTCCTCCAGACCCTCCTCAATGGGCTTTTGGCCGGCGGGATCTATGCCCTGGTGGCCACAGGCCTGGCCCTCTCCTTGGGGGTGGTGGGCATCGTCAACTTCGCCCACGGGGAGTTCCTCATGCTGGGGGCCTTCCTCTCCTACTTCCTCTTCGTCCTCCGGGGGGTGGACCCCCTCCTGGCCCTAGGCCCCGCCTTCCTCGCGGCCTTCCTGGTGGGGGCCTGGGCCTACCACGGCCTCATCCGCCCCGTCCTAAAGGCTCCCGAACTTAACCAGATGCTCCTCACCTTCGGGCTTTCCGTCCTCCTGCAGAACCTGGCCCTCCTTCTCTTTGGGGCGGACACCCGGGTGGTGGCCCCTCCTTACCAGGCGGCCACCCTCACCCTGGGGCCCTTCTTCCTGGGGGCGGTGCCCCTGGGGGCCTTTCTCCTCTCCCTCGCCCTCCTCTTCCTTCTCCACCTCTTCCTCACCCAAAGCCGCCTGGGGCTTGCCGTGCGGGCCGTGGCCCAGAACCGGGTGGCCCCGGGGCTTCTTGGGATTGAGACGGACCGGATCTATCTCTTGGCCTTCGGGCTTGCCGCAGGCCTTGCGGGGGTGGCGGGGGTGATGCTCTCCGTCCTCCTCTACGCCAGCCCCACGGTGGGTTTCCTCTACACCCTGAAGTCTTTCGCCATCGTGGCCCTGGCGGGGCTGGGGAACTTAAGGGGGGTGGTCCCCGCCGCCCTTCTCCTGGCGGTGGCCGAGGCCCTGGTGAGCACCTACGTGCCCGGTGGGGGCGGTCTGGTGGAGGCGGTCTTCTTCCTGGTCCTCTTTCTGGCCCTGGTCCTGCGCTCCTGGGTCGCGGCCCGGGCTTTGGGGGGGGTATGAGGCGCCTCCTTTGGCCCCTGGCGCTACTTCTCCTGGTTCTCCTGCCCCTCCTCCCCTTGGGGGCCTGGCGGGCCTTTGCCCTAGACGTGGCCGTCTTCCTCTACCTCACCGTGGCCCTGGCCCTGGCCTGGGACCTGGTGGCTCGGAGCGGCCAGCTTTCCCTGGCCCACGGGGGCTTTTTCGGCCTAGGGGCCTACGCTGCGGGGCTTTCCGCCCCCGGCTTTGGCACCCTGCCCGCCCTCCTCCTCGGGGGGGTGGCGGCGGCCTTGGGGGCCCTCCTCCTGGGGGTGGCCACCTCGAGGCTCCACGGCCTCTACTTCGCCATTGCCAGCCTGGCCTTCAGCGAGGTGCTCCGCACCCTAGCCCTGAAGCTCCCCTTCACCGGGGGGCCCATCGGCCTGCCCGTGGCCCCACCCTTCGGGGGCGGCTGGCCTCTCGCCCCCTACTTCCTGGCCCTCCTGGCCTTGGCCCTGGCGGTGGGGGCGAGCCTGTGGGCGGAGGGGAGCCCTTTCCGCCTGGCCCAGGCGGCCACCCGCCAGGGGGAGGCGGTGGCCCGGGTCCTGGGGGTGAGCACGGTGCGGGTCAAGCTCCTCTCCCTCCTCTTGGGGAGCTTTTTGGCAGGGCTTTCCGGGGGCGTCTACGGGATGAAGGCCCTCTTCCTCACCCCCTACGACGCCTTCAGCCTGGGGCGGGCGGTGGAGGCCTTGGTTATCCCCATCTTCGGGGGGCTCTACACCACCCTGGGGCCCCTTTTGGGCGGGACCATCCTGGTGGGGCTGGAGCAGGGTTTGAGGTTGGGGGTGGGGGAAGGGTACTTGGTGGCCTACGGGGCGCTTCTCATCCTGGCCGTCCTCTTCCTTCCCCGGGGACTAGTGGGTCTGAGGAGACGGCGTGGCTAGGATCCTGGAGGTCCAAAACCTCAGCAAGCGCTTCCTCGGCCTTAAGGCCCTGGAAGGGGTTTCCTTTGCCCAGGAGGAGGGGGAGATCCTGGCGGTCATCGGCCCCAACGGGGCGGGGAAGAGCACCCTTTTGAACCTGATCTCCGGCCTCCTGCGCCCCGATGGGGGACAAATCCTCTTCCTAGGGGAGGAGATCTCCGCCCTCCCCCCGGAGGCCCGTACCTGGCAGGGCCTCGGCCGGGCTTTCCAGATCGTGAGCCCCTTTCCCGAGCTCACCGTGCGGGAAAACCTCCTGGTGGGGGCCCTCTTTGGCAAGCCGGGCACACCCCGAAAGGAGGCGGAGGCTTGGGTGGAGGAGGTTTTGGATCTCACGGGCCTCTGGCCCAAACGGGATGCCCCCGCTTCCGAGCTCACCCTTTTGGAGGACAAGCGGCTGGAGCTGGCCCGGGCCTTGGCCACCAGGCCCAGGCTCCTCCTCCTGGACGAGGTCATGGCTGGCCTCCGGCCCAAGGAGGTGGGCGAGGCGGTGGGGCTCTTAAAGCGGGTGCGGGCCCAGGGGGTGAGCATCCTCTTCATAGAGCACCTGATGCCCGCGGTGCGGGCCTTGGCGGACCGGGTGGTGGTTCTGGACCACGGGGAGAAGATCGCCGAGGGCCCCTACGAGGCCGTGGCTCAGGACCCCAGGGTGCGGGGGGCCTACCTGGGGAGGAGGGGATGAGGCTTAACGTGGAGGCCCTGGAAGCGGGCTACGGCAAGGCCCAGGTCCTTTTCGGGATGGACCTGAAGGTGGGGGAGGGGGAGATGGTGGCCCTTCTTGGGGCCAACGGGGCGGGGAAGACCACCACCCTTAGGGTGCTTTCCGGCCTGGTCCGCCCCTGGCGGGGGCAGATCCTCTGGGACGGCCTGGACCTCAGGCCCCTCTCCCCTGCCCGGAGGGCTCGGCTGGGTCTGGGCCACGTCCCCGAGGGGCGCCAGCTTTTCCCCCTCATGACCGTGGAGGAAAACCTCCGCTTAGGGGCGGCCTTCCTGGCCCCAGGGCGGGAGAAGGAGGGCTTTGAGCGGGCCTATGCCCTTTTCCCAAGGCTCTGGGAGAGGCGGGGTCAGCTCGCGGGCACCCTCTCTGGGGGGGAGCAGCAGATGCTGGCCATCGCCCGGGCCCTCATGGGTTTCCCCCGAATCCTCCTGGTAGACGAGCCCTCCTTGGGCCTTTCCCCAAGGCTCGCCGAGGAGGTCCTCCTGGCCCTGGTCCAGGTGGTCCGTGAGGGGACCGGGGTCCTCCTGGTGGAGCAGAATGCGGCCCTTTCCCTGGAGGTGGCCGGGCGGGCCTACGTCCTGGAGGGAGGGCGGGTGGTCCTGGAGGGCCCTGCCCCTCTCCTGCGGGAGGACCCCCGGGTTCGGGAGGCCTACCTTAGCCTTTAGACTCGGACCATGAGGAGCAAAACAGCCTTGGTCACAGGGGCGGCAAGCGGCATTGGGCGGGCCATCGCCGAGGCCCTGGCGGGGGCGGGGGTTAGGGTATTGGTCCACGACCTCCGCCCCGAGGGCGAGGAGGTGGCCAGGCGGATCGGGGGGGTCTTCCTGCAGGCGGACCTCGCGGACCCCGAGGCGGTGCAGACCCTAGGGCAGCGGGCCTCGGCCTTTGCGGTGGACATCCTGGTGAACAACGCCGGCTTTCAACACATCGCCCCGGTGGAGGAGTTTCCCCTTAGGGTCTGGCAGCGGATGCTCCAGGTGATGCTCACCGCCCCCTTCCAGCTCATCCAGGCCCTGCTGCCCGGGATGAAGGCCCGGGGGTGGGGTCGGATCGTGAACATCGCCAGCGTCCACGGGCTGGTGGCGAGTCCTTACAAGTCGGCGTACATCAGCGCTAAGCACGGGCTTTTGGGGCTTACCAAGACCGTGGCCCTGGAGGCGGGGCCCTTTGGGGTGACGGTGAACGCCATCTGCCCGGCCTACGTGCGCACGCCCCTGGTGGAGGGGCAGGTGGGGGACCAGGCCCGGAGCCTGGGCATTTCCGAGGGGGAGGTTCTGGAGAAGGTCTTCCTGGCCCAGGCGGCGGTGAAGCGGCTCATTGAGCCTGAGGAGGTGGCGGAGCTGGTGCTCTTCTTGGTATCGGAGAGGGCCGGGGTGGTGACGGGGGTGGCCTGGCCCATAGACCTGGGTTGGACAGCGCGGTAGGCTCTGGGCCTTGACAAGGATAGGGGGATGGAAGTATAAGGTGCGTAAACGTTTACGATGTCTAAGCAAAAGGATCTTACTATAAGAGAGATTGCCCGCTTGGCTAACGTTTCCGTGGGTACGGTCAGCCGGGTCCTCAACGGCCGCCCTGGGGTGAGCCCCCAGACCCGGGAAAGGGTCCTAGCCCTGGTCCAGAAGCTGGGGTTTGTTCCTTCCCCTGCGGCCCGGGAGCTGGTGGGACGCTCCCGCACCGTAGGGCTCCTCCTAGCCCCCGGGGTGCGCCGCTATACCCCCTACTTCGCCCTGCTCCTAGAGGCCCTGACGGAGGAGCTGGCCATGGAGGGGCTTCGGGTCCGGGAGGTTCTCACCGACCCTGTGGGCCTACCAGAGGAGGAGGCTCTGGCCTACCTCCTCCTGGGGGCCCATGACCACGATCCCCGGGTGGAGGGCCTGAAGGAGCAAGGGGTCCCCTTCGTCCTCGTGGGCCACTACCCGGGGGTCTTCTGGGTGGCCCCTGACGACGAGGAGGGGGCCTACCAGGCCACTCGGCACCTCCTGGAACTGGGCCACGAGGCCATCGCCCATCTCACTGGCCACCTGCACCACCAGGCAGGCCGGGACCGGCTTAGGGGCTATCGCCGAGCTGTGGAGGAGGCCGGAGTACCCTACCGTCCAGAGCTCTTGCTGGACGGCGACTTCAATGTCCTCACCGCCTACCGGGCGGTCCGGAGGGCCTGGGAGGGGGGGGTGCGGTTCTCCGCCCTTTTCGCCGCCTCCGACGAGATGGCCTTGGGGGCCAGGGCTGCCCTCGAGGACCTGGGCCTCAAGGTACCCCAGGACGTGAGCCTGGTGGGGTACGACGACCTCCCGGAGATCGGGGAGGGCCTGACCACCGTGCACCAAGACATCCCTACCCTGGCCCAGGAGGCTGTGGACCTCCTCCGGGAGGCCCTAAGGGGGTCTGAGCCCCGAGGCCGTCGCCTACCCGTGCACCTGGTGGTTCGGGGCACCACCGCGCGAAAGGAGGTGGGATCGGTCAAAAACCCGTAGGCCTTCGGCCCTAGGTATTGGACTTTTCTAGAAGGAGGGAAGTATGCGTAGGACCTTTTGGGTATTTTTGCTTCTACTCAGCTTGAGCTTGCCAGCTCTGGCCCAGGTGCAGGTGCGCATCTCCGGTTGGGGGGGCACGGACGTGGCCATTGTAAGTGGCCTCCTTAAGGAGGTGGTTCAACCCAAACTGGATAAGGAGGGCATCCGGGTGGTCTACGAGCCTATTGAGGGAGACTACACCCAGTGGCTCTTCAACGCTCTTTCCGCCGGGACCGCGCCCGACCTCTTCTATGTGGACATCTTCTGGTCAGAAAGCCTCTTCGCCACAGGCAAGGTGGAGCCCTTGGACCGGTACTTCACCCGGCAGGAGATCGGGGAGTTCCTGCCTAACCTGGTCCAGGCCTTTACCTACCAGGGCCGGCTCTATGGCATCCCCAAGGACTTCAATACCCTGGCCCTGCAGTTCAACACCGACCTCTTTGATGAGGCGGGGGTCAAGTACCTCAACCAGCAGGATACTTGGGACACCTTTGCCGAGAAACTCCGCCAGGTGCAGTCCAAGCTGAAGGATGTGACCGGGCTCTGTCTGGTGGCGGATTTCGCCCGCTTCGGGGCTTTTGCCTTCGCCACCGGTTGGAAGCCCTTTGATGAGAAGGGCCACACCGTCTTGGATGCCAACTTCCGCCGGGCCTTTGAGTGGTACACGGGTCTAGTGCGCCAGGGGGCAGCCAAGTTCGCCCAGGACCTGGGGGAGGGCTGGACGGGCGGGTGCTTTGGGGCAGAGAAGGCGGCCGTGGCCATGGAGGGGGCCTGGATCGCGGGCTTCCTGCGGGATAAGGCCCCCAACCTGCGCTACCGGACCACCTTCCTGCCCCTGGACCCGGTGACCAAGAAGCGGGGCAACTTTATCTTCACCGTTTCCTGGAGCCTGAACGCTGCCAGCAAGAACAAGGAAGCGGCCGTCAAGGTCCTCAAGGCCCTGACCTCTCCTGAGGCCCAGCAGTGGGTCCTGGAGCGGGGGCTTGCCATCCCCAGCCGCCGTGCCTTGGCTAACAACCCCTACTTCCAGCGCCCCGGGAAGGAGCCCGAGCTAAACCGGATCGTTTTCCAGGGCTCCACCTCTCAAGGGGGCAACGTCTACCCCTTCAAGTTCCGGGGGTTTGGCGGGGACTGGATGCGTCCCATCAACGATGCCCTTCAGGCGGTGATTACCGGTCAAAAGACCGTGGGCCAGGCCCTGCAGGACGCCCAGCGGGAGCTGGACCGGCTAACGGGTAGGCGGTAACCACCCAGAAGGGGGGCGGCCCCCCCCCCACGGGGGGACTATGCGCTTCAAGGTCAAGACCCTCGAGGCCCTCTATGCCCTCCTCCTCCTCCTGCCCTTCCTTTTTACCCTGGGGGTGTTTTTTCTCTACGCCTTCCTGAGGGCCGTTTATTTCAGCTTCACCGACTACAACCTCTTTAGCCCACCCAGGTTCGTGGGCCTGGAGAACTACCTCCGCCTCTTCAAAGAACCCCTTTTCCTCACTGCCCTTAAGCACACCCTGACCTATAGCCTTATCGTCACCACGCTCCAGACATTGCTGGCCCTCCTCCTCGCCTTGGCCCTCAACCGGCCCATCCGGGGGGTAACCTTTTTCCGCACCCTCTACTACCTCCCCTCCGTGGTCTCCACCGCAGCGGCGAGCCTGCTGCTCCTCTGGCTGTTCCAGCGGAACGGCTTGGTCAACTATTTTCTAACCCTCCTTCTGGCCCACCTGCCCCACCTGGGGGCCCTGGGCCTCCTTTCTCTCCTCTTCCAGGGCCTCTGGGCTATGTGGATAAGGGGGCGGGGGTGGCCTAGGCCTTCCTGGGACCCGGACGCGGCCATCCTTTCCCTCCTGGGGGCCGGCCTCCTGGTCTACGCCTTGGGCCTTTTAGGGATCTTGAGGCCCTTGGAGGTGCGGGTAGACCTTCCATGGGTTTCCACCCGGAACACCTTCCTGGGGCTTCCCCTCCCCCTTTGGGCCATCATCCTTATGAACACCTACACCACCATCCCAACTTTCATGGTCATCTTCCTAGCCGGCCTTAAGGGTATTCCCAAGACCCTTTACGAGGCGGCGGCCTTGGACGGGGCCGGGCCCTGGGTGATGTTTAGCCGCATCACCGTCCCCATGCTCCGCCCGGTGCTCTTCCTGGTTATCACCCTGGGCCTTATCGGCACCCTGCAGATTTTTGACCAAGTGCTCTTTATTGGCGGGTCGGGCGGCGCCCCCTTGGAGAGCACCATTACCCTGGCCTACTACGTGTACGCCAACGTCTTCCCCTCCGGGGCCAGTCCCAGGGTGGGGTTGGCCTCCGCAGCAGCGCTGGTCCTGGCCCTCCTCACCCTCCTGGTGGTCCTCCTCCAGCGTCGCTACGGGGTGGGGGAGAAGGGGGTGTAAATGGAACGGGCGCGGTGGTTTTGGGTGAGGGTGGCCTGGGTTTACGGTCTCCTTCTGGCCTTCGGAATTTTCTTTGTAGGACCCTTTCTGATGGGTTTCCTGGCTAGCCTGAAGACGGACCCCCTGGAGTGGCCTTTCCGCTTCGTCTTCCCCCAGCTCAAAACTTGCACCTATACTTCCGGCTTCAGGTTTATGCAGGGAAGACCACTTGAAAGGGGCTGCCGGTTTCCCGTCGGATAACGGGTACCATGAGTTCCGAAGCCCAAGCCCTACTCTGGCGCATC